>NZ_CP144914.1:3371172-3694897 GCF_008014775.2 Alkalicoccus halolimnae | reverse complement strand
ACATTTCCCTCCTTTGCTTCCCTTCTGTCGTACAACAGAACGTCGAAAAACTGCTTCCTTCCGCCGGCTTGTACAACCAATGCACAACCTGGATGAATAAACATACACACAGGGGATGTGCATGAACACTATTATAGAAGGAAAGCGGTTGTCAACTCTATTCACAACATTGTGGATAAACTTATCAAGCAGTTTGTATAACTATCCACATGTTTATACACAACTGTGGATAGATTTAATAAGCTGAATATTTTTCCACGATAAAAAACATAACCAGCGTACCAAAAAAACATGATTATGGCAACATTCTTCTGAAGTTATCCACACTATTCAACGGGTTGTGCTTAAAATTTATCCACAGCACTAGATACTGTGAAAAACTTGTGGGCATGGATGTGGAGAAAAAGAAAACGCTCGAAATATTATCCACAGGCATGAAAAAGCAAAGAAAAAAGCGGATTTGTAGAAGAGAAAGGAAATATGGGAAAACAGGTTTTAAAGAGAGGAAAATGAAAGTTGCCCTTGACATGAATAAACGAAAAAATTATAATTTACAAGACTGCCTGCCGCACCCGGCGGTTAAGGCGAGATCGAAGATGACAATAAACAGATTATTGTTTTAATATGAGCAATCAGGAGGTGTATTTCACATGGGTAAGCCAACATTTAATCCAAATAACCGTAAGCGCAAAAAAAACCACGGTTTCCGTGCACGCATGGCGACTAAAAACGGCCGTAAGGTCCTTTCCAACCGCCGTCGTAAAGGAAGAAAGGTTCTATCTGCGTAACAAAAAGACCACTGGGCGATCAGTGGTCTTTTTTTACAAAGCAGAAGAAATTTTAATATAAATGAGCGTGCAGCTGTCCTTGAAGAACCTGCGGGACAGCTTCTTATATGTAAGGACGTCACAGAACGGTCACGTTCGGCCATTGAATCAGCCCATAAGATTAGGTAAAATGAATAGCGTCACCGGCGCTGTTATTTAAAGAGGTGCCCGTGAATGAAAAAGCAGCATCGATTAAAGAAAAATGAAGAATTTCAGCACGTATTTCAGCGAGGCAGTTCGGCAGCGAACCGGCAATTTGTTGTTTACCAGCTCCCGAGACAGGAGCAGACACATATACGAATCGGACTTTCTGTAAGTAAGAAACTCGGTAATGCCGTGCAGCGAAACCGCATTAAACGGTTAATGAAAGAAGTGCTCCGCGATCTTACAGAAGACCTTAAGCAGGAATACGACGTCGTCATCATTGCCCGTAAACCGGCGGCTTCCATGGAATTAGAAGAGGTAACTAAATCACTCAGGCATGTTCTGAAAGTGGCTAAGCTTTTCAAACCGAAGAGCCGGACAAAATCTTTGAGGTGAAGTCATGACAAAACTCCTGATGGGAATGATTCGTCTTTATCAGAGATATATTTCCCGGTTCACCCCTGCTTCCTGCCGTTTTTATCCAACTTGTTCCCATTACGGAATCGAGGCACTGCAGGTCCACGGACCGTGGAAAGGATTGTATCTGACGGTAAGACGCCTGTTGAAATGCCACCCTTTCCATCCGGGCGGAATAGATCCCGTGCCGGAGAAAAAGAAGCCTCCGATGGAATAAAAAACAGGAAAAAGAAGGAATTTTA
This sequence comes from Alkalicoccus halolimnae, assembly GCF_008014775.2. Lineage (GTDB taxonomy): Bacteria > Bacillota > Bacilli > Bacillales > Salisediminibacteriaceae > Alkalicoccus > Alkalicoccus halolimnae. The sequence continues at coordinate 3,693,267 of NZ_CP144914.1, read as the reverse complement.
TTGTCTTGTGACGAAAAAGATAGGAGGACCAAGAAGTGGTTAAGAAAATAAGTATGGCATCTTTGTTTATTGGCATCATGCTTTTGATGAGCGGGTGTTTTAACATTGATGAACCGATTAAGTCAGATGCAAGCGGTATTTGGGATCCGTTTTTTGTTTATCCATTATCCTGGCTGATGACAACTATTGCAGATGCCCTTAATAACAGCTATGGACTAGCTATTATTATCGTAACAATCATCCTTCGTATCCTCATTCTTCCGCTTATGATTAAGCAGACGAAGAGTACGAAAGCAATGCAGGCGCTTCAGCCGCAGATGAAAGAACTGCGTGAGAAATACAGTGCGAAGGACCAGCAGACGCAGCAGAAGCTCCAGAAAGAAATGATGGAACTGTTTCAGACGCACGGAGTAAATCCGCTTGCCGGCTGCCTGCCTATTTTAGTGCAGATGCCGATTCTCATTGCTTTTTATCACGCGATCATCCGCACACCGCAGATCAATCCGGAGGTCGACCCGGGTTATACGGGAGCGGCACAGGAATTTTTATGGTTTGAACTTGGAAGTGCTGATCCATTTTTCCTGCTTCCGCTTATCGCCGGGGCAACGACATTTATTCAGCAGAAAATGATGATGGTCCAGGACAACCCGCAGATGAAAGCTCTTCTTTATATTATGCCTATCATGATTATGGCATTCGCGGCATTCTTCCCATCTGCTCTGGCCTTGTACTGGGTTATCGGTAACCTCTTTATGATTGTACAGACTTACTTCATTACAGGTCCGAACGTAGGCAAGAGCAAAGGAGATGCAAAGGAAGCTAAAGCGGGGGGAGAGAAAAGCTAGTGAACAAAGTGACAGCATCAGGGAGTACAGTAGAAGAAGCAGTAGCAAAGGGACTGGAAAAATTAGACGCAGAACGCAGTGACGTGCACATTCACGTCATTGAAGAAGCTCAAAAAGCCCTTTTTGGTCTTTTCGGCGGTAAGCCGGCAGTGGTCGAGCTTACCCGAAAACCTGATCCTGTTAAAGCAGGACTGAACTTCTTACGGGAAACAATTGATCATATGGGTGTGACCGCAAGTGTACAAATAGAAGAGCGCAGGGACGGCCTCTACTTTAATATAAGCGGAAAAGAAATCGGGGTGCTGATCGGCAAACGCGGACAGACACTCGATTCTCTTCAATACCTTGTTAATCTTGCGGCAAATAAGCTCTCCGACAGCTATGTACGGATTCACCTCGATGCAGAGGGATACCGCGCACGCCGCAAAGAGGCGCTGGAAACTCTGGCGGATCGTATTGCCAAAAAAGCCGTGCGAATCAATCAGGAAGTCCGGCTTGAGCCGATGAGTTCCCATGAACGCAAAGTTATTCACACCGCCCTTCAAAATGATCCAAGTGTAGAAACTGACTCGGACGGCAAAGAGCCGAACCGGCGCGTCATTGTTAAGCCGAAGTAATTGTTCTCACCTGAGACTGTCCTCGAAAGACTGCCTTCCGGGCAGTCTTTTTTAGTATGCAGAAACCTTTCCATAAGGTTGAAAATATGATAATCTAGTAAGTTGGAATCAAAGCATAAATCGAAGTACTTGTAATCCATGAAAGAAACATATATCCACATCCGGCCAGGAAGCGAAAATCCCACCGGTTAATAACACGCACATTAACGAAGCTTACATTTTAAAAGAAACTCTATTCAGCACTCCGAATATAAAATTCCATTAAATGGAATAACATTCATAAAAAACGAGGAAGAGTAGAAAGGAGGAGGAAGCTGATGGATATCGATACAATTGCCGCAATTTCCACCCCGATGGGAGAAGGAGCAATCGGCATCGTGCGTATCAGCGGGGAAGATGCAGTCGCCGCTGCGGACAAGCTTTACAAAGGGCCGCGGCGGCTTGAGGAAGTCGATACGCATACGATTAACTACGGGCATATTCAGGATCCCGACACAGAAGAGACGATTGAAGAAGCGATGGTCTCGGTTCTCCGCGCGCCGAAGACGTATACGAAGGAAGACATTATTGAAATAAACTGCCATGGCGGTTTAACATCCGTCAACCGCGTGCTGCAGCTTGTCCTGCGTCATGGCGTGCGTCTTGCCGAACCGGGAGAATTTACTAAGCGGGCGTTTTTAAACGGACGCATCGATCTTTCTCAGGCTGAAGCAGTAATGGACTTGATCCGTGCCAAGACGGACCGGGCGATGAATGTCGCGATGAATCAGGTCGAGGGAAAGCTTTCAACAAGAATTCAGTCTCTGCGCCAGAAGCTTTTGGAGACAGTGGCAAGTGTTGAAGTGAATATTGATTATCCGGAATATGATGCGGAAGAAATGACGCTCGACATGATCAGGGAAAAAGGTTCGGAAGTAAGAGATGCTGTCGATCAGCTGCTGATGACAGCGCATCAGGGTAAGATTCTCCGCGAAGGTCTTTCCACTGTCATAATGGGGCGGCCGAACGTCGGTAAATCCTCTCTTTTAAACAGTCTTGTCCACGAGAATAAGGCAATTGTCACGGACGTGCCGGGAACGACGAGAGACGTCGTCGAAGAGTATGTCAATGTCCGGGGGGTGCCGCTCCGCCTTCTCGATACTGCAGGTATCCGTGAAACCGAAGATATTGTGGAACGTCTCGGTGTGGAGCGGTCCCGTAAAGTAGTAAAGGATGCCGAACTTGCCCTGCTTGTGTTAAATTATAACGAAGTACTGACAGAAGCAGATGAGGAATTATTCAAGCTTATAAGAGATCAGGATTCAATTATTATTATAAATAAAACCGATCTGGAAGCGCGCATTTCCCTCGACCGGGTCCGCGAGCTTGCCAATGGCAATCCGGTCATTTCCACTTCGCTTTTAAAAGATGAAGGGGTGGATGAACTGGAAGAAGCTATTCGTTCTCTTTTCTTTGCCGGGGATATGGATGGAGGAGACATGTCGTACGTTTCCAACTCCCGTCATATCGCCCTTCTTGAACAGGCAAAACGATCCGTGGAAGAAGCACTCGATGCTGCCGAAAACGGCATGCCGATAGATATGGTACAGATTGATATTACGCGCGCCTGGGAAGTGCTGGGCGAAGTTATTGGAGACAGTGTGCAGGAAAGTTTAATCGATCAGTTGTTCTCTCAGTTTTGTTTAGGAAAATAAAAGGAGGAATACCTATATGAGTTATCAAGGAGGAGAGTTTGACGTGATTGTCATCGGAGCCGGACATGCCGGGGTAGAAGCAGGTCTTGCCTCTGCCCGTGCCGGAGCCGATACGCTCATGCTCACTCTTAATCTCGATGCCGTCGCGTTTATGCCGTGTAACCCGTCTGTTGGAGGGCCCGCCAAAGGGATCGTTGTAAGGGAAATTGATGCCCTTGGCGGAGAAATGGCACGAAATATAGATAAAACCCACATCCAGATGAGGATGCTGAATACTGCTAAAGGGCCTGCGGTGAGAGCACTCCGTGCCCAGGCCGACAAGTTTTTGTATCAGCAGGAAATGAAAGAAACAATTGAAAATACCGATAATCTGCTTCTGCGCCAGGGAATGGTGGAAAAACTGATTGTAGAAGACGATACCGTCAAAGGGGTGGTGACCCAGACAGGAGCTGAATACCGCTCCAAAGCCGTTATTGTAACGACCGGAACCTATCTGCGGGGAAAGGTAATTCTCGGAGAACTCTCCTACGAGAGCGGTCCGAATAATATGCAGCCGTCTGTAAACCTGTCCTACCATCTTCAGGAGCTCGGCTTTAAAATGGAACGCTTCAAAACAGGAACGCCTCCGCGTGTAAAAGGTTCCACGATTGACTACGACAAAACAGAAATTCAGCCGGGGGACGATGTACCGCGTGCCTTTTCCTATGAAACGGTCGATTATATCACTGATCAGCTCCCGTGCTGGCTCACCTATACAAACGAAGAAACGCACGAGTATATTAACAACAACCTCACGCGTTCTCCGATGTATTCGGGCATGATCGAAGGAACAGGACCGCGCTACTGCCCTTCCATTGAAGACAAGGTAGTCCGCTTTAGTGATAAGCCGCGCCACCAGATCTTTCTGGAACCGGAAGGCCGGAATACGAAGGAGGTCTACGTACAGGGCCTTTCCACAAGTCTGCCGGAAGACGTCCAGCACAACATTCTCAAAACGATTCCAGGTCTCGAGCACGTTCAGATGATGCGTCCCGGCTATGCGATCGAATACGATGCAATAGTACCGACTCAGCTGTGGCCGTCTCTTGAAACAAAAAAGGTCAGCGGACTGTTTACAGCCGGTCAGATTAACGGGACAAGCGGGTATGAGGAAGCAGCCGGTCAGGGCATTATGGCTGGCATTAATGCTGCGATGAAAGTACAGGAGCGGGATCCGGTTATTCTTGACCGCTCGGAAGCGTATATCGGTGTCCTCATCGATGATCTCGTTACGAAAGGGACAGAAGAGCCATATCGTCTGCTGACGTCCCGGGCAGAATACCGCCTGCTTCTCCGCCATGACAATGCGGATCTGCGTCTGACGGAAAAAGGCCATGAAATCGGATTAATTTCTGATGAACGATTCGCCCGCTTTCAGCAGAAAAAAGCAGATATATCTGAAGAAATAAAGCGTCTGGAAAAAACGACCGTTAAAGTAACGGAAGAAACCCGGCGTGTCATGGAGGACCAGGGCTCTTCTCCTATTAAAGAAGCAGCGAATGCGGCCGTTCTTTTGAAACGACCGGAAATGACGTATGCGGAAATCGAACAGATGGCGCCGTCTGATAAAGAACTGGAACCCGACGTGAAAGAACAAGTCGAGATCCACGTGAAATATCAGGGGTATATTGCAAAACAGCTCGAACAGGTAGGGAAGTTAAAGAAAATGGAAAATAAAAAACTTCCGGAGGATCTCGACTATCATGCAATCAAAGGACTTGCTCTGGAAGCGCGGGAAAAATTGGCTGAAGTACGGCCGCTGTCAATGGCTCAGGCTTCACGCGTATCAGGAGTTAACCCGGCGGACGTTTCTGTTCTTCTCGTTTACATGGAGCAGGGACGATTGCAGCGGGTCACAGCAGAAGCATAGAGAGGCGGCAGGTCATGGATGAACAAACGTTGGTAAATGCACTGGAAGAGCAGAATATTACGCTTGATGATGAGCAGAAAAAGCGGCTTGCCCGCTACTATGAAGTGCTCGTCGATTGGAATGAGCGGATGAATCTCACAGCTATCACAGAAAAGGATGCAGTCTATTTGAAGCATTTCTATGATTCGCTTACAGCTGCTTTCTCCTTCGATTTCAAGCGCCCGCTGCGGATCGTGGACGTAGGGGCAGGGGCAGGATTTCCCAGCCTCCCGCTGAAAATCTGTTTCCCGGAGATCAATGTAACGATTGTCGATTCGCTTAACAAACGTATTACTTTTTTAAATGCCCTTGCTGAGGAACTCGGTTTAACGGGAGTCGCTTTTCATCATGACCGGGCAGAGCAGTTTGCCCGCAAACCGGACCACCGGGATCAGTACGATGTAGCTATATCCCGTGCGGTAGCAAGAATGCCGGTGCTTACAGAGCTCTGTCTTCCGCTCGTAAAGGAAAATGGAATGTTCATTGCTATGAAAGCTGCGGGCGCCGGAGAAGAATTAAAGGATGCACAAAAAGCGATTAAGCTTCTTGGAGGAAAAGTAGAGAATACGATTGATTTTTCGCTTCCTGAAAATGGTGGAGAACGATCGATTATTCATATAAGAAAAGCAGGCAGTACTCCGAAAAAGTATCCGAGAAAGCCGGGAACCCCGAATAAGGAGCCGATTTTATAAACGGTTTCTTATCCGGGAAAAACGTTTGTTCTTAACGATCCGTAATACAGCAGGAAAGTGCAAAGAGAGCGGGGATCTTCTCAGGAAGAGCCTCCTCTCTTTGCTTTTTTCATGATATAATCGCGGAGGTATTCAACTATATAAATTGAACTTAATATTTATATAGTTGAATCAATTTCATAAGTTTGTGTAAGAAAAGGGCTTCCAAAGATGGTGAATGATTTCCACTTCAGACGGACGCTTTCCGCGGGGCTCGTTTTCAACTAATTCTTCCAGTTTTGTACACTGGAAGAATGGATTTTCAGACTTCGCTTTATCCTGCCGGAGCCGCCGTCTGCCGTTTCAATCATCCGATTTCATATACGAATATTCCCATCATAAATGGATAACATGGTCGTTAAAATAACTTGAAAAGTATATTATGAAATTGTTTCAGGTAGGATGTATGACCGTGAAAGCGGCCTTATCTATCGAAAGAAAGAAGGGCGTTATCCTTTTTAAAGGCAGAGCGTACCTGCAGGAAGAACAGAAAAGCAGGACAGGCTGCTGAAGTGGAAATGGGGCGGCTCCAGGGCGAATAAGGTTGAGTCGAAGATCCATCCCGCCCGGAAAACGTCCCCATGGAAACGAAAGCGGTCGTTTACAGAAGCGGAAACGAATTATGAAGTTCAACATATACAGAAACATAGTTCCTGCTCCTCTGTTTCACGTGAAACAGAGGAGCAGAAGGAAGATTTGTAAGGGTGGTGTCCCTATGAAACAGTCAATTTCGAAGTTATTTGGGTTAGGCGAGAAAAAAGAGGTTTCTTCTGAAGACGCACAGGAGGGAACGGAAGAAGCAGTACAACAGGTCGCCGTGGAAAGCCTCCTGCCAAACCGGTTTCAGCCGCGGACAATCTTTAATGAGGAAAAAATTGAAGAACTGGCGCAGACGATCGATACTCACGGAATGATCCAGCCGATTGTCGTACGCCAAAGTGATGGCAGTTACGAAATTATTGCAGGGGAAAGACGGTGGCGGGCAGCCCGGCATGCAGGTCTTGATAAAGTACCGGTCGTTGTTAAAAATTTTGATGATACAAAAACGGCTTCCGTAGCTCTGATTGAAAATCTGCAGCGGGAAGGACTGACCTCGATAGAAGAAGCCAATGCATATGCTAGTCTTCTGGAACTTCACGAACTGACGCAGGGGGAGCTGGCAAAACGTCTCGGAAAAAGCCAGTCCACTATCGCAAACAAGCTGCGGCTTTTACAGCTTACAGAAGCAGGGAAGCAGAAGCTGCTTACAAGAGAAATCAGCGAGCGTCACGCCCGTGCGCTTCTGCCCGTAAAAGAAGAAAGCGCCCAGAACGACCTTCTGGAAAAAATCATTACAGAAAACTGGAATGTAAAAGAAACAGAAGCAGCTGTAGAAAAACGGACTGCCGAACTAAAACCTGTCCAGAAAAAGAACGTGCGTAAAAGCCGCTCCAAGGATACAAGACTTGCGATGAACACGATCCGCAAGTCGGTCGACATGGTGCAGGAGTCTGGACTGAAAATCGATACAGAGGAAGAAGAAACGGAAGAGCACTATCAATTTACGATCCGCATTCCGAAAGCATAGCTATACTGCAAAGCTGCTGAAACATACCACTCTCTCTTACAGGGATGTGGTATTTTTAGTATAGAAATCCGGTGAGAAGTCCTGATGGAAAAGGAAGGAACGAGGCCCTTGGAAAGCTTCTGCCGCTGCTTGCAGGAAAATAGAATTTGTCTGCTTGTTGAAAAACCGATTTTTCATTTTTTCAGCGGTCCGGCAGAAAGGCACTTTCAGATAAGACTTGTCCGTTTCTTTTGTAGTTTTTCATGGTAGAATAAAAAGCAAAGTTTCACAGTTCAGTGAGGCAGGTGACAGCAGAGTGGGTAAAGTAATTGCAATTGCAAATCAAAAAGGCGGTGTCGGCAAAACAACTACCGCGGTAAACTTAAGTGCAAGTCTCGTAAAAGAAGGAAAAAAAGTGCTCATTATCGATATTGATCCTCAGGGCAATACGACGAGCGGAATCGGTATTAATAAAGGTGACATCCACGAATGTATTTATAACGTTCTGGTGGAAGAACAAAGTCTTCATAATGTGATCGTTCCTACATCTATGGAAGGACTGGATGTCGTCCCGTCAACGATTCAGCTTGCAGGAGCGGAGATCGAACTCGTTTCTGCTATTTCACGGGAAATCCGTTTAAAAAAAGCGGTGGACGAAATGAAAGATGCCTATAACTACATCATCATTGACTGTCCGCCGTCGCTCGGCCTTCTGACGCTGAATTCGCTCTCAGCAGCAGATACTGTGATGATTCCGGTCCAGTGCGAATACTATGCCATGGAAGGACTCAGCCAGCTGCTGAATACAATTCGTCTCGTACAGAAGCATTTGAACAATGAGTTAATGATTGAGGGCGTCCTCCTGACGATGCTCGATAAAAGAACGAATCTCGGTATGCAGGTAATGGAGGAAGTGAAAAAGTATTTTCGGGAAAAAGTATTCGAAACTATTATCCCGCGTACTGTCCGCCTCGGAGAAGCTCCGAGCTATGGGGAATCGATCGTCACGTATGACCCTAAATCCAGAGGGGCGAGTGTTTACGCGGAGTTAGCAAAGGAAGTGATCAGCCATGGGTAAAGGACTCGGAAAAGGCATCAATGCTTTTTTCCCTAATGCTTCAAAGGATACGGAACTGCAGGTCGAAGAAATTAAGCTGACAGATATCCGGCCCAATCCTTATCAGCCTCGAAAAATATTTGACGAAACGGGGCTTCAGGAGCTTTCGGAATCAATAAGTGCGCATGGGGTCATTCAGCCGATTATGCTTCGCAGGAGTATTAAAGGATATGAAATCGTGGTTGGTGAAAGACGGTTTCGTGCTTCAAAGCTAGCAGGACAAAAAACGATTCCGGCCGTCGTCAAGGAACTTTCCGATGATGAAATGATGGAGCTTGCGCTCGTGGAAAATCTGCAGCGGGAGAATTTAAATCCGCTTGAGGAAGCTAAAGCTTATCAGAAATTAATGGAACACCTGCAGATCACGCAGGACGACCTGGCGCAGCGTCTCGGCAAAAGCCGGCCGCATATCGCCAATTATGTGCGTCTTCTGCAGCTTCCCCTGATGGTGCAGGAGTACCTGTCGGAAGGAAAACTGACGATGGGACACGCCCGCTCGCTTCTCGGTTTAAAAAACACCCAGCAGCTCAGTTCTCTTCTGCAGAAAATCGTACAGGAGCAGATGAGTGTAAGGCAGCTGGAAGAGTGGGTGAAACGGGCAAATCAGGACGTTTCACGTGAAACAAAGAAAAAACCTGCGGTCTCGAAGCTTGTGAAGTCCAGAGAATCGCAGCTGAAAACCTACTTCGGGACGAATGTCCAGATCAAACCGGGCAGGAAAAAAGGGAAAATAGAAATTGATTATTTTAACGAAGAAGATCTGGAACGTATTTTCCACCTTCTGCACAAGGAAGACTAAAGCCGGCCCGTTGGGGGAGACATCCTGCTGACGGGCTTTTGCACGGAAAGAGCAAGAAATACATAAGCGGGGCAGGGGTCACAGTTATGATATTGTTTGGAACTATTGTGAATGGCCTGGCAATCATAGCAGGCGCATTAATCGGAACGAAGCTGACCCGGTTTTCCAAGAGTATGCAGGAAACCGTTATGAAAGCAATCGGGCTGGCCGTGCTTATTCTGGGGCTGGATATGGCAATGGAAGGAGACGAATTTCTGCTTGTCATTTTCAGTCTTGCCCTCGGCGGCATGCTCGGCGAACGCTGGAATCTTGAAGGAAAATTGAACCGTATCGGTTACTGGATGGAGCAGAAATGGAAGAAAGAAGAAGGAAGCTCACTCGCAGAAGGTTTTATTGCCTCCACTCTTCTTTTTGTAGTAGGGGCTATGGCAATCATTGGAGCTCTGGACAGCGGATTCCGGCAGGATCATTCTGTTCTGCTTACGAAAGCGGTTCTCGACGGCTTCACCTCTATCATCTTTGCGGCTACACTCGGCATAGGGGTAATGTTTTCAGCTGTTCCTGTAGTCCTTTATCAAGGATCCATAGCGATAGCTGCGACGTGGATTATCCGTTTTATACCAGAAAATCAGCTGGACCTCGTTATTAATGAATTAACGGCGGTGGGCGGCATTATGATTATCGGCATCGGCCTGAACCTCCTTGGAGTTCCTAAAATACGTATTGCCAACCTTCTTCCAGCTATCTTTCTTATTGTATTGTTTGTTTTTGTTCAGAACTGGCTGTTTTAAAGTATGATGATTGGAAGTGCAGTTTCTTCCAACAAACTCCTGGAGAAGCTGAAAGAAAAAAAGTTTGTTTTTACTGAAATTGATTTTAAAAGTAGAATATTCTTATAAGAAAATGTTGAGACAAGGGGGACTTTACATGGCGCATCCGGAATTTGCATTAAATGATATTGTAGAGATGAAAAAACAGCACCCGTGCGGTGAGAACCGCTGGAAAATTGTGCGGATGGGGATGGATATCCGCATTAAATGTATGGGGTGCCAGCACAGTATTATGATGCCGCGTAAAGAATTTGAAAAGAAAATGAAGCGTGTTACGGAAAAGAATCAGGATTAGAATCAGAGCTGTTCTTTCTTTTAGCTGTGTTAAAGCATTCTGTTGCTGATAAATGTAGAAAACTCTGCTTCGTTTTTTCGTGAACTATACTTGATTAGAAAGTAGATGCTGCTCTGTATCTTTACCGTAAGCTGCATGGCACATGGGGCGGCTGGCCCCACACCGCCCGACCGCAGGGAGGACGGAATTAGCTGAGACCGGCCCTGCGCCCCAATGGGAACGAAAACGACCGTTTATTGATTATCTGCTTTATTTTCAAGGCAGCCGTTCTTTTAAAAAATTATTCGAAGTACGAATATAGGCAGATCAATTCTGAAGATCTTCATGATGGAGCGTTCATGAAGATCTTTTTAATTGCACAGCCTTGGCAGGAGACTTTGAGATCTTCGATTCTCTGGGGCAGTGTTTCTTTATTTTCATCCGGAAACTCTGTAGTTGCGTTCTGCTTTATAACTCTCTATAATTGATAAGGATGTAGACATGACGGAAGAATGTTTGAAAAAGGAGCAATGAATAATATGGCTTTAACAACAGGAATCGTTGGCTTGCCCAATGTCGGGAAGTCCACGTTATTTAACGCAATCACTCAGGCAGGAGCAGAATCGGCGAACTATCCGTTCTGTACGATCGATCCTAACGTCGGGATTGTAGAAGTGCCGGACTACCGGCTGCAGAAGCTGACAGAAATGGTCGACCCTCATAAAACAGTACCTACCGCTTTCGAATTTACTGATATCGCTGGAATAGTGGAAGGAGCAAGCAAGGGAGAAGGGCTTGGCAACAAGTTTTTATCCCACATCCGTGAAGTGGATGCTATCTCCCACGTAGTACGCTGCTTTAACGACGATAATGTAACGCATGTTTCCGGAAACGTCGATCCGATACGGGATATTCAGGTGATCAATCTGGAACTTATCCTCGCTGATTTGGAATCGGTCGAAAAGCGGATCGGAAAAGTAGAAAAAATGGCAAAATCCAAAGATAAGGAAGCGATGGCGGAATTTGAAGTCCTGAAAAAACTTCAGGACGCTTTCGAGGAAGAACGCCCTGCCCGGAGCATTGACTTTTCAAAAGAAGAAAAGAAAATTGTAAAAGGTTTTCAGCTTCTTACCGAGAAGCCGGTTCTTTACGTGGCAAATGTCAGTGAAGACGAAATCGGTGAAGCTGATCAAAACCCTTACGTACAGAAAGTGAGAGATTTTGCTGCGCAGGAAAATTCCGAAGTCATCGTCATCTGTGCGAAAATCGAGTCGGAGATTGCTGAACTTGAAGGAGATGAAAAGCAGGAATTTCTGGAGGATCTGGGAATTGCGGAGGCTGGTCTTGATCAGCTGATCCGTGCTGCCTATGCGCTGCTCGGTCTGGATACCTATTTCACTGCCGGTAAGCAGGAAGTGCGTGCCTGGACAATCCACCGCGGCACGAAAGCTCCTCAGGCGGCCGGTGTTATCCATACTGACTTTGAGCGCGGTTTCATCCGTGCGGAAGTGGTTTCCTATACCGACCTGATTGATGCCGGAAATATGGGTGCTGCAAAAGAAAAAGGCAATGTACGCCTCGAAGGAAAAGAATACATCGTCAAGGACGGCGACGTAATTCATTTCCGATTCAACGTTTAATAAAGAAATGCTGTTTCTGCGGGCACCTCGTAAAAAATATGCATGAGGAACAGGATAAACAGTCTCTTCTTCCTGGTGCTCGGGAATAGTGCAAAAAGAACCTGCCGCGGCAGGTTCTTTTCTTTATTTCATCAAGCTTTTTGTTCAGAAGGTCGTAACAGCTTTCCTGCATGCTAAGCAGCATTTACTTCATTTGGTTATCCAACCTGAAGGACTACAGGCAGAAAGGCATAACCTTCATGTCGTTCAACTTCTTTGAAGGAAACCGGTATTCGCCTGTTAAAGAGAGGGCCATCTACAACGACGGTGTGAAATTCTCCTTCTTCCCCACAGGCATCAATACCGCGTTCTTCAATTTCAGCAATTGCTTCTTCGTCGAGTACTCTTCCGAGGAAGGTAGCGGGAAGTTTGTTTTCATCGACGACGATAATGACGGATTCAAATCCTGCATCTAAAAGTTCGGTTAATACCTGCCGGCGTTCTTTTTTCCAGAGCGGATGGTAGGAGGTAATGCCTCCTTTTTCACAATTCCGCTGCACCCATTCCAGATGGTCTTCGAGGTCAATATCACCAAATACGCCGTAATTTACGCCGTTTCGTTTCATAATTTCCATTAATTCAAGAAATTTTTTCTGGTAGGAGGCCCAGGAAGCCCCACGGATGATGAGCGGTACGTCCATTGCATCTGCCTGTGCCTGGATCACCCCGTAAGGAAGAGAATGGGACCGCGAATATTCCTCATTTTCTTCGAACATTGAAAGAAGACAGGCCGGGCTGCCGCCTTCCTGTAATGCCTGATAATGAGCTAAAGCGGAATCTTTTCCGCCGCTCCATGAAGTGAAATAACGCTGACCGTTAATCATTCCGTTAATCATCCTTTCCAATCGTTTCGGCTGAAGCCGTTTTCATTATTATGGCATACTGAACGGAGGAAGGAAACGGACGAAAGGAGAATAAATGGTGAAAATAGGAATCTTGGATCAAGTGCCGCTTCAGGAAGGAATTTCTGTTCCTGAAGCGGTTCAGCATACGATCGAGCTTGTTAAAAAAGCGGAAGTCTGGGGTTATAACCGCTACTGGTTCGCTGAACATCACGGTACAAATGGACTATTAAGTGCTGCCCCGGAACTCTGGATAGGGCGGGCCGGAGCAGAAACGTCGACGATCATTCTCGGAGCAGGAGGTATTCTCCTGCCCCAGTACAGCCCGCTTAAAACAGCAGAAACGTTTTCAACATTGGCTGCTTTTTATCCCGGACGGATTGAGCTTGGTGTCGGACGTTCTCCCGGAGGAAGTGAGCGTACCAGACAGGCGCTGACGGATGGCGCGGAAAAAAATTTTCAGGCTTTTCCGCAGCAGCTGGATGATACAGCTGGTTTTCTGCACGACAGTCTGTCTTTAAAACATCCGTACCGAATCGTTAAAAAAACTCCGAGGCAGGCTCCGATTCCGCCGATGTGGCTGCTCGGTCTCTCTCCAGAAAGTGGAAAGCTGGCCGGAGAACGGGGGATGGGTCTGGTTTTTGGGTATTTTATTAACCCGGACCGGGCTGAAGAAACAATTGCATCCTACCGGGAATCCTGTGCAGAAGCAGGTTTTGAGCCGCGGATTATTATATGTATTTTTGCCGTTTGTGCAGAAACAGAGGAAGAAGCGGAGAGGCTGGCAGTAATTCAGGATCATTGGCTCGCAGGCGTCCCGAAAGGAAACACGATTGTTCCTTCACCTGAGTCAATCGCAGAAAAACGGGTTTCTGATGAAGAAAAAGCCCGGATGCACCATGAGCGGCGCCGGGTGATTGCTGGAAGCCCCGAAAAGATCAAAAAAGAGCTGAAAAAACTGCAGCGGCTTTTTGGAACCGATGAATTTTTACTGATCAACAACACACACGGACCGAAAGCAAGAGAGAGCTCCTTCAAGCTGATTGCCGAAGCCGTATTGGAAGACAAATGACGGAAATGATGCCGGAGATGTTTGTAAAAGTACAAAACGGACTGGATGGAAGTTCAGGGAAGGGAGTACTTCAAGGCAGCTTCGTTTTCAAAGAAATCGTCTATTGATTCCCGTTTGTCTGTCTGCTATAATAAGCACTTGCGAGCAAAACGACTCGCTCCTTGCTCTTTTTCAAAATTGGGGAAAGGGCCTAGTCCAAAAGGAGGTGACACACATGCGCAACTACGAAATTATGTACATCATTCGTCCAGATATTGAGGAAGCTCAAACGAAAGAAACAGTTGAGCGTTTCAATAAGATTCTTACGGATAATGGCGCAGAAGTTACGGAAACAGAGGAAAAAGGAAAAAAACGTCTCGCTTATGAGATTAATGACTTTCCTGAAGGCTTCTATGTAATTCTTCAAGTTAAAGCTGAAAAGCCGGCACTTGACGAGTTCAACCGCCTGAGCTCTATTAACGATAACATCTTGCGTTCGATGATTGTTCGCGAAGATGACTGATCATATGTTTGATTGAAACCACATCCAGGGAGGAATTCGGATGATTAACCGCGTTGTTCTAGTTGGACGCTTAACGAAAGACCCGGAGCTGCGTTATACGGCAAACGGCATTGCAGTAGCGACATTTACGCTTGCAGTCAACCGTCCGTTTTCAAACCAGCAGGGCAATCGTGAAGCTGACTTCATTAATACTGTAGTTTGGAGAAAGCAGGCGGAAAACGTCGCCAACTACCTGAAAAAAGGAAGCATGGCCGGCGTAGACGGCCGCATCCAGACCCGCAGCTTCGATAATAACGAAGGCCGTCGTATTTTTATGACAGAAGTAGTAGCCGAGAGCGTTCAGTTTCTGGAACCGCGCGGGTCTTCCCAGGGCGGAGGCCAGCAGTACGGAGATTCCGGCCAGCAGGCACCTCAAGGGGGCCAGAGCGGCTCCACAGGGGGGCAGGGCGCCGGTTCCGGATCTGCTTCCGGTGGTTTCGGTCAAGGTTCATCCAACGATGATCCGTTTGCCGGTGAAGGCAAGCCGATCGATATCGATGATGACGATCTTCCGTTCTAAGAAACGGTTGTTGAATATAAAATATTAAAAGGAGGTTTTGCTCTATGGCACGTCGTGGTCGGCCTAGACGCCGTAAAGTCTGTTACTTCACGGTCAATAAGATTAAGAAAATTGACTATAAGGACACAGACCTGCTTAAGAAATTTGTTTCCGAGCGTGGAAAGATTCTTCCCCGCCGGGTAACCGGAACATCTGCGAAGTATCAGCGCCAGCTTACACGAGCGGTTAAACGTTCACGTACAATGGCACTTCTTCCATTTGTTACGGAGTAGTAACAATAATAAACCCCCGTTATGACCGATCATAGCGGGGGTTTTTTCTATGAAGAAAAAATCTCTCTAAGCCGCAGGTCCTGATTTTTTTGGTTTTTAAAGCGTAAGCGTGATAAAATATACTTCTGATTTCATTCCTGAGTTTTTTTGAAATATAGAAAAACGAAGCGGAAACCGGCGGACGCCTGTGGAAGAAGGAGATTGGAAGATCCCGCAAGGCGCAGCCCAAGGAAGCTGGAAAGCTCCTCCACGGCAGGCCGAAGTGAAGTTTTCTTATATATATCAACACCAGACTTAACACAGCTTAAAATTTACGTTCCTCTTATATAAAACAGACGATAAAAAGAAACTTTTGGAAAAGAAGGTGCAGTTTGATGGATAAGTCTTCCGTAGTCCGCGACGGTGTAGTTGCAGCAGGCATATTTATGGCACTTGTCCTTGCCGCCCTGCTCATTCCTTTTGCAGGCTTGATCCTGTTGTTTTTTATCCCGGTTCCGATGGTGATTTATACATATAAATATGGATGGCAGGCGGGTGTTTTCGTTTCTCTGTTTATTCTGATGCTGCTCTCTCTCGTTGTCGGAGCTTTTTCCCCGATAGTGATCATTATTTTTGCTTCGGCAGGAATTGCCATTGGAGAATTGTATAAACGGGGAGAAAGCGCGTTCGGCGTCTACGCCGGAACAGCCTTAAGCGTTGTACTCGGTATTGTCATTACCTACGTCGGGATTATGGCATTAACAGATACCGATCCTGTGCGCCAGCTTCAGCTGACAATGGAAGAATCAATGGAAACGACGGAAAACGTGCTCGGGATAGAAGAAGATCCCGAAGCAGCAGCTCCGCTCTTCGATTTCATTGATAACATAAGTGTCATAGTACCGGCTCTGCTTGTTATTACCGGAGCAGTTACAGCCTTTGTCATGCAGCTTGTCAGCATCTGGTACTTACGGAAGAGGGATTATTCTGCAGCAGGCTTCCCGCCTCTGCGTGAATGGAGTCTTCCAAAATCGTTTATCTGGTATTATCTGCTTGCTATCATCCTTTCGTTTATTAATATAAGCGAAGGGCAGGAAGGAACACTCAACACGCTTGCTTCCAACTTAAATCCTGTAATGGAAGGGCTTATGGTGATCCAGGGTCTCGCTTTTATTTTCTTTTTCTTTCATTGGAAAAAGCTGAACATCGTCCTCCCTATCATCATTACGCTCTCAGTAGTTGTTTTTCCTTTTCTTCTTCCTATTATTAGAATCTTAGGTATAATTGACTTAGGTTTCGACTTGAGAACGCGATTGAAGTCGCAGAAGTAGGAGTTGTATAGAATGCCTAAATTCCTTATGAAACGCTGGCACGGCTACCATGTTATTCTGCTGTTTGCCATCTCAGTGCTCTTCATCGGAATACTGACTTATTACGACTGGCGTCCGGGAATTGCAGGATTCATTCTGCTTGCCGCTGCCCTGGTACTTGTGATCCGGGCACGCATCCATTTTGAGCGGGACCTGGCTGATTATATTTCCACTCTCACCTATCGGGTGAATAAGGCGGGAGAAAAAGCAGTGACCCAGATGCCTGTAGGAATGATGCTTTACAATAAAGAGCGTGAGATTCAATGGACCAATCCCTATATGCAGCAGATGATGAAACAGGATTTGACCGGCGTATCTATGGATAGAATTGCCGATGATCTGATAGAATCGGTAAATGAGAAAAAGCGCTCGTTCTTTCTCACAGTAAAAGAAGAAAACTACCGGGTGGTACATGAACCGGATGAGCGCCTTCTTTACTTTCTGAATGCGACGGAAGAGCAGGAGTTCAAAGAAAAATTTGAGCGGGAAAAAACAGTAATCGCATTTATCTATCTTGATAATTATGATGAAGTTACTTCAGGGCTGGACGACCAGCTCCGAAGCAAGCTTCTCTCCCATGTGACAGAGGCTCTCAACCGATGGTCGCAGAAGCACGAGATGCTGATCCGGCGTACTTCTTCTGATCGCTTCATCGCTGTTTTTAATGAATCGACGCTTGAAGCCCTGGAAGCAGGACGTTTTACGCTGCTTGACGAGGTGCGTGAGATTACTTACGAGGAAAAAGTCGCTCTTACTCTGAGTATCGGCATCGGAAGCGGGGAGCCTTCCCTGCGTGAACTTGGCTCACTTGCCCAGTCCAGTCTTGACCTTGCGCTCGGACGCGGCGGCGATCAGGTTGCTATTAAAGAAAAGAACGGGAAAGTCCGGTTTTACGGAGGGAAATCCAACGCGACAGAAAAACGTACCCGCGTAAGAGCGAGAGTGATTTCCCATGCGGTAAGGGACTTTATCCGTGAGAGCAGCAAAGTGTATATTATGGGACACAAAAATCCGGATATGGATTCTATCGGAGCAGCGATCGGCATGCTTAAAATCGCCGAAGCAAACGGCAAAGAAGGATATATTATTCTCGATCCCGACGATGTGAATCAGAGTGTCAGAAAGCTTTTAAAAGAAGTGGAACAGCAGCGGGAACTGTGGGCACGCTTTATTTCCCCGGATGAAGCCCGGGAGGAAGTCACAGAAGATACGCTTCTGCTCGTCGTCGATACGCATAAGCCGAAGCTCGTTCAGGAGCCGAAGCTGCTTGATAAAGTCGAACGGACGATTGTTATCGACCATCACCGCCGAGGGGAAGACTTTATCAGTGATGCCGTGCTCGTTTATATGGAGCCGTACGCCTCTTCCACGGCCGAGCTTGTCACCGAACTTCTTGAATATCAGCCGCGCCAGCCGCAGGTCAATACGCTTGAAGCGACGGCGCTGCTTGCAGGGATCATTGTCGATACGAAAAGCTTTGCAATCCGCACCGGCTCGCGTACTTTTGATGCTGCTTCCTATCTTCGCGGCCGGGGAGCGGATACGACGCTCGTTCAGAAGCTCCTTAAAGAAGATCTGGATCACTATGTGAAGCGGTCGAAACTGATTGAACAGGCGCATATTTACTCCGGCGGCATGGCGATTGCCCGCGGCTATGCGGATGAAACCTACGGTCAGGTGCTGATCGCCCAGGCAGCAGATACGCTGCTGACGATGAATGATGTCATTGCTTCTTTCGTTATTTCAAAAATCGAAGACGGGAGGCTGAGCATCAGTGCCCGATCGCTCGGGGACGTCAACGTTCAGATTATTATGGAAAAAATGAACGGAGGCGGCCATTTAACGAATGCCGCGACCCAGCTTGAAGATATAACAGAGGAAGAAGCAGAAGAACTGCTGAAAGAAAAAATCGATGAGTATTTCAAAGGAGGACAATCATAATGAAAGTCATCTTTTTGAAGGATGTAAAAGGAAAAGGGAAAAAAGGCGAATTGAAAGACGTACCGGACGGCTATGCACGAAACTATCTGCTTAAAAATCAGCTTGCTGAAGAAGCAAATAAAGGCAATCTGAAAGCTTTTGAAAAGAAGAAAGAAAACGAAGAGCGCCAGGCGGAAGAGGAATTAAAGCAGGCGGAGAAAATGAAAGAGGAACTGGAGAGCAAACCTGTGGAACTGTCGGCCAAAGCAGGAGACGGAGGACGTCTTTTCGGAGCAGTGACGAACAAGCAGGTAGCGGAACAACTGAGGAAAGACAACTACAAAATTGATAAACGTAAAATTGAAATGAAAGAACCTATCCGTACGCTCGGCTACACGAACGTTAATGTGAAACTCCATCCAAAAGTAACAGCTGTAATTAAAGTACACGTGCAGGAAGCGTAACGGGGAGAACCGGGAAATGAGGGGACCACAATGAACGAACTGTTCACGGACCGGACACCACCCCAGAATATTGAAGCGGAGCAGGCAGTGCTTGGCGCGGTCTTTCTTGAAGGACAGGCGCTTATCACTGCTTCCGAGCGTTTAATGCCGGAAGATTTCTACCGGATGGCGCACAGCCGCATTTTCGAAGTCATGCTCGATCTTTCGGAAAAAGGGGAACCGGTCGATCTTGTCACGATGATCGACGAACTGCATGCAAAAAACTGGCTTGAAGAAGTCGGAGGCGTTGCCTACCTTGGTGATCTGGCAAATGCTGTCCCGACAGCCGCCAACGTCCAGTACTATGCGCAGATAGTCGAAGAGAAATCTTTACTCCGCCGGCTCATCCGCGTAGCTACGAGTATTGCCACTGAAAGTTATGCAGCAGAGGATGAAGTTGACCTTATCGTCAACGAAGCGGAAAAATCTATTCTGGAAGTTTCCAGAAAGCAGTCTTCCGGAGAGTTTATTGAAATCAAGGATGTTCTGATCGAAGCATTTGATAAAATTGAACTGCTTCAGCATACTGCAGGTGAAGTAACCGGTATTCCAACAGGATTCCAGGAACTTGACCGGATTACCGCCGGTTTTCAGAAGAGCGACCTCGTCATCGTTGCTGCCCGACCGTCGGTTGGTAAGACAGCTTTTGCTTTAAATATTTCGCAGAACGTGGCTACCAAAACAGACGAAAACGTGGCGATTTTCAGTCTCGAAATGGGAGCGGACCAGCTCGTCATGCGTATGCTCTGTGCAGAAGGAAATATCGACGCCCAGCGGCTTCGTACCGGAAAGCTGGAAGATGAAGACTGGCAGCGCCTGACGATGGCGATGGGCAGCCTTTCCAAGGCGGGCATTTATATCGATGATACCCCCGGGATCAAAGTAAAAGATATCCGGTCCAAATGCCGCAAGCTCAAGCAGGAGCAGGGGCTCGGCATGATCATGATTGACTATCTGCAGCTTATTCAGGGCGACGCCCGCTCGAGTGAAGGCCGTCAGCAGGAAGTATCAGAAATCTCCCGGGAACTGAAAGGACTTGCCCGGGAGCTGGAAGTGCCGGTCATTGCCCTTTCCCAGCTTTCCCGGGGAGTAGAGTCCCGTCAGGATAAGCGGCCGATGATGTCGGATATCCGGGAATCCGGAAGTATTGAGCAGGATGCCGATATCGTTGCCTTCCTTTATCGGGACGACTACTACGATCAGGAATCAGAGAAAAAGGATATTATCGAAATTATTATCGCCAAGCAGCGTAACGGTCCGGTAGGTACTGTGGAGCTCGCTTTTGTGAAGGAACATAATAAATTCGTCAATCTGGAACGGCGCTACGATGAGGATAATATTCCTCCCGGCGCCTGATGAAGAGAGGGTGTCTCAAAGCTTTACAGAGACACTCTTTTTTCTGCATGTTTCGCTTAGAGAGTATCCTCCGGAAAGCAACCTTGGAAGGCGAAAAAGCAGGCAAAGGAAGAAAGATACAGAAAAAAGCTTTTTCAACAGCCTGTCGACGTATACAAGCTGAATTTCTGCTCTTATACTAACTTTGTGGCAAAAGGAAATAAACGAACAATATTATAGTAATCTTTGCCAACGTTCGGTAATTATATTGACTGTACCTTCTGGAACTGGTAAAATGGCGTTGGTTCAAATGAAGAACGAATATAGCACGAAATAGTTGGAGGTGCTCAATCGATGCCATCGGTTGTTGTAGTAGGAACGCAGTGGGGAGACGAAGGAAAAGGAAAAATCACGGACTACCTTTCGGAAAAAGCAGAAATGATTGCCCGCTATCAGGGGGGCAACAACGCAGGTCACACGATTGTATTTAACGATACGACTTATAAGCTGCACCTGATTCCATCCGGAATTTTTTACAGTGACAAAATGTGTGTGATTGGAAACGGTATGGTTATTGATCCAAAAGCCCTCGTGGAGGAGCTTAAATACTTACATGATAGAAACGTAGACACGAGCAACCTGCGCATCAGCAACCGGGCTCACGTGATTCTGCCTTACCACCTGAAGCTTGATGCTATGGAAGAAGAAAGCAAAGGGGCGAACAAAATCGGGACGACCCGCAAAGGCATCGGACCAGCTTATATGGATAAAGCTGCTCGGACAGGAATCCGCATTGTGGATCTTCTCGACCGGGAGACGTTTGAAGAAAAGCTGGAAGTGAACCTTTATGAGAAAAATCGTGTGTTTGAACGTATTTACGAAACAGAAGGATTCACAAAGGAAGAAATTTTAAACGAATACTTTGAATACGGCCAGCAGATTCAAAAGTATGTGGCAGATACTTCTGTCATATTAAACGATGGGCTCGATGAAGGCCGCCGTGTCCTTTTTGAAGGCGCGCAGGGCGTTATGCTTGATATCGATCAGGGAACGTATCCTTTTGTAACGTCTTCGAACCCAATTGCAGGCGGCGTGACGATCGGTTCCGGTGTTGGTCCTTCCAAGATTGATCACGTGGTCGGAGTTTCCAAAGCGTATACTACCCGTGTCGGCGATGGCCCGTTCCCAACAGAACTACATGACGAAACCGGCGACACGATCCGCGAAGTCGGCAATGAGTACGGAACAACAACAGGCCGTGCCCGCCGTGTCGGCTGGTTCGACAGTGTTGTCGTGCGGCACGCCCGCAGGGTAAGCGGAATTACCGACCTCTCCTTGAATTCCATTGATGTTCTGACCGGAATAAAGACACTGAAAATCTGTGTCGCTTACAAATACCGCGGAGAAATCGTGGAAGAGTTTCCAGCCAGCCTGAAAATGCTTGCTGAGTGTGAGCCGGTCTATGAAGAAATGCCTGGATGGGATGAAGATATTACCGGCGCGCGCTCCCTGCACGAGCTGCCGAGAAACGCGATTTATTATATCGAGCGAATTTCCCAGCTGACAGGAATTCCGCTGTCGATTTTCTCAGTCGGCCCCGACCGCAAACAGACAAACCTTGTCCGCGGGGTATTCGGATAAAATAATCACCGCATCTACAGGCCTTCCCGACCACAGTGGCTGGGAAGGCTTTTTCTATAGGCAGAAAGGAACGTCCTTGTTTCCTTTAGCTTCTAAGTGACAGGAAAAGGCAGGAGGAGTATAATGTTTTTGCTGTCTGAAGAAGGCCAGGCAGAGAAAAGTGAAAAATCTTCAGCTTTTGTGAAAAACTATTGCAGAAACATAAATTAGGTGTTAGTATAATATTTGTCGTCAAAAACGATTTGTGTCTGCGGCCCGTTGGTCAAGTGGTTAAGACACCGCCCTTTCACGGCGGTAACACGGGTTCGAATCCCGTACGGGTCACCATTTAAAATTTCTTATTGACTTCCTGATAAAGAATGCGTATAATTAATTTTGTTGCAGTAATTCTGTAAAGCACATATTTTTAATGCCGCGGGGTGGAGCAGTCTGGTAGCTCGTTGGGCTCATAACCCAAAGGTCGATGGTTCAAATCCATCCCCCGCAACCAATTTACATAACTAACAGTTCGTATAGAGTGGTCCCGTGGTGTAGCGGTTAACATGCCTGCCTGTCACGCAGGAGATCGCGGGTTCGATTCCCGTCGGGACCGCCACTTTTTTTTGTAAAAAACAGCGGCTCGGTAGCTCAGTCGGTAGAGCAACGGACTGAAAATCCGTGTGTCGGCGGTTCGATTCCGTCCCGAGCCACCATGTTAGTCTGCTGGCCTAGCTCAATTGGTAGAGCAACTGACTTGTAATCAGTAGGTTGGGGGTTCAAGTCCTCTGGCCAGCACCACGCAAACCTATCCGCTTATAAAGCAGGATAGTTTTTTTGTATAGAAAAAACTTTTTCTCCTTCTGAATAGTTCAGATAATGTCGACTAAATCTAAAATTCAAGTTCATTTCTCATTTGAATGAATTTCATAATAGAAGTCAATCCTGGAAAAAACGAATGAGACAGATGGCCTCCGCTGAAGCCGGCCCGCCCGGAAAGCGCCCCCATGGAAACGAAGGAGCACGCTTATCACTTAACTACTTTATTTTCAAGGCAGCCTGCTGAAAAGAAGTTTTTGTCGGTACACTGAAACGCTTGGAGAAAATTCCAAGCGTTTTCCTTATTTTCTAATTGTTATTTAATAAAATCTTTTTTACTCCATCTCATTTCGGATAAACTCTATAATATGCCGTTCTTCAGGTGAAGAATAAGGCTGCGTTCACCTGAAGTCCCCGTAAGCTGCTATTTTACGGAAAAAACAGTTTCATGAAGTGTCTGCTTAGTCCAGATCTGGCTTTTTTATAGGTCGTTTCTTCAAAGCTTACGGTTATTGAATAGGAAATTCCGCATATCCGCACTATTGTGATAGAATATAGGAGGAGTAATGGTGACATCTACAGGAGGGTTATCCATGGATAAACAGAAAATTTTAGTCGTTGATGACGAAAAGCCAATTGCAGATATATTGAAATTCGGTCTTGAAAAAGAAGGCTTTGATGTTGTCGTTGCCTACGATGGCAACGAAGCAGTAGAACTCGTGAAAGAGCACGTACCGAGTTTGATTCTGCTTGATATTATGCTGCCTTACATGGACGGTATGGAAGTATGCCGTGAAGTAAGAAAAACGTACGACATGCCTATCATTATGCTGACGGCAAAAGATTCGGAGATAGATAAAGTGCTCGGCCTTGAACTCGGGGCCGATGATTACGTCACCAAACCGTTCAGTACGAGAGAGCTTGTCGCCCGTGTGAAAGCCAACCTGCGCCGTAAGCAGAAAACAGCAGAGAGCGGCTCAGAAACGAAGAATATTGAAATCGGACCGCTGCTTATTCAGCCGGACGCTTATCTCGTTACGAGAAGAGGCGAACCGGTGGATTTGACGCACAGGGAATTCGAACTGGTGCATTATCTTGCCCGGCACTCCGGCCAGGTCATGACGAGGGAACACCTGCTGCAGGCTGTCTGGGGCTACGATTATTTTGGTGACGTACGGACCGTCGACGTGACGGTGCGCCGTCTGCGTGAAAAAGTAGAAGATAACCCAAGCAGTCCGGCATGGATCGTCACCCGCCGCGGAGTGGGATATTACTTACGCCAAGCGGAGCAGGAGAGTTAAAGGATGAAAAAGATTCGCTTTCATAAATCGATCCACGTTAAAATCGTGGCGATTTATGTCCTACTTATCTTAATAGCGATGCAGGTCATCGGGGTTTACTTTACACAGCAGCTTGAAGGGGAACTGGAAAGTAATTTCCGCGATACGCTGCACGAAAGAGCCGGCCTGCTTGCCTATAACGTCGAGCAGGAAATAACGGCTGATCCGGAAGATGAAGAGCAGAGTCTGGAAGCACGGGTCGCTTCGATTTTACGGAGCGACGTTTTCAGTATGGAAAATGCAGATGTGCAGATTATCGATCAGAATAGTACGGTACTTACAGCAACGAATCCGACCCAGAATCGTTTCGTCGGGCAGCGTACTACCGATCTGCGGGTGAAGCAGGCGCTGCTCGGAATGGAAGACCGGGAAGGGGACATCCAGCTTAACCCGGTGAACAACCACCGGACGCTCGTTATGGCGATGCCGGTGGAAGCAGACAGTCAGGAAGTAGTCGGGGCGATTTACATTGAAGCTTCGATGGAGGACATTTACAGCCAGATGCAGGATATTAACCAGATCCTCTTCGCCGGAACGTCCATCGCCCTCGTACTGACAGCCGCTCTAGGTATTTTTCTTTCCCGGACGATTACAAGGCCGATTGTGGATATGAAAAAACAGGCTGTCGTAATGGGGGAAGGAGACTTTTCCCGCTATGTTCACGTCTATGGTGATGATGAAATCGGCCAGCTTGCAGAGACGTTTAACGACCTGACAGATAAGCTTCAGGAAGCGAACGCTACGACAGAAGGAGAGCGGCGCAAGCTCGCTTCTGTATTGATGCACATGACAGACGGCGTTATTGCCACAGATAAAAGGGGCCGCGTGATTCTCGTGAACCACCGTGCTGAAGAAATCCTTGACCGCGAGCAGCAGGAAATGGTCGGTCAGCAGATGACGAGAATTCTCAGCCTTGATAAATTCATGAAGCTCGACGATCTGTATCGTTTCCAGGATCCGCTTCTGCTCGATTTTGATACGGAAGATGAAGAAATGGTGATCGAAGCGAACTTCTCGACCATCACGAAAGATACAGGAGAAGAAAATGGTGTTATTGCCGTACTTCATGATGTGACAGAACAGGAGCGGGTGGAGGAAGAGCGCCGGGAATTTGTGGCGAACGTTTCCCATGAACTCCGCACTCCGCTTACGTCGATGAAAAGCTATTTGGAAGCTCTTTCCGACGGCGCCCTGCATGATCCGGAAATTGCCCCTCAGTTTCTTAACGTAACTGCCAACGAAACGGACCGCATGATCCGTCTTGTAAACGACCTGCTGCAGCTGTCGAAGATGGACAGTAAAGATTCAAATATGAGCTTTCAGGACATCCATGCACCGCAGCTCATCAATCACGTGATCGACCGCTTTGAAATGACGACAAAAAATCAGGATATCCAGTTTAAAAGGAAACTTCCGGATGAACCGATTACGATTCAGGGGGACCGGGATAAGCTGATGCAGCTGCTCGATAATATTGTTTCCAATTCGGTGAAGTATTCACCAGAAGGGGGCACGATCAATGTTTCCCTGAAAGTGGAGAAAGAGCGGATCGTGGTCAGTGTGAAAGACGAAGGCGTCGGCATTCCTAAAGAAAATATTGAGCATGTTTTTGACCGTTTTTACCGCGTGGATAAAGCCCGTGCGAGAAATCTGGGAGGCACCGGCCTCGGCCTTGCCATTGCCAGAGAAATTGCTACGGCTCACGGAGGAAATATCTGGGTCAGCAGTGACTGGGGTAAAGGAACAACCTTCTCCTTCAGCCTGCCATACGTGCAGCAGGAGGCGGTGGTGGAACAATGACCATTAAAGAGCATATAAAAACAGCTTTTCTGTGGATAATGATTATTTCCAGCGTCGTCCTTACGTGGATGCTGTGGACGTATCAGCCTGCTTACGATGAACTTTCGGAAACGGAGGACTCCTATATTGAAATTGAAGATATCGGGGAATCAAAATCGTTTACAGACCTGCTCTATCCCTCCACGGTGATTTCCCATCAGGAGGATGAGGAATACTGGGTGCACCCTTCAGACGAAAATTATGGAGAAATGCTTGAAGCAATGGAAGACATCGTTCTGGAAAGCATGAGGCCTACTGGAAGCGTTCACGCTCCGAACATGGAGCAGTCCTTCGTCGGCCTGGAACTGATTTTTGACGAAGAGCTTAATGGAGAATGGATGCAGTACTTTTTTGACATTCAGGAAGAAAACATTCTCGTTGAAAATGTGGACCGGATCGTCGTAGCAGAATCGGAAAACGAAGATGACTCCGATGTGGTCGTGCGCTTTGTTGATATGGACGCCGAGGAAGTTTTTGAAGCGGAGACTTCGGTGTCCCTTTCCCAGCTGGAATTATTTAATCAGGGAAACGCGGCGGAACGTTCAGAAGTCGAACGTCACCTGTTTACCGAGAGGGAAGACAGCGATTTTCAGCCTGTCTTGTATATCCCGGAAGAAGCAGTAACAAAAAGAATGTATACGTATGAAACAACCGATATTTCGCCGGATGGGTTTATTCAAACGCTGTTCAGTGACCCTGATTACGTAAAGCAGTACTTCCAGGAAGGGGAGGACAGCTCCTATACGGATGGCACGAGGATGATGGACATGACAAATGGAGGGTCCATTTTAAACTACGTACAGCCGGACGTAAGCGGAACTTCCCAGATCAGCGAAGAATCGGTCATACGCACAGCGCAGAATTTCGTCAACAGTCATTACGGATGGACGGATGAATTCTATGCGACATCATGGAGTGAGTCAGGGGTTAATCACAGTGCTGAATTCACTCTGCATCTGGAAGGCATGGAAATTATGGAGGTAAACTCCGGGAGCAGTGCCCACCGGCAGATACAGCTTACCCGGTCCGGTACGGAAATCATTGAATATACCCGGCCGATGTTTCAGCTTGACGAAAATCCGTTTGATATTGACACAGAGTTGGAACTTCCTCCTTATTCAGAAATAGAAGAGCATATTGATGCAGAAGAAGCGTTTACCGCCGACAGTGTGGAAAATGCCAAAATCGCTTATTATATGAACCGCCAGAATTCCTTTGTCGTATTTGAACCTTCCTGGTTCGTCTATTCCCAGGGACAGTGGCACCGGGTGACTCTGCCGGACATGCCTGAGCAGGAGGTGCTGACACGTGGATTGGAGTAAAACGAAAACGATTTTTATTGTTACCTTTATGCTGCTGAATATTTTCCTTGCCTATCAGCTTTCGGAAAAACAGGATCAGGATCGGATGAGCCAGGTTGCTATGCCCGAGCTGGAATCGAGAATCGATGATCAGAATATCGAAATTGAAATCAGTGACAGCAGCCTGAATCAGGACGTATCCGGAGGACCAATTACGGGTATGCACCGTACATTCCAAAATGTTTTCCTGGAGCAGACGCTCGAAGGCCAGCAGGCGGAACTTCTTGATGAAACAAGAATCTACTCGGAAATTGACTCTCCCTTCAGTCTTGTTCCGGCAAACCTTGAAGCAAGTATGGAAGGCTTTTTGGAGCAGTATATATTCCGGGGGGAAGAATACGAGGTAGCCGCCTTCAATGAAGAAGAGGGTACTGTCGGTTTGTATCAGACGTTTGAAGAACAAAAGATCGATGAATACGAACGGGAAAATTTTCATCTGGAGCTGCAGCTCAATGACGATAATGAAGTGGTATCATATGAACAGACGTACATGTCGATTGTAGAACAGGCGGAAGAACAGGAGCTTCTCACACCGCTTGAAGTAATCGATATTCTGCTCGACGACACCTCCGCAGGAATCGGTACGGAAGCTACGGTAATGGGTGCCGAGCTCGGCTATTACAATCTGCTGGAAGTCGATGCAAATTTCCAGATTTTCGCTCCGGTCTGGCGGGTTACAATAGACGAGGAAGACTATTTTGTTAATGCGATGACCGGAGAAGTACAGACAATTGGTTAAAGGAGGAGCCTGCATGAGTTTAAAGTTCAGCGTGCTCGCAAGCGGCAGCACAGGAAATGCAATCTACATCGAGACCCCGTCGCAGCGGCTCCTCGTTGATGCAGGACTGTCAGGAAAAAAAATCGAGAAGCTGGCGGGAGAAATTTCTCTTGATCTGCACAGCCTCGACGGCATACTCGTCAGCCACGAACACAGTGATCATATTAAAGGAGCCGGTATTCTCGCCAGAAGGTACAGCCTCCCTCTCTATGCCAATGAAAAAACGTGGCAGGCGATGGAGACGTTAATCGGTGCTGTGCCGGAAGAGCAGAAGTTTTTATGGGCAAATGAAAAGCTGCAGACGTTTGGAGATATGGATATAGAAAGCTTCAGCGTATCACATGACGCAGCGGATCCGATGTTTTTTTCCTTCATGTATGAAGGGAAAAAACTGACCATTTTAACGGATACCGGTTATGTCAGTGAACGAATGCTTGGAGCCGCTGAGGAAGCGGATGTGCTTATTTTTGAATCCAATCATGATGTTGGAATGCTGCGGATGGGGCGCTACCCCTGGAACGTCAAGCGCCGTATTCTCGGTGATGAGGGACATGTTTCCAATGAAGATGCCGGCATGGCACTCGCTGATATTGTCCGCAGGAAAAAAGCGGACGTGTATCTTGCCCATTTAAGCAAGGATAATAACATGAAAGACCTCGCCCGCATGACAGTTCAGCAGACACTGGAAATGGAAGGTGTCGCTGCAGGAGAGGACTATCGGCTGTTTGATACGGATCCGGATCGTCCGACTGTTTTGAGAGAGGTATAAATTACGGAAAACCTTCCGCTTATTTTGGAAAATTATCGAAGTTGAATCATTTAAATAGACGCTGCTGTATTTATTTCATAAAATAGGCATATGGCGTTATAAATTCGACTTATTTCGATGTTTTCCATTACAGGGGAGGTTTTTTTAATGGGATATTATGATCAAACAGACAGAAAAAAAAGCGGAAGCCGTCCGGGCATTTTCGGTTTTATAGGAGCGGTGCTCGGAGGACTGCTCGTCGTATTTGCTATACCGGTGTTATCAGACAGTGGTTTTTTACCGTACGATGTCAGCCCTTCAGGGAGCGGAGAGAATACGGAGGAGACCTCAGAGCAGGAAGCAGAGCAGGAGATCGAATCTGTCAGCCTGGAAACGACTTCTGATGTCACGGAAGCAGTGGACCGGGTCTCGGATGCGGTTGTTGGGATCGTTAACATGAACGTCGGCGGTACCGGCGCTTTCGGAGGTCCTGAAGGCGGAGGAGAAGGCACCGGCTCCGGCATTATCTATAAAATTGAAGAAGACCGTGCTTTTGTTGTAACGAACCAGCATGTCATTGACGGGGCTGCTGAAGGAAATACAGATGTGGATGTAACGATGACGGACGGCTCGCGCGTGCCCGCTGAGTTTGTCGGAGAAGATGTTCTGACTGATCTGGCTGTCCTTACCATCGATGCAGAGGGCATTGAGACGATTGCCGATTTCGGTAATTCCGGGACGCTGCGCTCCGGAGAACCGGCTATTGCTATTGGTAACCCGCTGGCTTTTGAAGGGTCTGTGACTCTGGGAATTATCAGCGCTACAGAACGAAGCATTCCTGTAGACCTGAGCGGCAACGGCCAGCCGGACTGGGAAGCGGAAGTTCTGCAGACAGATGCAGCCATTAACCCAGGCAACAGCGGCGGCGCTCTCGTTAACATTCAGGGAGAAGTCGTCGGTATTAATTCGATGAAAATTGCCCAGCAGGCAGTGGAAGGGATCGGCTTTTCCATTCCGACAGAAATCGCAATGCCTGTAATCGAAGATCTGGAGCAGTACGGTGAAGTGCAGCGTCCGCAGATGGGAATTGCCCTTCGCTCCCTGCAGGAAATCCCTTCCGATCACTGGCAGAATACTCTTGGTCTGCCGGAAGATGTGAAAGGCGGGGTTTATGTTGAAGGAGTGGAGCCCGGTTCGCCGGCTGAAGAAGGCGGTCTTCAGGAAGATGACGTTATAGTAGAGCTTGAAGATACTGAAATCAGCGATGCACATGACCTTCGGCGCTTCCTGTATTCGGAAGTCGGTATCGGTGATGAGATGGAAGTAACCTTTTACCGTGACGGGGAGCTGCAGACAACTTCCATTGTTCTTGCAGAGGAAGTATTTTAATCATATAAACGATATAACGTTCAGATGTACCGAAGCTGGGAAAACTGCCATGAAAGATTTATTCAGGCAGCCTTCCCGGCTTTTTTTATTCGGCTACCTTGAAAATAAAGTAGAAAATCGGTGAACGTGCGCTTTCGTTTCCATGGGGACGCTTTCCGGGCGGGCCGGCTTCAGCTAATCCCGTCCTCCCTGCGGTCGTGCGGAGTGGGGCTCGTCCTTGATCGCCCCGGAGTCGCCCCATGGGCCCTCCAGCTTACGGTAAAAAGACGGGGCAGCATCTGCCTCCTCTTAAAAAACCCTTCTCGAACAATATTGATTCTACCTTTATAGAGGGAAAGGCCGTTTTCATGCTTCATAGTGCAAAAATATTAGCATGGGTGTCTCTGTTAAAGACTGTGTTAACTGCAGCTTATTGAATGAAGATTACTTTTTCAGTGTAAGCCTGTTGAGTTGCAGCGAAGTGACTCCATGGAACGGAAGATAAAGTTCAGCTGTTTTAGTTATCCCCATAATAACTGTCTGCAAGAAAGTTGATTGTGATATACTGTCCACAGCCAATAAGTAATGAGAAATCTTATCCACAGTGGATAACTTTGAAGGAGAGATAGCATGGTTTACAGCTGTAAGGAACATATTGAAGAAGCATTGGAAGAAGTACTCGAGGACGGTGCACCGCCTCCGGAACTCGATTTAATCAACGCTGCTCAAGCGGCAGAACAGGTCTGCTTTATCTGCGGGGAACGTGCGGAGTATAACGTCAATGAAGGAAAAACCTCCTAGTTTACCCACAAAGTTATACACAGTCATCCACAGGGTTTGTGGAAACTTATAAGCAGAAGTTTATAATACGAACAAAATAAAAAATGAGTTGCTTGAAAAATCATATTCTCCAATAAAAAGGGAACATACTATAACGCTACATGCCCTGTGTATATGTGGATAGTTTTTGTGGATAACTTTATGACCCGGGGATAACCTGTGGGGAAGCTGCGCTATAACACTTATCAACAGGGTAAAACTAAGAGAAATCATCCTCTTCGAATAGAGACAGCTGCTTAAATGCAGGCTTGTCTCTTTTTTTTCTGTTTTCCGTCCGGCGGACCGAATGCTTTGCAAACTGTTTCTCAGTCTGTTTTTCACCTTCTTCCGACTGCTTAACCGACCAGAGAACTTCCCTTGCACGTCGGTTTGCTTTCAATACATCAACGACCGGTCCTGGATAGCTGCTGTAGAAGAAAGCCGGATCTTTCCACGGCTCATGAATGAAGGTATCCGAAACGTGTTCCAGCTCTTTTACATATCTGCGGATAAAACGGCCTTCCGGATCATGATCCTTTCCCTGTTTAACTGGATTATAAATGCGGATCGTATTAAATCCGGTCGTTCCGGCCTGCATCTGCATCTGACTGAAATGAATTCCCGGTTCATAATCCAGAAACAACTTCGCGAGATCATCTGCGGGTCTTTTCCAGTCGAGCAGCAGAGTATTACAGACGAAAGACACGAGCATCGCCCGGGAGCGGAAATTGATCCAGCCGGTACGGTGCAGGCTGCGCATTGAAGCATCAATCAAGGGAATGCCGGTTGTGCCGGTGAGCCATTTTTGGTAAAGCTCTTCGTCCCATGCTGTGCGCACGCTGTCGAAAGCACGATTCATATTCTCAAGAGCAAGACGGGGCTCATCCTCCAGACGCTGAATAAAATGACAGTGCCAGTGCAGACGGGAAAGAAACTGGTCCAGCTGGCTGCTTTCATAGGAGGAAGCAGAGCTTCTTCTATGAAGCGTCTGCTGGTAGACGCTCCGCAGTGAAATATTTCCCCATGCGAGATAAGGTGAGAGGCGGCTGCAGGAAGTCGACGAAGCGAGCGGTTTGGAGATATGTTTTTGATAATGAACAAAGCGGCTGTTTAAAAAAGAGTCAAGCGCAGCATCGGCCTGGCTCATCCCTCCTTCCTGCCCATAGCGGAGCAGTTCACCAGGAACTTCCACACGGGTAAGAGGAGAAAGAGAAGCTTTCACATTTCCGGGCAGCTGATTGGGAGAGGGTGGAGGCAGACGGCCGGGTACGGGCAGAATAGACTGCTGCATAAAATTCTTCCACCGCTCCGGGAAATCACTGCGTTTCCCGAGTCCACGGGTGACACCGAAGGGAGGATATTCATAAAAACCAAGCTGACGGGTCTTCATCCATTTCCGGACACTCCGGTCACGTGAAAAGGTATGCGGAGTGCCATGCTCCTCATGCGCATAGAGCGAAAAAGCACCGGCGGCCTGGTAAATAAATTCAAGTATGGGCTCCATTTCTCCGACTGCTGTGTAAAGTTCTCCTCCGATCTTTCTCACTTCCTGCTGGAGCTCGCTTAAGCTTTCATATACGAAACGGGCGTGCCGTTTGGAAAGGTCGCCCGCCTGCCATATACTCGGTTCCATGACGTAGAGAAGCAGCACCGGCCCTCCCTGCTTCACTGCTTCTGTGAGCGGCCGGTGATCCCCCAGCCGTAAATCCCGTTTAAACCAGACTACCTGCACGATCGCCACACTCCTTTCCGGGTTCTTTATACGTATGATGTACCCTTTTTAGTGAAATGGCTAACAGGCTTGACTGGAGACAATGACCAGCTGCCCGCTGACAGCGAAAGAGCATGGCCGGAATATCATGGTTGAGGCGATAGTTCCGATTTCCGCAGCCGGCTTAAAGTATGGAAAAGACCGTTCAGCAGTTTTAAAGACGGCCGATGTTTAAAGACACCCGTAAATGGAAATAGATTGTACAGATAGAAGAGCGAAAGGAGATTTTTACTATGGCACACCAACTGCAGATGCAGGATGACGTAAAATTATTTGTAGAGGATATCGGAGAAGGAAAACCGATCGTTTTTATTCACGGCTGGCCCCTTAACCAGGAAATGTTCCAGTATCAGAAAGAGGAGCTGTCTGCACGCGGCTACCGTTATATCGGTATTGATCTGCGGGGCTATGGTCAGTCTGACAAGCCGAAAACGTCTTATTCCTATGATGAAATGGCACAGGATGTAAAACAGGTCATTCATCAGCTCGATCTTGATTCCTATTATCTTGCCGGCTTTTCCATGGGCGGAGCGATTGCGATCCGTTTCGCTTCCACCTACGCAGACGAAAAGCTGGAACGCCTGATTCTGCTCGGAGCAGCAGCACCGAGCTTCATGAAGCGCCAGGGATACGAAATGGGGATGGAAGAAGAAGACGTGGAACAGCTGAAGCATGCGATTGAAGATAACCGCGAGCAGGCACTGAAGGAATTCGGTAAGAACTTCTTTGCAACAGACGTGCCGCAGGACGTAGCAGATAAGCAGCTGCGAATGGGTCTTGAAGCGTCCGAGTATGCAACGCTCGCCTCCCTGGAAGCTCTGCGTGACGAAGATCTCCGCGATGAAGTATACAACATTAACGTACGTACGACGGTCATGCACGGAAAGAAAGATGAGATCTGCGAATTCGGTTTTGCAGAAGAACTGGAACGCACAATTCCGAACGTGGAACTGATTCCTTTTGAAGAAAGCGGTCACGGTCTGATCTACGACGAGAGACAAAAATTAAACGAGGAACTTTTAAAGCTTATTTAAGCACCGAAAAGCCTGCCGGAAAACATCCGGCAGGCTTTTTTTATCGTTTATCAGGCGTGGTGCATCATTGCTTCTTCCAGAGAAACAAGAGGATAGCCGAGGTCGCGGGCAACGGCAGCATACGTGATGCAGCCGCTCGCGGTATTGATGCCTTTGGCAAGTGCCGTGTTTTCCGAAGCAGCCTTGTGAATACCTTTACCGGCTATCTGCAGAGCGTAGGGCATCGTCACGTTCGTGAGGCCGATCGTCGACGTGCGCGGCACAGCTCCAGGCATATTGGCTACCGTATAATGCACAACTCCGTGTTTCGTATACGTTGGATCTTCATGTGTCGTAATGCGGTCAACTGTTTCGATAATACCGCCCTGATCAATGGCGACATCGACTACGACAGAGCCTTCGGACATAGACTGTATCATTTCTTCTGTGACGAGCTTCGGCGCTTTGGCCCCTGGAATGAGCACGGCTCCGATAAGGAGATCCGATTCTTTCACTGCTTCCGCAATTGTGAGCGGGTTCGACATGAGTGTCTGAATATCCCCGCCGAACTGATCGTCCAGCTGGCGAAGACGGTCGGCGCTGAGGTCAATCATCGTTACATCCGCACCGAGACCGATGGCGATTTTTGCCGCGTTTGTTCCGACGACTCCACCACCGATAATCGTCACTTTTCCACGTTTGACGCCGGGAATACCGGAAAGAAGAATCCCTTTGCCGCCCTTCTGCTTTTCGAGGAACTGTGCTCCGATCTGGGAAGCCATGCGCCCTGCAACTTCACTCATCGGGGTAAGCAGAGGGAGCGCACCGTTAACTTCCACCGTTTCATACGCCACGGCCGTAAC
The DNA here is from genome assembly GCF_008014775.2 of Alkalicoccus halolimnae. Taxonomy (GTDB): domain Bacteria; phylum Bacillota; class Bacilli; order Bacillales; family Salisediminibacteriaceae; genus Alkalicoccus; species Alkalicoccus halolimnae. The sequence goes on along the minus strand of NZ_CP144914.1, from coordinate 3,658,497 downwards.
GCCGCTTTCTGTGAGCGCTTTGGCAAGCTCGGGTTCAGCAGCAAGGTGCAGGTACATGAAGAGAATAAGTCCTTCACGGAAATAGCCGTATTCTTCTGCTAGCGGTTCTTTCACCTTCATCACCATCTCTGCGCGTTCCCAGACGTCCGCTGCAGAAGCGGTCATTTCTGCGCCGGCTGCTTCGTAGTCATGGTCCGTAAAGCCGCTTCCAAGCCCTGCTTCTGTTTCGACAAGGACGCGGTGCCCCTGTTCGGTTAGCGTCATAACGCCCGCTGGAGTGGTTGCGACCCGGTTTTCACTGTTCTTCAGTTCTTTTGGTACGCCGATGATCATAATACAATTCCTCCTCTGTGTTTATCTAACGTGAGTATAAACGAGAAGAGAGAAGAGGCGCATTGTGCGGAAAATTGAAATCCATGCTTTACGTTTGTGGAAATCAACAAAGCCTGTTGCGGAACAGCTGCAGATCCAGATAAAGTCCGGCTTTCTGCGCTGGATTTTTCAGACTGATTCCGGCTATTTCCTCCATACGGCGGAGCCGGTAGCCGAGCGTATTGACGTGTACATGCAGAGCCCGGGCTGTTTCGGCCACACTTCCGTCGAAGGCGAGGTATTTTTCCAGAGTATCGATCATATGGGCGTTGTTCTCGCGGTCGTAGGAAGCAAGTGTAAGCAGAGACGGCGGAAGCGGCAGCTGTTCCAGTTTACCGGTCTCCTCCAGCAGCGTCACGTAGCGGAAAATACCGAGCTCTTTGTAAAAGCGGACTCCCTGAAGAGCATCGGGATGTTTCTGTTTCAGTTCGGCGGTTCGCTGAGCCTCATGGAAACTTTCTTCAATACCTTCATAGTTGCTGCAGGCGGAGCCGCATCCCGACCAGATGCCACGCTTTTCAGGCATACGTGCAAGGAGCGTTTCCGTAAACTGAAGCGCTGATGCTTCGTATGTATCGTGATGATGGGGAGCGACGAGAAGCACTGCCTGCTCATCGTCCCGCGTATCGATTAAAACATGCAGCTTCTGTGTCGTTTTTGCTGCATAGGCGAGTTTCTGATAGTGTGCTTCGTCGATCTGCTCAAAACGGAAAACAATGACTGCAAGCGGAAGGTCGGTGCGGATGCCAATTTCAGAAAGCTGACGGATGATGTCCTCATGTGTCCCCGCTTCACCGGTAAGCATCTGCCAGAGCAGTTCTTCGCGGCTTTTTTCCCGCTTCCGCCGCTGGCGGCTCATCTGGAGAAGCTGATGAGCCGCTTTGGAAGCTGCAAACTGCAGGTCTTCCAGATCCTCTTCAGTGAGACGGCTGTATGTATCAATGACCCAGAGGTAGCCGAGCACCTCCCCTTTTCTTCGGATGGCGGCGGCGACGCGGCGGCCGAGTCCGATATCTTCAATCGGGGGAATAACGAGCGGCTCATCCTGCTGATTGAGCTTCGGGATAATGCCTTCCTTCCAGAATTTATTGATAACTTTTTCCGGCACGCGGCGGCCGATGATCGTTGCCACCCGGGCTTCATCTGTTTCCCCTGCATGGGAGCTGTAGGCGAGCAGATGGTGGTTGGCATCCTCCATCGTTACCGGACACTGCAGGCGGCCGCTCACCGTATCGACGAATTCTTCCAGAGATTCAAACGTGCGGTTCAGGGAAAAGGATTCTCTCAATATGGAACCCTCCTTTCTTATAAATGCTCTCCTGTTAGATTAACACAAGGGGTGGTCCCGGTGAATAACTGGAAAAGCGGAGCCCTGACTTTTGAGTGAAGTGCTTTTTGAATAACCACTAAGAGCTGCGCATGAAAAAGGACGGCCCGACATTCAAGCGGGACCGCCCATCAGCCTTTATTCATCGAGTGTTTCCCAGAATTCGTTGGCAAGATCGACGACATAGCCGCTGCCTCCGTACTCCTCCACGTTCTGGATCATCATCGTTGTTACGTAATCTTCCTGTTCATAGTCAAAGCTCGTATACCAGCCGATTTGTTCCCCATCTTCCACTGTCTGGTCGGACTTCAGCTCTGCTGTGCCGGTTTTTCCGGCAAGGGAGCGTCCATGCCCGGGATCCGGGCGGTGAGCAGTGCCGTTTTCGTCCTCAACGACATTGATCAACGTTTCGCGGACGAGCCCGGCTGTCTCAGAATCGGTGACGCCGGAGGACGTTTTTTCTGAATCTTCAAACAGCATCGGCTGAGCGACCTCCCCTTCCCGGATAAACATAGAATAAAGAGCGTTCAAGTGCACCGGCGGAAGCTCTACTTCCCCCTGTCCGTAGCCGCTGTCAGCGAGAAGGATTTCGTTATCGAATCCTTCATTAGCCAGCTGGGAGGCGTGGAGTGGGAAATCGAACGGAAAAGTATCTTCCATACCGAAGCGTTCTCCCCAGCTTTTCATTTCATCGGCCCCTAAGGCGAGTGCCTGCCGGGCAAAATAGATATTATCCGAATAGCTCATCGCCGCCTCCAGATCCACGCTGTCCACATCTTCATTTACACGTGTGACCTGGTAGCCGCCCCAGCTGTCATCGGGCTGCCATCGAGCACCGTCTATGTCGAGTGCCTCCTCGGGGTCCAGCGTTCCTGCTTCGAGGCCGGCTACAGCTGTGAAGGGCTTCCATACCGATCCGGGAGAATAGGCACGCTGAAAGCGGCGTTCTGTAAGTATTTCAGGCGTCTCCAGTTCTTCAGCCCGCGGATCAGGAAGGCCGAGGTAGCGGAGGTTGGAATCCACCGATGGTTCACTCGCGAGCACAAGTGTTTCTCCGTTCTGCGGGTTCATGACAACACCGGTTCCGGAGTCTTCTCCTATTATTTCTGCCATCTCCTGCTGCATATCGATATCGATTGTGAGCGTAACATCGGTCCCTGCCTCGGCCTCAACCGACTGGACGATGCGACGCGTTTCTCCTGCCTCATTTTGAATGGCAATCTCGACTCCTGTAGTGCCGCGGAGCTCTTCTTCTTTAATAAGCTCTACTCCGCTTTTACCGAGAGCGGATGTGCTGCTGTAGCCTTCATCCACTTCTTCAAGTTCTTCGGCCGTCATAGCTCCAATATAGCCGATAAGGGCACCGCTCACCTCACCGTAAGGGTACTCGCGCCCTTCGACAGTACTGACCGAAACACCGCTTATTTCGAGCAGTTCGTCAATCCGCTCATCGCCGGTCGGGAGATCCTGCACGGGAGCGGCCCAGTCGGGGTTATCCGGGTAGGCGGAAGCGGCTTCGATTGTCTGTTCTTCGTTAAGATCAAGCACAGAAGCGACTTCGGCAGCTGCTTCTTCTGTGTCCTCTGCTGCTTCAGGAACGACAGCGACGCGCGCGATTTCACCATTCACAGCGAGCGGTTCCCCGGTGCGGTCGAATATTTCTCCCCGCACCGGTTCTTCCCTTTCAATGGCAACTTGTTCGTCGGGTTCTTCCAGGCCGGCCATAAGGTGCTGCGGCTGCCAGGTGGTCTGCCATTCTTCTGTATCTTCTTCTTCATCCACTATTTTTTCAAGTTCGACTTCCGTTTCATAGGAAAGGGAGCCTGCAGCTGTCTCCATATCTACAGTGACGGGGTAGCTGATTTCCTCGAGCTCTTCCAGGTTGATGTCTTCCTCTTCAAAGTCGCGTGCTTCATATGTAATGTCTTCAATTGTGACCGAAAGTGCTTCATAAATATCGCTGTATCTTTCGGCAAAATCCCAGTCAAAACTGTTGATTTCCTGCTCGGAAGAAGCAGTCAGATAGTTCGGCATCTCTTCATAGGAGCCGCTGTTCCAAGATTCGAGATACGCATCAAGCGTGTCTTCCGGATCGGCCGGATCTTCATTTGAACAGGCTGCAAGACCCGCAGCTGAGATGAGCAGCAAGCCGGTAACTTTTCTTTTCATATTCATTCCCCCAGTAAATAGCGTCCAATTACATACTTTAAAGTACAATATACAGCAATATCCAGTTGAAAGAAAGGGAAGGGGTCCGCACGGTGTGTTATAACGCCGTTATGAGAATGGGGAGAGTGAAGGAAAGAATGATAACACTTGTTCAGACAGTGTTTATGGCAGGTTAAGTCGAAGGTCCCCTCCGGAAAAATTAACAGGTGTAACGGAATGCGTCACAGCGTCCGCTCGGGGGGAGAAGCTGCTGAGGCGGTAAAGCAGAGAATGATTAGTGTTCCGGCAGCTATGCGGCATATCATGTAAGAGCAACCTCCTGCCTTTGAAAAGGAAGAGCCGAAGCCTGGCGAGGCAGTCGGGAGAAGGAACGGGAAGCGTTCTTCCAGGAGAAAATAAAGCATCAGAAAAAGTTCTCGCAGAGGCCCCGCTGGAGCGTGTAAGGTTGATCAACCTCTGCTGTACTACATATCGGCAAAGGCAGGAAGCGATCGTAGAGAGATCTATTTTTATGATAAACTTGGGAAAAACGTAAAGACGGAGGAATGACTTTTGCAGATCACCATTATATGCGTCGGTAAGCTGAAAGAGAAGTATTTAAAGCAGGGCATTGCAGAGTTTGAAAAGCGCCTCCAGAGCTACTGCAGACTCAGTCTGATCGAAGTGCCCGACGAACAGGCTCCGGAGAACATGAGTGAAAAAGAAGTGGAGCAGGTGAAAGAGAAGGAAGGAGCACGCGTTCTCTCTAAGGTCAAAGAGACGCAGCATGTGATTGCGCTTGACCTCGGCGGGAAGCAGCGTACTTCGGAACAGTTCGCTTCCGAACTTGATAAACTGTCGATCCACGGCAAAAGCCAGATTGCTTTTATCATCGGCGGCTCCAACGGACTGAGCGGTTCCGTCCTTACCCGTGCCAACGATACAATCTCTTTTTCGAAGATGACTTTCCCGCACCAGCTCATGAAGCTGATCCTCGTCGAGCAGGTGTACCGGGCGTTCCGGATTATGAAGGGAGAGCCTTATCATAAGTAGAGGAAGCGCCGTTTCGAAAAAACGTTCTTTAAAAAACGAGAAACTTTTTATTTCAAGGAGCTGACTGTCTCTCTATCGTCTTTTCTTTACCCCTGGGGAGAGGAGCTTGTTGTTTTTAATAGAAACAATTGACTCATAGGCAGTTCCACTTTGGCTTCACCATGCCATACAGCGTCTACTTCGTTATTCAGTACAGAAGCAATAATGTCAATTTCGTTTTCCAGACGTAGATTGATATCCGTTTGATGAATCCCCTTAACGACGTTATTTATTGTGAAAGAATACGTGTTGTCAGCATCCTCTTTTTCTTTGGTGAAAGCAATATTTTCGGAATAAATGCCGATATGGGTAGTGTTATCCGAAACGTGCCGGCTGGGCACTTTTACATTCAGCCCTTCCATCCGGCATGTTATATAGCCGTTCGTTTTTGTGATGGAATCGACAGGCAGGATGTTTTTACAGCCGATGACTCTTGCTGCAGCTGTATTTTCCGGCTTTTGAAAAACATCCTCTTTTTTTCCTGATTGAATAATCTGTCCTTTATCGTAAAGAATCAATTGATCACACAGCCTGTAGGCTTCTTCCATGTTGTGTGTCACGAGCAGGACAATGCCGGAATAATTCTCCTGCAGAATACTGACCAGCTCCTGCTCGAGAATATGTTTAACGTGATGATCCAGAGCAGAGAATGGTTCGTCCAGTAAAAGCAGATCCGGCTCGGTTACGAGTGTCCGCGCAAGGGCAACCCGCTGCTGCTGTCCTCCGGAAAGCTGATTCGGATAGTGGTTTTCATATCCTGTAAGCTGGACCTTTTTGATCAAGCTGGAAACCTTCTGCTTTTTCTCCAGGGAGGATCTGCCCTTCAGACCGTATTCAATGTTTTTTTCCACCGTTAAATGCGGGAAAAGGGCATAATTTTGAAAAACGTAGCCGATATTCCGGTCTTTGGACTTAACATGGATACCGTGTTCAGAGTGAAATAGAGGGCGGTTATTTAAAGAGATCTCCCCGGAGTCGGGCGTTTGCAGGCCGGCAAGACTTTGCAGCGTCACGCTTTTTCCGCAGCCGGAAGGGCCGATAATACCAGTAATTCCTGCTTCCGCTGTGAAGCTGGTCGTTAATTGAAAGTGTTTTAACGTTTTAGTTATGTCGACTTTTAACATGGCATTACTCCCTCCCCCGGGTCATTCTTTTTTCCAGACGGTTAATAATGTAAAGCACACTGACGGATACGGCGGTCATGATTATAACGAGAATATTGGCCAGTTCCTGATTACCCGCGAGCAGGGCATCATAAATAGCAATCGGCATAGTCATCGTTTCATTTGGAATGCTGCCTGCGACCATCAGAGTGGCCCCGAAATCCCCGAGTGCTCTGGCAAAGGCAAGAGTTACTCCTGCCAGAATGCCTCTCCACGCCAAAGGCAGCATAATCGTAATAAAAATATTGAATTCAGACCTGCCCAGTACTCTCGCGGCCTGCAGTAAGGCCGGGTCGATCCAGGCAAAGGCAGACTTTGCTGATTTGATTAAAAACGGAATCGAGACGACTAAGGCAGCTATGACAGCCCCGGTCGGTGTAAAAACAATCGTGATGTTAAAGTTGTCTTCTAAAAATGCCCCGATGGAACTTTGTCTTCCTAATAAAACAAGCAGATAATAACCGAGAACGGTTGGAGGCAGAACGATCGGCAAAGTAATGAACGTGTCGATGATGTCTGCTGATCTACTCTTGGAGCGATTCAGGTAATAGGCAATCGGAACGCCGATGATAAAAGCAAATAGAGTTGCTGTCAGAGCAACTCTTAACGATAAAAAGAGCGGGAACAAATTAACTTCGTCAAACATTTAATCCCCCTCCGGAACGGTAAATCCATGACTTTCCATAATGGGTCTTGCTGTCGGGCCCTGGATAAAGTCGATAAAAGCTTTCGCAGCTTCTTCTTCGCTAGTGTCCTCGATGACGGCAATGGACTTCTCAAGCGGGGCATGCAGATCCTCATCAATCATATGGAAGTTCAATTCTTCTTCATCATAAAGGGAGAGAGCAATAATTCCTGCTTCTGCGTTTCCAGTTTCAATAAAAGAAAGAGTGTCGGTAATATTCCGGCCATAAATGATTTTTTCCTCAAGCTCCTCCCATAACCCCTCATTCTCAAGAGCCTGTTTGGATGCTTTACCATAGGGAGCATGATCAGGATTGGCAATCGCGATCTTTTTTACTTCCGGCTTTAATAAATCTTCCAGTGTCTCCACGGTCTCTGTCGTCTCAGGCAGAGTGGAAAGACCAATCCTCCCAAAAGCATAAGTTGTCTGCGTGTCAGGAACGATTAACTCATTTTCCCGTAACTGATCCACGGCTGCTATATCTGCAGAGGCGAAAACGTCAAAAGGCGCGCCATTTTCGATTTGTTCGGTTAACTGCCCTGTCGAACCGAAGGAAAAGGTGATGGCTGTCCCGCTTTCCTCTTCAAATAACGGACCTAATTCGGTGAAGGCCGGCGATAAACTGGAAGCAGCAGCTACCGTTATTTCCGCCTCTTCATTTTCTTTTGATTCAGAAGCGCTGCACCCGCTGCTCAATAGAACGTATAATACAATAAATGGTATAATAAAACAGGAAGATCTATTTATCATCACTTTCTCTCCTCAGCGTGTATGTATAGGAATTAATTTAATAAGTTACTATCTGCAGACTGTAAACAAAGTGTGGTTGCTTACATAGAAATACAGGGCGGCTGCTTTCGCCTGCCGATGATCACTTTCCAGATGGGCCGGTTTCAGCTAATTTCTTCCTCCTACGGATCGTATGAAATGGATCTTCGACTAGTCCTCAAACCCTCCCGGAGTCGCCACCTCCGGATTCGCATCAGGCTTTTTGCAAATAAAAAATGGTCAACAGCTTTTTTGATAGGAATCGCAGAAGGATCTCCTTACCGAAAAGTTCTTTTCTAGAATACAGTAAAATATATTTCTGAAAAAAAGAGTGATGATTGAAACAGAAGGTGGCGACTCCTGTGGCATCAGCGCCGTCTGAAAATCCATTCTGATGGAGCGTGGCGGAGGCAGAATTAGTTGAAGACAAGCCCCACGGAAAGCGTCCGCCTGTAGTGGAAATCATTAACTCAGTTTGGACATGACCAAAAAACAGTATCTTTTATATGAAACATAACTTTTAGTTATTATTAGGATGAGGAAGTACCTTCTGTAAAATCTTGTTTTCAACATATCTAGATACGATTATATATAGTTACATAACAGAGTACAAACATGTTTGTTACGAACTATCTCTAGTTAAATATACAATAATGAAGAGATAGCTCTTTCCATATTGAAGTTAGGGAGGTGGCGGAAATCGAAGACCTGCTCGGACAATTACAGCATTCGCTGGAAAAAGGATTTATCAATAGACAGCACTCTGAATTCAGCCGATTCAAGCCGGAGCTCCTCGTGAACCAGGTACATAAAAGGCAGGATGTATTAACGTCGTTAACGGACGAATTGAAAGCGTGCCGGACTTTTTTGTTCTCGGTCGCATTTATTACAGAAAGCGGGCTGGCAACGCTCAAATCCCACCTGCTCGACCTTCATGAAAAGGGCATCGAAGGAAAGATCCTCACGTCCACTTATCAAAATTTTAATCATCCAAAGGTTTTTAAAGAGCTGCTGAAGTTAAAAAATGTCGAAGTGAGAATTGCGGATATCGAAGGCTTTCATTCGAAAGGATATATCTTTCAGCATGATCATTATTACTCCCTGATCGTCGGTAGCTCCAATTTAACCTCCAGTGCCTTAAAGGTGAACTATGAATGGAACGTGAAACTGAATTCACATGAGAACGGAGAAATTATTCACCATTTCCAGGAGCAGTTCCATGAGATGTGGGAGAAGGCCCCGCTCTTGACGCCGGACTGGATTTATCACTATGAACGTTTTTTTGAAGAAGCCGTGATTCCGCGCGTCGCGGAGCTGCCCGGAAACTACATGACGAACCGGATGGAAGCAGCCCTGCGGGTCGAACCGAATCAGATGCAGCAGGCTGCGCTGCACGGGATTGAACAAGTCCGCCTTAAGGAGGAGAACCGGGCACTTGTCGTTTCTGCGACAGGGACCGGGAAAACCTATTTAGCTGCTTTTGACGTGCGGAAATACGGTCCGGAAAAGATGCTTTTCGTTGTGCACCGGGAGCAGATTCTTCAAAAAGCAAAAGAAGACTTCAAGCGGATTCTTGGAGGAGACGATAAAGATTTTGGTATTTTGTCAGGATCTAGCCGCTCCACAGACGCAAAATATTTGTTTGCCACGATCCAGACGATGTCGAAACCTGAGGTGCTGCGTACGTTCGACAGAGATTCTTTTGATTACGTGCTGATTGATGAAAGTCACCGGGCCGGAGCTTCGACGTATCAACGGCTTATCGATTATTTTGACCCTGCTTTTTTACTGGGCATGACGGCTACTCCCGAACGCTCGGACGGTTACGATTTATTTCAGCTTTTCGATTACAACGTCGCTTATGAAATCAGGCTCCAGGAAGCATTGGAAGAAAAGATGCTGACTCCTTTTCATTACTTTGGCGTCACCGATATAGAAGTAGCAGGCCGTAAACAGGAAGTGGAGACGTTTCAATTGTTAACTTCGGACGAACGAGTGGAACGCATTCTCGAGAAGCTTCACTACTATGGCTTTTCCGGAGACCAGGTGCGCGGGCTCATATTCTGCAGCTCGAAAAGAGAGGCCCGCCTTCTCTCAGACGAACTGAATACCCACGGGTTTCGTACCTGTGCACTTACGGGAGAAGATTCCCAGGAAAAGCGGATGATTGAAGTTAATCGGCTCGAACAGGGGCAGCTTGATTACCTTATTACCGTGGATATCTTTAACGAAGGCATTGATATACCGAGTATCAATCAGGTTGTTATGCTGAGGCAGACTGAATCGAGCATTGTTTTCATCCAGCAGCTCGGACGGGGCTTAAGAAAGCATGATTCCAAAGAATTTGTTACTGTCATCGATTTTATTGCGAATTATAAAAATAACTATTTGATCCCGGTAGCTCTGTCAGGAGACCGTTCGCAGAACAAAGACTCCATCCGCCGGAAGATGATAGACAAAAGCTATATTAAAGGCACGTCCACGATTAATTTTGAAGCCGTAGCGAAAGAGCGCGTGTATGACTCCATCAACGCAGCCAGGTTAACGGATATGAAGCTTTTGAAGGATGCTTATGTCGATTTGAAAAATAGAATCGGGCGCATCCCGATGCTGGCTGATTTCTATGAGCATCATTCGATTGATCCGGTCGTAATTGGAAGAAAGAAAGACCATTACGATGCTTTCCTGGCAGCCGTTAAAGAGGAAAAGCCGGGCCTGAGCGCGGCTCATGCACAGGTGTTAACGATGGTCACACAGGAACTTCTTTCCGGGAAACGGATCCACGAAGTTTATTTGTTGGAGAAGCTGCTGGACGCAGGTGTTTTATCAAAGCGCTGTTTTCAGGAAACGCTGGTGGAGAAGGGAATTCGTGAGGATGCCTCGACGCTCGCTTCGATGGAAAGTGTCTTGACTCTTCGCTTCTTTAAACGGGCAGATCAGCAGAAATACGGAGATTATGCACTGATTGAAATAAGCGAAGAAGGGTATCAGTTGTCGCCTCATGTAAAAAAGCTGTTAAACGACAGCTGGTTTCGCCGATTATTCGAAGATGTGCTCCGTGCAGCTCAATTACGAAGCGGCCGCTATAACCAGGCTGAGCTGCTGACGCGGCTGGAGAAATATTCCCGCAAAGATGTCTGCCGACTTCTGAACTGGGATAAGGACGAACAGTCTACGATGTACGGATACAAAACGAAGCACGGGACCTGCCCTATCTTTGTGACATACCACAAAGAAGGAGAAGTGGAGGCAAGTATTGATTACGGGGATACGTTTATTAATCCGGAAGTGTTTCACTGGTTCACGAGAAGCAGGCGCACGACTTCTTCAAAAGAAGTGCTTGAAATCAGCGAGGCGGAACAGAGAGGAATCGATCTTCATCTGTTCGTGAAAAAAGACGACGATGAAGGAAGGGACTTCTATTATTTGGGCGAGGTGAAACCTGATCGCGCCTCCATTAAAGATACGACGATGCCGGATGCTCAGGGCCGGGAGCTGCCGGTTGTCACGATGAACCTTCTGTTGAAGGAAAGTGTGGATCAGCAGATTTACGATTACCTGCATGAAGACATGTATTGAAAAGGAGCAGCAGTTTTCCGCCTTCAGCATGAAAGCGGGTTTTTCCAGAATAACGGCATGGAACCCGCACAAAAAAAGCGTCTGCTTCTGCTGGGATACAGCAGGAACAGACGCTTTTTACATGTATACTTACTTCTTATTAACCGAGGCATCATAAATCATGTCTACGGCTTCCTGCAATTTCTTGTTGAATTCTTCATCGGACTGTTTCACGTTCAAGTCGCCGACGAGAGCACGGGAGAAGCTTGCCGTAAGTCCAGTGTTCTGCTGTAATTTTTCGTTTGCTTCGTGCAGAGGATATCCTCCGGATAGAGCAACAACGCGGACAACTTTTGGATGGTCGATCAATTCTTTATAATGGTTGGCATTCGTAGGGATACTCAGCTTCAGCATGACCTCCTGGTCATCGGAAAGGTTGTTCAGCTGGTTGAGAATTTCCTGCTTTAAAATCTCTTCGGATTTTTCTTTATCTGCACTGTGAATATCCACTTCCGGTTCGATAATCGGCATAAGGTCGGCAGCAAGAATCTGCTTCGCTACGTCGAACTGCTGCTCAACAACAGCTTTAATGCCTTCCTTATTCGGTTCGTGGATGACAGAACGCATTTTAGTACCGAAAATGTGTCGCTCATTGGCCCGGCGCAGCGTATCATCCAGCTCAGGATTCGGCTTCATCAGCTGTACACCGTTTTCCTTGTCAGCAAGGCCTTTATCAACTTTCAAAAATGGCGCAATCCCTTTATCGGCAAGATAGTCGCCGGTATATTTGCCTTCAATTTCACGGTCCATCGTCTGTTCGAAAAGAATGGCACCGATAATCTGCTCAGAGTTGAATGCAGGAGACGTAATAATTCTCGTTCTCATTTGATGAACCTTATCGAACATTTCTTTTTCGCCGGAATAGTCATCCTCTGTAACACCGTATGCTGCGAGCGCTTTCGGAGTGCTTCCTCCGCTTTGGTCGAGTGCTGCAATAAATCCATCTCTGTTTTTAACAATGTCCAAGTGCTTTTTGTTCATGTTATCCACTCCTTTATAGGTTTATTTCAACTACCTCCTTACAATCTTAACACTTTTAGCAATTTAATACAGGTAGAAAAAAAGGAAATTTGTTGGGGAGAAGACGCTTCCGGCCTAAGCCTCTTAAAAAGGATAGAGTTTTCCATAAAGGCTCTGGTCCCGGACCTGCTAAGCTGAATTTTGGACCGGGATCATTTTATTCGTTTTCCTAACTTTTTTGCCGGACGTTCCCCTTTTTTGCCAGCTGTAAATAGTCTATACTTATTAAGTAGTAGAAAAGGTTTTCATATGGAATAAGTAAAGAGCTTTTATATATGTACAGCAAAGGCAGAAAAGAGATGTATGCTCCCTCACCGCGTCTGCTTCTTTTCTGCAAATTTGAGCGGATAAGGATGGTCATAATGAGCAACGGAGAAATGAAAAAAGATGTTATTTTAATTGGTGCGGGAGTTATGAGTGCGACTCTCGGATCCATACTGAAAGAATTAGCACCGGACTGGAACATTACCGTGTTTGAAAAGCTTGCAGAAGAAGGAGAAGAAAGTTCCAACGTATGGAACAATGCAGGAACAGGGCACGCCGCTCTGTGCGAGCTGAATTATACGAATGAAAAACCGGATGGGTCGATAGATATCAGTAAAGCGGAAAAAATTAATGAACAGTTTCACGTGTCGAAGCAGTTCTGGTCCTACCTCGTGAACCACCAGCGGATCAGCCGTCCTCAGGACTTTATTATGCCGCTGCCGCACATCAGCTTTGTTCATGGGGCAGACAACGTTACGTTTTTGAAGAACCGATACGAAGCGATGGCTGCAAATCCTCTTTTTCAGGCGATTGAATATTCGGATGATCCTGCCACGATCAGAAAGTGGATTCCGCTCATGATGGAGGAGCGTACGTCCGATGAGCCGATTGCCTGCACAAAAATCGATGCCGGCACGGATGTTAACTTCGGTTCTTTAACGCACAAGCTGTTTGATTATTTAAAGAACAAAAATGTTAATGTGAAATACAGGCACAGCGTGGAGGATCTGAATCGTAAAGAAAGCGGTTCGTGGGAAGTGAAAGTGAAAAACGACGAGAGTGGAGAAACAGAAAATCATAAAGCCGACTTCGTCTTTATCGGCGGCGGAGGAAAAAGTCTGCATTTACTGCAGAAATCCGGTATTCCTGAAGGGAAGGGGATTGGCGGATTCCCGGTAAGCGGCCAGTTTATGGTTTGCAGAAATCCGGATGTTATCCAGCAGCATGATGCGAAAGTCTACGGTAAAGCACCGGTGGGCGCACCGCCGATGTCGGTGCCGCATCTCGATACAAGGTATATTGATAACGAACGGTCGCTGCTGTTCGGCCCATTCGCCGGGTTTTCTCCTAAATTTTTAAAAACGGGTTCTATGATGGATCTGATAACGTCCGTGAAGCCAAATAACGTTATGACGATGCTCGCTGCAGGTGCCAAGGAAATGGCGCTTACAAAATACCTTATCGGCCAGGTGCTTCTTTCCAAAGAAAAGCGTATGGATGCGTTACGGGAATTTGTTCCGAATGCGAAAAGTGAGGATTGGGAGCTTGTCGTCTCCGGTCAGCGCGTGCAGGTGATTAAAGATACGGAAGAAGGCGGCAAAGGGACCCTTCAGTTCGGAACAGAGGTAGTAAATGCGGAAGACGGCTCGATTGCGGCGCTGCTTGGAGCTTCCCCGGGCGCTTCCACCGCTGTCCACGTCATGCTCGATATTCTCAACCGCTGCTTCCCGGAGCAGGTAAAAGAGTGGGAGCCGAAAATTAAAGAAATGGTTCCTTCCTACGGTCTGTCCCTTGCCGACAATCCGGATCTGCTCCATGACATCGAAGCGTCCACCGGCAGGGCACTCGGTCTCGAAAAGAAATATCAGGCCCATCAGGCATAATCCTGATTTAAAGAGGCATCGTCTGCGGACGATGCCTCTTTTTCATGTCGTGACGGTATTCATAAAGAGGAGGATAACCATAAGAATAAAGTCCAGGGAGCAGGTGAATTTCCCTCTCAGAACGGGTTTGGTTCTTCTGTAAAAACAGTCGATTTCTCTTTTCCTTACGACCGCAGGGAGGACGGGATCAGCTGAGACCGGCCCGCCCGGAAAGCGTCCCCATAGAAACGAAAGCGCCAGTTCATCGCTTATCAACTTTATTTTCAAGGGAGCCAAAGAAAATAAGATCTGTCTTTCTGACGGATCTGCCATTTAGGAAAACTTGCGCTGGGGCAGAGCCTCCTGCTGTTTCAATCATCATTCTTTTTTCACGAACTATATTGAATTGATTATATACGTGTTTTTTTCAGGAAATACACGAAATATAGATAACAAATTATACTATAAAGTTCGTATTTAAAAATGACCGCAGTAGAAGACGGCGACTCCCGGAGGATTAAGCGCCGTCTGAAGATCCAATTTTGCGAAGGTTTTTTCTTCGCAAAATTTAGCTGAAGACAAGCCCTCGGGAAAGCGTCCGTCTTTAGCGGAGATTATTTGTCTTATCCAGTTTTTACAGGACTAATTTCTATTATGAAGTTCATTCTATCTGTACTTTTTTCTAAAAATCAGCTTGTTAAATGGTATGAACAACAAAAAAGTTTCAGTATATTGACAATTAATTGAAATCAGGCGTAATATAAAAAGTGTAGCAAATCTGTCAGGAGCTCCTGTCATTCATTTTGTAAGCGCTTACTAAAATGGACTGGAGGGATTTACCGTGTCGATTTCGGAAGGAAAACAGGCGGCTGTTCCGGTGGAGAAGATGAAGTGGATGTACGAAGAAATGGTAAAGATCCGCTACTACGAGGATCAGATGGTGGAAGTGTATTCGGAAGGAAAAGCACCGGTATTTAACATCGGAGCGGGGACGGTTCCCGGGGAGATGCATTTAGCTGCCGGACAGGAACCCGCCGCGGTCGGTATCTGTGCCCACCTTACAAAGGACGATACGGTGACGGCACCGCACCGGCCGCATCATCATGCCATCGCCAAAGGGGTGGATTTAAAGCGGATGACAGCGGAGATTTTCGGCAGGGAAACGGGACTCGGTAAAGGTAAGGGAGGACACATGCATTTGTTTGATCCTGCGGTGAAGTTTTCCTGTGGAGGGATTGTAGCGGCTGGTCTTCCACATGCCGTTGGAGCAGCAATGGCGGCCAAGATGAAAGGAACGGACTGGATAGCGGTTTCATTTATCGGTGAAGGAGCGGCAAACGCAGGTGCCTTCCATGAATCCCTGAACCTGGCTGCGCTCTGGAACCTTCCGCTTATTGTAGTTGTGGAAGATAACGCCTACGGAATTTCAGTGCCGAAAACTTCCTCGACGTCCGTTGCTTCAAACGATATGCGGGCAGGCGCCTATGGGATTGCAGGTGCCTATGTGAAGGACAACGATCCGATCGCCATGTATAAAGCATCTGAAGAAGCTGTTTCCAGAGCCCGTGACGGTCAGGGGCCGACGATCATTGAAATTGAAACTCACCGCTATTTAGGGCACTTCCAGGGTGATCCGGAGCTTTACCGGGATAAAGAAGAAGTTCCCGGACTCCGTAAACAGGATCCGATTTTGAAACTGAAAAAACAGCTTCAGGCTGATGGGATAGCGGATACGGAACTGGAAGAAATGGAACAGCTGGCGAAAAAAGCCGTTGATGAAGCCTATCAGTTCGCACGCGACAGCGACTTTCCGAAACCCGAAGCCGCGCTTCAGGATGTGTTTACATCTGAAATGACGAAAGAGGTGGAGTGAAGATGGAAACAGCTAAAAAACGCATGCTTTCCGGAAATAAGGCAATGGCAGAAGCTATTTCCCAGGAAATGAAGCGGGATCCGAACGTCTTTGTTCTCGGGGAAGATATCGGAGTATATGGAGGCATTTTCGGCTCCACGCAGGGGTTAATGGAGACGTACGGCCCGGATCGGGTACTGGATACGCCCATTTCAGAAACGGCATTCATCGGTGCTGCGATTGGAGCTGCCGCCGAAGGAATGCGTCCTATTGCGGAATTAATGTTCGTTGATTTCTTTGGTGTCTGTATGGATCAGATCTATAATCATATGGCGAAGATTCCCTATATGTCTGGTGGAAATGTCCGGCTGCCGATGGTGCTGATGACGGCTGTCGGAGGCGGATATAACGATGCCGCGCAGCATTCGCAGACCCTTTATGCCACGTTTGCCCACATGCCGGGGATGAAGGTTGTTGCGCCTTCCACTCCATATGATTTAAAAGGGATGATGACGTCAGCGATACGCGATGATAATCCGGTCGTATTTATGTTCCATAAATCGCTGCAGGGCCTCGGCTGGATGGACCAGCTTGACGAATCGGTCGGCAGCGTGCCGGAGGAAGCATATACCGTCCCGCTGAATGAAGCGAAAGTCGTCCGGGAAGGTAAGGACGTTACGATTGTCGGTATCCAGATGATGACCCACTACGCCGTCAAAGCCGCAGAGAAACTCGCCGAAGAAGGCATAGAAGCGGAAGTAATTGATCTCCGCTCCCTGGCACCGATTGATAAAAAAACGATTCTCGCTTCCCTGAAAAAAACGCACCGGCTGCTCGTCGTAGACGAAGACTATCTTTCCTACGGGATGACAGCGGAAATTGCCGCTATTGCTGCGGAAGAAGCGCTCTATGACCTGGAAGCTCCTGTCCGCCGTCTAGCTTTGCCGGACGTGCCGATTCCGTACAGTTCGCCGCTGGAGGATTTTGTCATTCCGGGGGCAGAACAGATTTATGAGGAAGTTAAAAAGCTGCTGGATGAAAATTAAAAACAGGACAGGGGGGCCCGCATGATCAACGTGACCTTACCGGAATTAAAAGAGGGAATCGAAGAAAGCCTCGTCGTCCTCTGGTTCGTATCAGAAGGAGATAAGGTTCAGAAAGGAGATCCGCTCGCAGAGGTGCAGACAGAAAAAGCGACCGCGGAAATCGAAGCGGAAGCGGATGGCGTGATCCGGGAAATTGCTGTGAAACGGGGAGAGTCCGCTAAAGTCGGAGACGTCCTTGCTGTGATCGATCCAGACGGCACGGCCTCCGCACAGGAAGCGAAGCCGGAGAATGTGGAACCGGTGAAGCAAAGAATGCCGGAAGAGGGGGAAACGCCTCCTGTTACGCCGCGGCTGAAGCGTCTTGCAAAAGAACTCGGTGTGACGCTCGCATCGGTCAAGGGTACCGGCCGAGGCGGACGCATTACCGAGGAAGATATCCGCACTTTAAAGGAAGAAAAGATACCGCTTACCGGGACGCGCGGCGTTATAGCGCAAAGGCTGGTGGAGAGTCTGCGGGGAAGTGCCCAGTTTACGATCACAGCCTGGGCTGACGTAACCGAACTTAAAACCCGGAAGAGCGGAATCGAAGGAAACCCGGGATGGACGGCGCTTATTGCAGCAGCCTGCACAAGGGTACTGCCGAACCATCCGCTGCTCCGTGCCCGGGTTGAAAACGAAAAAATAATTATTAAACAGGGCATTCATCTCGGTTTTGCGATCGAAACTGAAACAGGGCTGCATACAGGAGTGATTCCAGAGGCGTCCGGACGTTCGCCGAAAGAGCTGCACGAACGATTGAGGGAACTTGCCGAAAAAGCAAGAAAAAGCGGACTTTCCGAAAAAGAGTCAGCAGGCAGTACATTTACTATTACGAGTCTCGGAGCTCATCGGGTGCAGTTTTTCACACCTATAATCAATCCTCCGGAAACGTCGATACTCGGAATAGGAAAAATAGAGCCTTGGGTAATTATGGATAAAGAGAAGCCGGTAGAGCGCTTCCGTCTTCCGCTCAGTCTGACCGTCGATCACCGGGCCGTGGACGGATCTCCTGCCGCCGCATTTCTTGACGAGCTGATTGACATACTCGAACATCCGCAGTCATTCTTAACAGAAAGGGAACGTTAAAACAGAAAGGAGGGGGCCGAACCGGAATTAACGGTGCCGGTCCCCACTTTTTTCTGCCTGCTCAGGAATAATCGAAAAATGGAACGTTTCTATCTTCAATTTTGATGAAAATAGGGAGAAAATAAAAAGAATTCCTTTTAAATAGGAACCCCGCTGGAAGTAACCCGTACATGAAGGAGGCTCGTATAGTTCCGGCAGTGGGTTTCCTGAAGATGGAAAAGCCGGACAGAGCAAGACTATAATACATAACGACGGAAAGGCAGGTTTTTTTTCAATGGCAATTATTTATGGGGGGATAGCCCTTTTTGTGCTGCTCGTAGCAGTCGGCGTGTACTTCCTGTACATGAAAATCCGCTACCGCACGGCGAGATCCAACGAAGCATTAATCATTACTGGACCGAATCTCGGGGATGAGGAAAAAGAAACGAACATCTTCTCGGATGAGGAAGGACGTTCCATGAAAATCATACGCGGCGGCGGTGTGCTGCTCAAGCGGTTCCAGACGTCCACGCCGGTTAACCTTACTTCTTTTCAACAGAAACTGACAACACCGAGAGTCTATACGGATGGCGGAGTACCGATCATAGCTGATGCGATCGTTATGGTAAAGGTTGCCGACCACTTAAAAGGGATTGCCAATTACGCCGAACAGTTCCTCGGAAAAGATCAGGATGAAATTGAAAGGGAAATCTCCGAAGTACTGAACGGTAACCTCCGGGCAATTTTAAGTAAAATGACGGTAGAGGGAATTAATGCCGACCGGGAAGGGTTTGCTTCCCAGGTCACCGAAGTCGCGCAGTCCCAGCTGGACCGGATGGGGTTTCATATTACGGCGCTTACTCTTACCGATCTTCGGGATGCCGATGAAGAGAATGGCTACTTAGAAAATCTCGGCCGTCCGCAGATCGCCAAAGTGCGCAAAGAAGCAGAAGTCGCGGAGGCGGAAAGCCGCAGGGAAACACGTATCAGCCGTGCAAAAACGGAAGAAGAAGCGAAAAAGAGCGAATACGAAAGTGAAATTTCCATGGCGGAAGCGCGTAAGGAAAAAGACATCCGTGATGCTTCCATTAAAGAAGATACAGAACGTGCCCGGGCCAAATCCGAGCAGGCTTATGACCTTGAAAAAGCTGTTCTGGACCGCAATGTGAAAGATGAAGAGCTCAACACTCAGTTTATGGAACGCGAGCGTTCTGTAAAACTTGAAGAAGAAGAAAACAAAGTACGTCGCACGAAACTTGACGCCGATTATTACGAAACGACTAAGCAGGCCGAGGCGAGAGCGAAGTCGGATGAGATTTCCGCAGAAGCAAAAGCCAAGGCAGATAAAATCGCCAAACAGGCCCAGGCTCAGATCCGCGTAGAAGAAGGAAAAGCGGATGCCGAAGTAACCAGGGAAAAAGGTAACGCGGCAGCGGAAATTCGAGTGCGTGAAGGTAATGCAGAAGCACAGGTTATCAGAGAGAAAGGTGAAGCGGAAGCGGAAGCACGCCGTCTGCTGGCAGATGCGATGGCCGAGCACGGGGAAGCGGTTATCCGCGAGAAGCTTATCGAAGCCCTTCCGAAAGTGGCAGCAGAGTTTGCCCGTCCTCTTTCCAACATTGACTCTGTCAAAGTAATCGACAGCGGTTCAGGAGAAGGAATGAACACGATGGGAAGCAGTGTCGCCCGCAACCTGATGGGCATGCAGGAGCCGGTTAAAGAAGCAACCGGCATCGACATTGCCGGACTCGTGAAGGATTTTACCGGTGATAAGCTGAACAAACTGAAAGAGAACATCAGTCAGATGCCGGTTGAAAAAGAAGCGGAGCCGGCAGCAGCCAGCGAAGCTCCGGTGGAAGAAACGCCGCTTCCGGAAGAAAAGAAAAAATCAGAAGAATAAACGTATCGGCAGCCTGACCCGGATTCATCCGTCAGGCTGCTTTTTTGTTTTGATACGCGCTGCTGTCGGCGACGAGAACTTGTTTTCATCACCCGCAGCCACTATTTTATCTTCACCTCTCCTTCAGGACCGGAAACGAATTATTTTGCCGGATGCAGAAGAACAAGGTAAAATTGTTTAAGGCAGTCGTTCTGCTGAAGTCGAATGTTATTTTATGGAGTACGACGGTTATTAACACTTTATTGAGGGCTGCCTTTAAAATAGATAAGCGGTAAACGGACGTTTTCGTTCCCATGGGGCCACTTTCCGGAGGGGCCGGAAAGCGTCTATCGGCAGGCGGAAACAGCCTCAGGCACTCCAAAAAAACACGGAGCTTTAACAGAGCCAAGAGAAAAAAGTAGTTTCCTTTACAGCAGCAAGGAACTTTAAAAGAAGCCGGAACAATTAAAAAACAAAGGAGGAATGAAAATGGCGGAAGTTATCGTTTATTCCACGAACGACTGCGTAGAATGCAGTATCGTAAAAAAGATGCTTGATCAGCACGGAATTAATTATGAAGTAAGAAACATTATGGAAAATAAAGCCTACCGGCAGGAAGTAGAGGATTTCGGTATTCTCGGTGTTCCTGTGACGGTCTATAATGGAGAAGCGGTAAAAGGAATGAACCCGGAACTGCAGGCGCTGGTGGAGAAAATTCAAAAGAATCAGCAGGAAGATTGAGGGCTGTCCAAAACGGATAGTCCTTTTTACTTAATGTCGGTGGAAAAGGAGGGGAATGCGTTTACAGGAAAAATGATAAGGGTATTTACTAACTATGTCTAATACCAGAATTTACTATAAAGGAGAGACTGTGTATGAGTAAGAATGAGAACAGTAAAAAAGATCAGCTCGAGCAGTTCACGACTGATGACCGGGGCCAGAAGCTCACAACGAATCAGGGACTGAAAGTTTCGGAAGATGAGTTTTCACTGAAGGCCGGCGAACGGGGGCCGACACTGCTGGAGGACTTTCATTTCCGCGAAAAAATGACGCATTTCGACCATGAGCGTATTCCGGAACGAGTTGTCCACGCCCGGGGATTTGCCGCACACGGCGAATTTCAGGTTTATGAATCGATGAAGGAATATACGAAAGCAGGTTTTCTGCAGGATCCATCCAAAAAAACCCCCGTATTTGTCCGCTTCTCCACGGTGGCAGGTTCACGTGGATCCGGAGAGCTGGCGAGAGATGCGCGCGGCTTTTCGACGAAATTTTACACAGAAGAGGGAAACTACGATTTAGTTGGTAATAACATACCTGTCTTTTTCATACAGGACGCTATTAAATTTCCGGATCTCGTTCATGCCTTGAAACCTGAACCGCATAACGAGATTCCTCAGGCGGCCTCGGCCCATGACACATTCTGGGACTTTGTCGCCAATAACCAGGAAGCGGCCCATATGGTCATGTGGGCGATGTCCGACCGCGCGATTCCACGCAGCTTCCGGATGATGGAAGGTTTCGGGGTGCATACTTTCCGTTTCGTAAATGAAGCAGGAAAATCGCACTTCGTGAAATTTCACTGGAAGCCGGTGCTCGGTACGCATTCTGTTATCTGGGACGAAGCGCAGAAGATAAATGGGAAAGATCCGGACTTCCACCGTCTGGATCTCTGGCAGTCGATTGAAAACGGCAATTATCCGGAATACGAGCTCGGGGTGCAGATCCTGAAAGAAGAAGACGAATTTAATTTTGATTTTGACATTCTTGATGCAACGAAACTGTGGCCGGAAGAAGAGATCCCTGTAAAAATTATCGGGAAAATGACGCTCAACCAGAACGTCGAAAACTATTTTGCGGAAACAGAGCAGGTAGCTTTCCATCCCGGTCACGTCGTACCGGGAATTGACTTCTCCAACGATCCGCTTCTGCAGGGACGTTTGTTTTCCTACACAGATACCCAGCTGATCCGTCTTGGCGGGCCGAACTTCCACGAGCTGCCGATCAACCGGCCGGTGTGTCCGTTCTTTAACAATCAGCGTGACGGCTATGGCCGGCAGACGATCAACAGAGGCCCCGTCGCTTATCACAAGAACTCGCTTGCCAACAACACACCTGAGCCTGCAAGTGAAGCAGAAGGCGGCTACAAACACTACGAGGAGAGAGTCGAAGGACATAAAATTCGTGCCCGCAGCGACAGTTTTAAAGACCACTTCTCCCAGGCGACTCTATTCTGGAACAGCATGAGCAGACCGGAAAAGGAACATCTCATTGAAGCGTTCAGCTTTGAATTAGGCAAAGTGGGAAGTGAATCTGTAAAGCAGCAGATCGTGGACATGTTCGCCAATGTAAGTACCGACCTGACGAAAGGTTTCGCCGAATCTATCGGTCTTGAAGCGCCGCAGCACGGCGGAAGCAGCGTGACGAAATCCTCGCCTGCATTAAGCCAGGAAAACACAGTGAAAAGTCCGGCTACACGAACGGTCGCTGTACTGATTGGAAATGGTTTTAACGGCGAAGAAGTAAACACTGTGCTTGCTCAGCTCAAGAAAGCAGGAGTTGTACCGGAAGTAGTCAGCGAAACGAAAGGAAAGATTAAAGGCAGTGACGGCTCCGAACTGGAAGTCGACCAGACGTTCCTTACTGTGGACTCCGTTCTTTATGATGCAGTCTATGCGGTCGGCGGAAACGAAGGAAATAAATCCTTCTTTAAAAAATGTGCCCTATTTATTCACGAAGCGTTTTCCCACTTCAAGCCGATTGGAGCATCTGAAGAGGGTAGAGCCCTTCTTAACCTTGATAATATGGACAATAGTCCCGGGGTTGTTTACGGCGGTGCCCCGGAGGACTTTGCAAAGCGGTTTATCGATGCAGTTGCAGAGCACCGCTTCTGGGACCGGGAAGTGGAATAATACGAAAGGAAGCAGAGAGGCGCTTTTTCCTCTCTGCTTTTTTATGCGCAGAATTATTTGTCATGCAGTTTCACAAACCGGACGTGGGCGAGCTGTTTTTTAACAATTTTTCCGCTCGTTTTTTTGTGCAGAAGCAGAAGTTCCTGAAGGTTCATATCGCCTACGGGGATAATCATTTTCCCACCTTCTTTAAGCTGGTCGATAAGCTTGGACGGAACGGTTTCGGCGGCCGCAGTTACCATAATCCGGTCAAACGGAGCAGCTTCCGGCCACCCTTCCGAACCATTTCCGAGACGAAAATGGATATTTTCAAAACCGGAAGCCGTTAATTTCTGCTCCGCCTTTTCCTGAAGCGGAGCGATACGCTCGATCGTGAAAACTTCCGAGGAAAAACGGGCCAGAAGGTTGGTCTGAAAGCCGCTGCCTGTACCGATTTCGAGTACTTTATGCTCTGGACGGAGATCAAGAGCAAGTGTCATATCAAGTACGAGAGACGGCTGCGAAATCGTCTGTCCGTACCCAATGGAAAAGGCGTGGTCCAAATGCGCCTTTTCTTTATCTTCCTCCATATAAAAACTTCGATCCAGCCGCTTAAAGTATTTTTTGATTTCTTTCTCGGTTTCATTCATTTTTCGGCCCTCCCTTTGTAAGTTTATGCTTATAGTATGTATACCATTTCTCCCGAAAAACGTAACGTGAATTTCTAATAACGAAACTGCTGTTTAGTCAGAAGGAAGAATAACCTATGGAAGGAAAGCAGATTTATTCTGAGGAAGAATATAAAAGGAGAGGTACGAAAAGATACGTGTGAAGCAGTTGTCAACGGTATAGCTATGGTCTTCTTCGGATCGGCTATGCACCCTTTTTTAGAGGACTATCCCCGGGAATCAGAAAAATCTTCTGTTTTCAATTTGAGCCCTTTGCTTCAATGGGCTATAATAAAAGGGTTTCCTGCTTTTCTTTATTAAAGTCCGTTATCATTCACGGGGAGAAGGGTAAGAAAGTATAATGAGATGATCATAGAGAGGAGTCTCCCTTATGCTGGAGATTATTTTTGATATATTAAAACAGCTCGGAATAACAGGCCTGATCATCGGGATCGGAGTCGAAGCGCTGTCTGTTCCTTTTCCAGCGGCGATTGTTTTCCTGCTCTACGGCTATGTAATGCAGCCTTCGGGATTGGAGCTGATCTGGATCAGTCTGGGAGCTTCTGCTGCCTACACCGGCATCGCTTACATTCCTTATCTGCTTTCCGTAAAATTTAAATACCTCGTGCAGAGGCGGGTGCAGTCAGGACGTGCTCAGAGAATGGTGACTGTAATGGAAAAATACCGGGGGTGGACTATCGCCGGAGGCCGGGTTCTTGGTATGGGCTACATCGTTTACGTTGCTTCTTTCTGCAGAATCAGTCCGATCCGCTATGGTATTTTTACATTTATAGGCATAGTGCCTGTCGCTCTAAGCATGCTTTACCTTGGAGGTCTGGGAAACGTCGAAGCTGTTTACACGACCTTTCAGAATGTCCAGTACCTCGTTATGGGTGTGCTTGCTGCTGCACTTGGATACTACATTTACTACCGCGTGAAAAGAAGAAAAGAAGCCCGTCCCGGGGAAGTGAAATATTAGGATGACTCCTTTTCGTTCCCGGTAAGAAGCCCTCTCCCATGATTCTTTTCTGTGAGAAGCACCAGCATAAAAGTGTAAAAATGATACCGGGACAAACTCCGGTAAATATACAAAGACCTTCGCCATTGGTGAAGGTCTTTTCCTTTTTCCGCAGGTGTCTTTGCCCTGAGTAAGGGAACTTCCCCTATATGCAGATAGAAGGATGGTCAGAAGGGATTTTCTTAATTTAGAAGGCGGCCTCCTGCTCTGTCTTTTTCCCGTAAGCTGTAAAGAACATGGGGCAACTCCGAGGCGATCAAGGACGAGCCCCACTCCGCCCGACGAAAGGGAGGACGGAATCAGCTGAGGCCGGTCCTGCGCCCCCATGGAAACGAAAGCGCACGTTCATCGATTATCTACTTTATTTTCGAGGTAGTCTTATTTATAAAAGTATACGTAGAGAAACTGCTTAATTCTTCCAGTATCATGGAATAGAGGACGGTTTTATAGTAATATATTTACATATAATTTGAATTCAGGAGGTATGTATGGGGAAACGTGCTAAGAGCAGCAAGGAAAATGCTTTAGAAAACCAAATAATCAAACTGATGGCTGTCATATTTTTTGTGGCGGCTCTCGGTATGACGCAGGATTTTCAAATCAGCATCTTTTTCGGCCTGATCGGTATGACAGCAGCGATCGTCTTTTTGCTTTGGAGAATTAAACAGCGTAATAAAAAACTGAAACGGGCAGGAATGGATGAGATCGATCAGATGGAAGGGATAGAGTTCGAAAAGTACCTGCGCCTTTATTTCACTGATAAGGGTTATACCGTTAAAGATACCCCGATTTCCGGAGACTTCGGGGCAGATCTGATACTGGATAACAACGAGGAAAAAATCGTGGTTCAGGCGAAGCGTTATAGCAGTCGTGTCGGTATCAAAGCCGTACAGGAATCCCTCTCCAGTCTGCCTTATTATAAAGCGGATAAAGCTGTGGTCATTACAAACAGCGAGTTCACAAAAGCGGCAGCAGAACTTGCAGAAAAAACCGGTGTAAAGCTGGTTGGTCGGGAAGAACTGATCAAAATGATGACCGGATTTCACCGGGGAAAGAAAAAGAAGCCTTTCACGGATAAGGAAGTGCGGGATGAAAAACGACCGTCAGGTGAACCGCTTCCTGAAAAAGCCCCTGCTCTGTTATGTCCCAGATGCGGCGGAGAAATGGTGGAGAGAAACGGAAAGTATGGGGCATTTCAGGGCTGCAGCTCTTTTCCAGCGTGCCGTTATACGGCAGTAGCTGAATAAATATAAATAATACTTTCACAGAACGAAAAGCGCTTGTGATAAACTCAAAGAAGCATGCGGTGGGTGAAAGCCGCTGACTAAACGCTATTGGAGGAACGTTATGACGCTTCGTATCGGAATGATAGGGACAGGCGGTTTCAGCAGGAAACATGCCGGCCATTTAACGGCAATGGATGGGGTGAAAGTGCAGGCAATATGCGGGACGAAACTGGAAAAAGCAGAAAAAATGGCTGTGGATTTCGAGGGGGCCGCCGCTTACAGCGAGGTCAAAGAAATGCTGGATAAAGAACGGCTCGATGCCGTATATATTTGCGTTCCCCCAATGGCGCACGGGGAAATAGAGCTGGACCTGATCGATCGCCGCATTCCCTTTCTAGTGGAAAAACCGCTCGGAGTGGACAAAGGTACAGTGGAACGTATTCACGAGCGTTTGAAGCAGCAGCCTTTAATTACTTCTGTCGGCTACCATTTCCGTTACGCTCCTTCGGCGGAGGTGTTAAAAACTCATCTGGGTGATGCGACCATCGGCCTTATTTCCGGCCAGTGGATGGGGGACATGCCCGAAGTGCCGTGGTGGAGAAAACAGGAAGGTTCGGGAGGGCAGTTTATGGAGCAGACGACGCATATCGTCGACCTGATGCGTTATATCGCTGGAGAGGTTACAGAAGTGTACGCCAGTTACGCCAACCGCGTCAATCATAAGAAATTTGAGGGAGTGACTGTTGCAGATGTCGGCACGGTAAATCTGAAACTGGAAAGCGGGGCTGTGGCTTCGCTTTCCAACGTCTGCATCCTCCCTTCAGGAGTCGACCGCGTCGGGATGACCGTTTATACAGATCAAACGATTATAGACTGGCAGCCGGAAGCTGTAACGGTGACCGGTAAAGAAGGAACAGCGGCAGAAGCGCTCCAGAAAAAGGATCCTTACGTGCTTGAAAGTGAAGCATTTCTGCATGCGGTCAGAACGGGAGATGCGTCCGGCATTCTCTCTGATTACAAGGATGCGTATAAAACACATCTTGTCACATGGGCCGCCCTTACGTCCGCACAGACAGGATCTGCAGTAAAACTTTCCTAAGAAAGCAGGTCTTTGGGTGCTCCTGTTTCCGGAAACTAAAGCAAAATAGATAACTGGAGAGGGTTCAAAAATACATCAGCACAGCAGAAAGCCTTCCTGAAAAAACAATCAGGAAGGCTTTTTTTATACGGCGGGACAAATGCGTTTACGGGTTTTTCTGCTGTTATCTTCTAGTCTGCTCTTTCCTGTCATTAAGCATCTTTCTTCTGTTCTTTTTCTTTTACTACGGTATTCATGTATCCTTTTCCCCATGAATACATCGATTCGAGAATCGGAATTAAGCTGACGCCGTTGGCCGTTAGAGAGTATTCCACTTTAGGGGGGACGACCGGGTACACTTCCCGGTGGATAATGTCGTCGGATTCGAGTTCACGAAGCTGGTTCGTGAGCATTTTTTGTGTGATATTGGGCAGGAGCGCCTTTAATTCACTGAATCGCTTCGTCCCCTCCTTGCCTAAATACCAGATAATAATCATCTTCCATTTCCCGCCGATAATCGACAGTGTCAGTTCTTTTTCACAGTTGAAGCTGGCTAAATCACGTTCCATTCTGGTCACCTGCATCTCTCTAAGTATCTTTTTTGATACTATACCACAAATAAGTGCGTACTTACGAAAAATATACTCAGCATATACAATGAGAAATGTAGAAAGAAAAAAGGAGTGCATGCAATTATGAACAGATTTACGATTCCAAGAGAAGTCTTCTTTGGAGAAGACGCTTTAGATAAGCTTAAAGAATTTGACGGTGAAAAAGCCGCCCTCGTTATTGGAGGAGGGTCTGCGAAGAAAAACGGAAGCCTTGCTAAAATTGAAAGCCTGCTGAAAGAGGCAGGAATAGAAACAAATGTATATGAAGGATTCAATACAGAGCCAACGGTGAAGATGGTCCAGGACGGCGCCGCAGCGCTGAATGAATTTGATCCGGACTGGATTATCGGGATCGGAGGCGGTTCCGTGATGGACGCAGCGAAAGCGATGTGGCTCTTCCATGAACATCCGCAGCTGACATTTGAAGAAGCTGCCAAGCCGTTTACACTGCCGAAACTTCGTCATAAAGCAAAGTTTGCCGGTATTCCGACAACGAGCGGCAGCGGGGCAGAAGTCTCAAACCTGTCTGTAGTGACAGATGAAAAGACAAACATTAAATATCCACTGGCGGATTTTGAACTGACACCGGATGTTGCTTTAATCGACCCGGCAATGGTTGAAACGCTTCCCGGCAACGTTCTGGCGGATACAGGCATGGATGCTTTCACACACAGTATTGAAGCATACGTTGCTAAGCCGCGCACAGTTATCACCGATTCGCTGGCTGTCGGCGCAGCGGAAATCGTTAAAGATAATCTGCTTGCTTCTTACAATGGAGATCAGGAAGCCAGGAAAGAAGTACACAACGCTCAGGCAATGGCCGGTATGTCATTCGCTAACGCTGTACTTGGAAATGTGCACAGCCTTGCTCATAAAAGCGGACCGACGTTTGGTATCCCGCACGGCCGCGCGAACGCGATTTATCTGCCATACGTGATTCAGTTTAACAGCCCGGTTGTAAAAGAACGCTTTGCGAAACTGGCAGACCGCATCGGACTTGAAGGAAATACAGACGAGGAGCTCGTTCAGTCGCTGACTGCTTACATCGACCAGCTGAATAAAGATCTTGGTATTCCGAAGACGCTGCGCGAATTTGGTGTAACCGAAGAAGACTTCAAAGCCCATGTTGATACGATGGCGGCAAACGCGATGGAAGATCCTTGTACAGGAACAAATCCACGGGAAACATCCGAAGCAGAAATGAAAAAGCTGTTTGAAGCAGCATTCTACGGAGAGAACGTTACGTTTTAAGCAGTAAAGAAACACCAAAAGCCTGACAGGAATGGAGCGGATCAGCTCTTTCCTCTCAGGCTTTTTTTAATATTCCACCTTGAAAATAAAGTAGATAATCGGTAAACGTGCGCTTTCGTTTCCATGGGACGCAGGGCCGGCCTCAGCTAATCCCTTCCTCCCCACGGTCGGCAGGGATGGATCTTCAGCTCGTCCTTTATCGCCCAGGAGTCGCCCCATATCCACTCCAGCTCACGGTAAAAAGATAGAGAAGTATCTGCCATCTAATAAAGAAAATTCCTTCTTGAAAATCATTCATACCACCTTTATAGATAGGAAATTCCCTTCCTGTAAAAGGGCATTTTCATCCTTCATGGTGCAATGATTCTGCATGAGTAGCTCTGTTAACTTTCGGAGTTGCTTCAATGATTCGCGCTGCGTTTTCCTGCTTGTACTATAAAGGCAGAAGTCAGCACAATGAATACGAAAGCTATAATAATCAGCAGTGGATTGTCCAATATAACCGCAACCAAATCCAACGTCATCCCCCCTGAATTAAAATATTCACACGACAAAGTTATTTCAAAAACCTAACTTTGCTGAATGTATCATACATTTCTAAAACTGGAAATGAATCTCCTTTTACTAAAAAATTCCGGCTTAAATTTCTCTCCAGTACCAGGAGGGCTCTCTTAAAAGGAATCAGTTAATTGAACAAACTTTCAAGAATACTCTTGCAATATTCGGATACTTGTACTATTCTATACAGAACCTTATTTAAACAGCCGGGTCTTCTTTTTTTATGTTAATCCATAGTAAAAAGGGAGGAATTATACGATTGATAAGTTAAATCGTTCCGAGAGGCACAGAAACTAAAAACGGAGGGGTATATCGATGGCGATTGAAGCACACGGAGGGACACTCGTAAACAAAGAGCTGCAGGGAGAAGAAAGAACAAAGGCGCTCGCAGAAGCAGAGCAGCTTAACCCGCTGATTATATCAGCATGGACGGTTTCAGATTTGGAACTGATCGGCATTGGAGGCTTCAGCCCGTTGACCGGATTTATGAAACAGGCGGACTATGAAGGAGTCGTCCATAATACACGTCTCGCAGACGGGACGGTCTGGAGTGTGCCGATTACGCTTTCTGTTACGGCAGACGAGTCAGCAAAATATCCACTCGGCTCAGAAGCTGCTCTTAAAGGAGAAGATGGAATTATTTACGGCACGGTGAAAGTAGAAGAAAAATACAGCTATAATAAAGAACTGGAAGCGGAGAATGTGTACGGAACGACGGAAGCGGCTCATGCTGGTGTAGGAAAACTGTACGAACGCGGGGACGTTTACATCGGAGGAGAAATAAAGCTTCTGAACCGTCCGGATCACAGTGATTTCCAGGCTTACCATATGGATCCGAAGGAAACCCGGAAGATGTTTGCAGATCTTGGATGGAAAACCATCGTCGGATTCCAGACGAGAAACCCGGTGCACCGCGCCCACGAATATATTCAAAAATGTGCGCTGGAAGCGGTGGACGGTCTGCTGTTGAATCCACTTGTCGGAGAAACAAAATCAGATGACGTATCTGCAGAAATCCGCATGGAGAGCTACGAAGTGATTTTGAAACATTACTATCCGAAAGAACGTACGCGACTGGTCATTTATCCGGCAGCGATGCGTTATGCGGGACCCAAAGAAGCCATTCTCCACGCGATTGTCCGGAAGAATTACGGGTGCACTCATTTCATTGTCGGACGTGATCACGCGGGTGTCGGCGACTACTACGGAACGTACGAGGCGCAGGATTTTATTGCGCAGTTTGAAGAAGAACTCGGTATTCAGATTTTCAAGTTTGAGCACGCCTTTTACTGCACAGAGTGTGAAGCGATGGGGTCTGCAAAAACATGCCCGCACGACAAACAGTATCATGTGCATCTAAGCGGAACGAAGGTTCGGGAAATGCTGCGTAACGGCGAAAAGCCTCCTAAACAGTTCTCCCGGCCGGAAGTTGCTGACGTGCTAATCAAAGGCCTGAAAGAGACCGCTCCGGTAAAGTAGCCGCCCGTTCCCCCGGCTGAACTTGGAATTAAGCAGGGTCATCACAGTATTCAGAGGGGAGGGACGACGTTATGACGGTGGAAATCGGTTTAGTATTAACAATTATTCTGGTCATGCTTATCTGTCTGATAAAAGAAGTAGCCAGGCCGCATTTCATCCTGTTTGTAACGCTCGCTCTCTTTCTTTTGATAGGCATTCTGGAACCGGAAGAAGCCCTGCGCGGGTTTTCGAACGAAGGGATGCTGACAGTCGGACTTCTTTTTGTCGTAGCAGGGGCCGTTCAGCAGACGGGAGCCCTTACTGCACTCGTGAAACGTTCGCTCGGCACAGGGAATGGCAGAAAGAAATCGCTTGCGAGGATGATGTATCCTGTTGCAGGATTATCAGCATTTTTGAACAACACGCCGATCGTCGTGATGTTTACTCCGATAGTAAGAAAATGGTGTGAGGATAGAAATATAGCCCCTTCGAAGTTTTTAATGCCCCTTTCCTACGCAGCTATTTTTGGAGGGACCCTCACCTTAATCGGCACATCGACCAACCTCGTGATCCATGGATTTATGCTGGAGCGGGGGCTGGAAGGGTTTACCATGTTCCAGCTGGCGGTTGTAGGGCTTCCGGCAAGTATCATTGGCGTTCTTTACATGGTAACCATCGGCGATAAACTGCTCCCGGACCGGAAAACATCTACAGAAGCTTTCCAGGATGCCTCAAAGGAATATCTTTCAGAAGCAAAAGTGGAAAAAAATTCTTCTCTTGCAGGTAAAACCATTCTGGAAGCCGGACTGCGAAGTTTAAAAGGACTTTATTTAATTGAAATTATCCGAAACGGCTACCGGACAGCCCCGGTTGCTTCCTATACCACGCTTGAATCGGAAGACAGGCTTATTTTCACCGGCCCCTTTTCCACGATTATTGATCTGCAGAATGTAAAAGGGCTGCACGTCGAAACGGGAACGGATGTAAAGCTCAATGAACTGCAGAACGGGAGTGCGTCACTGATGGAGGCCGTCGTTTCCCACCGCTCCGTCCTGGCTGGACAGACGGTGAAAGAAACGTGTTTCCGCACAACGTACGACGCAGGGGTCGTTGCGGTCCACCGCAACGACGAGCACGTAAAAGGAAAAGTCGGTGAAATTGTTTTGAAGCCGGGAGATACCCTGCTGCTTCTCGCAAACCGTGATTTTGAGAAACGCTGGACCGGAACAGAAGATTTTTATCTCATTTCTCCGGTCGATAAGCCGGAAATTACCGATTCTAAAAAATCATTGATTTCGCTTACGACGCTCGTCGCTATGATCCTCCTGGCGGCATTCGGCATTCTTTCCATGTTCGAAGCCGCGCTGCTTGCGGTTGTGACTTTGTTTTTAACGAAATCTGTTTCGGTCGATGTAACGAGGCGCTTCATACAGTTTGACATTCTCCTGCTTATCGCCTGCGCTATCGGTATAGGTCTTGCACTCGAACAAAGCGGAGCGGCCGCTTTTATTGCAGAATATTTTGTAGAAATCTCCAGTGGATTTGGCGTGATCGGCGCCCTGTTTGTAGTTTACTTGTTAACTTCCATTTTTACGGAAATTATTACAAATAATGCAGCGGCGGTACTTATGTTTCCGATAGCCCACGCCGTAGCGAATCAGCTTGGACAGGATCCAGTCGGCTTTTTCGTAGCGATCGCCATTGCCGCTTCGGCAAGCTTTGCTACACCGATCGGCTATCAGACGAATTTAATCGTCTACGGCCCGGGCGGATACCGGTTTACGGATTACTTGAAAGTGGGTATCCCGCTCAATATTATTTATCTCATCGTCACCGTCTCCATTGTTTCTGTAGTCTGGCTTAACGTTTAGAACATGTCTTTTCGACCATTGACAGAAAACTAAAAATTTTTATAAACTAAACCGAGTAAATAGATAAGAATTATAAAAAAGCTTATAGATGGAGGGATCATGCATGAGCAAATCAGCAAATATCGTCTGGCACGATTCAAAAGTAACGAAAGAAGACAGGCAGAAGCAGCATGGACACGAAGGAGCGGTTCTCTGGTTTACCGGCCTTTCCGGCTCCGGGAAATCGACTGTTTCTGTGGAGGTGGAAAAAGCACTTCATCAGGAAGGTCTGCATACGTACCGGCTTGACGGGGATAATGTCCGCCACGGCTTAAACAGCAACCTCGGATTTTCACCGGCAGACCGGACAGAAAACATCCGTCGGATCGGTGAGGTGAGCAAGCTGATGTCCGATGCAGGGCTGATTACGCTGACTGCTTTTATCTCTCCATATAAAGAAGACCGCGGGCAGGTAAGAAATGTGCTTGAAGAGGGTGAATTCATCGAAGTGTTTGTGAAATGCGGCCTCGATACGTGCGAAGAGCGGGATCCGAAGGGCCTTTATAAAAAAGCCAGATCCGGAGAAATTACAGGTTTCACCGGTATTGATGCCCCGTATGAAGAGCCGGTCGATCCCGAAATTACCATTGAAACAGACAAGGAAACTCTTGAGGCGTCGGTTGAGAAGATTGTTTCCTATATTAAAGCCCGGAAAGTCCACGAATAAAGGAGGCGGGGAAGATGACAGAAGTAAAAACAACGTATGAGAACTTTTCAAATCCTTTTCATGAAAAGGAGCCGAGTGACGATACGAAAGGTGCACGCAGCGTTCTCGAGTGGGCCTACGAATCGTATGACTCTCTCGTCTATGCTTGCAGTTTCGGCGCAGAAGGCATTGTTCTCATCGATATGATTGCTGATATAAAAAAAGATGCGGAAATTGTTTTTCTTGATACCGGACTGCATTTTGCGGAAACCTATGAGCTGATTGAAAAAGTTAAGCGGAGGTACCCTGAGCTGCGTATTC
Source organism: Alkalicoccus halolimnae (assembly GCF_008014775.2). Lineage (GTDB taxonomy): Bacteria > Bacillota > Bacilli > Bacillales > Salisediminibacteriaceae > Alkalicoccus > Alkalicoccus halolimnae. The sequence goes on along the minus strand of NZ_CP144914.1, from coordinate 3,624,940 downwards.
ACATGAAGAAGCCGGAGCTGACGGTACGAGAGCAGGCGGAGGAACACGGCGAAGCACTCTGGCTCAGGCACCCTGACCAGTGCTGCTATATTCGTAAAATTAAGCCGCTTGAAGAAGCCCTTTCCGGAGCGGAGGCATGGATATCAGGTCTGCGCCGGGAACAGTCTCCGAGCCGGGCGGCTACAAACTTCGTGAACAAAGATGACCGGTTTGCTTCGGTCAAAGTCTGCCCGCTTATTCACTGGTCGTGGGACGATGTGTGGAATTATATCCACGAACGGCAGCTTGATTACAACGAGCTTCACGATGAGGGATATCCGAGCATTGGCTGCGTGCCCTGCACAACCGCTGTAGAAGAAGGCGGCGACAGCCGGGACGGACGCTGGCAGGGAATCGGAAAGACAGAATGCGGTCTTCATACAGCAAGAAAATAAGAAATGCAGTAAAAAGCCTGCATGGGAGCGAAGAGGGGGGATTTATCCATGAGTAAAGTTTATATCGTCGGGGCCGGACCGGGGGACATTGATTTAATAACGGTAAAAGGTCTCAAGTCGATTCAGAAAGCAGATGTCATTCTTTATGACCGGCTGATAAATATGGATCTGCTGAAAGAGGCACAGCCGCACGCAGAACTGGTATACTGTGGGAAAAGCCCGGCAAATCACTCGATGAGCCAGGAGAAAATCAACCAGCTTCTCTGTACCTATGCGCTGAAAGGAAACACGGTGACACGTTTAAAAGGAGGAGATCCCTTTATTTTTGGACGGGGAGGAGAAGAAGCAGAAGCGCTCGCTCTGCATAATATTGTCTATGAAATTGTACCGGGTGTGACTTCAGGTGTTGCGGCCTCTGCCTACGCGGGCATTCCCGTTACCCACCGCGACTACAGTTCTTCTGTAGCATTCATCTCCGGAGTGAGCAAGCTTGGGCCAGAATCCGATGAGTACTGGAAAAACGTCGTGAAAAGTATGGATACGCTCTGTATTTATATGGGAGTCCGCAAGCTTCCGGAAATTTGTGAAAAGCTGATACGGCACGGGCGGACAGCGAAAACCCCGGTGGCTCTTATTCAGTGGGGAACGACCGAAGACCAGCTGACGGTGACCGGCACCCTTGCCGATATTGTAGAAAAGTCACGTAGTGTAGAGCAGCCGTCCATGATCGTTGTCGGAGAAGTTGTGAAGCTGCGGGAAAAGCTGCAGTGGTTCGAACAGCTGAAGAAAGAAGAGAGTGTTCCGGCATTAGCCGGGCTGTAAAGAAGGAGGGAGAACGATGCAGGGAGTCTTGTACGTCAGCCATGGAAGCCGCGTAAAAGAAGCAGCACAGCAGGCGGTCTCCTTTTTGGAAGATGTGAAGAAAAAGGTGGACGTGCCGCTTCAGGAAATTTGTTTTCTTGAATTAGCGGAGCCGGATATTGCCGCAGGAGCGGCGAAACTGGTGGAACAGGGTGCATTAAACATTACTGTTATTCCTGTCCTGCTGCTGAGTGCCGGCCACTATTATGAAGATATTCCAGAGGAGATCGAAGAAGTTAAGCGCCGCCATCCGCAGATTTCCTTTACGTACGGAAAGCCGATCGGAGTGCAGGAACGTGTTATTGATATTGCTGTTGACCGCATCAGAGAAACAGGAGTGCCCGTAAAAGAAAATGCGTCTCTCCTCGTTGTTGGACGCGGCAGCCGAGATCCTCAGACAAAACAGGATATTGAGCATATCGCAGGGCGCCTTAAAGAAAAAACAGGGGCTGTACACGCAGATGTCTGCTACCTTGCTGCATGCAGTCCATCTTTTGATGAAGGACTCGAAAAAGCACTCGAACGTGCGGCTCCCCAGACTTTCGTCGTTCCCTATTTATGGTTCACCGGCATACTCATGCAGACGATGCAGCAAAAAATAGATCACCTTTCCGATGAGGACCGCGGCTTTATCCTCTGCAGCTATCTGGGCGATCATCCAAACATGATCGATGCTCTCGCTGCACGCGTGTACGAAGCACTTCCGGCGGGCGTCGGGAAAGGAGAGAGCCGATGAAAGATTTAACCGGAAAACGAATTGCGATCGCAGCTGACCGCCAGTCGGATGCAATTCGTACGATGGTGGAGAAAAAAGGCGGAGAAGCCGTCGTTTATTCGATTCAGGGAAAGCAGCATCTGGATGAACAGACGAGCAGGGAAAACGTGAAAACTTTTCTCGCAGAAGAGTTTGAATGGGCTGTTCTGACAACAGGAATCGGAGCCAGGACACTCGCTGAATCAGCTTCCAAGGCAGGTCTGGCTGAGGCATTTATTAGTAAATTGAAGAAAACGAAACTCGTAATCCGCGGCAGCAAAACGATGAAATGGCTTAAAGAAAACGATCTGCAGCCGTACCTTCTTTCGGAAGACGGTACGATGAACAATCTTCTCGAAGCGTTTTCAGAAGAATCAGCCCCTGAAAACCGTATTTTTTTACAAGCCTACAATCAGGACGATGCGCGGCTTAAAGAAAAACTCGAGCAAGACGGCGGAAACGTTTATTTATCGCAGCCTTATATCCATGAAGCTCCACCAAAGGAGACGGTGACCCGGCTGCGGGAGGCCATTTCAGCACAAAGTGTGGATGCAGTATTATTTACAAGTAAAAAACAGGTCATCAACTTATTTTCTGAGGAAAACAGCACTCTGATCCCGGCTTTTCATGAGGGAGTCCTTGCCGCTGCTGTGGGAAAAGTGACAGCAGGAGAGCTGGAAAATCAGGGCATTACCAATGTGCTGCAGCCGGAGTCTCAGAAAATGGGTGCGATGATTGTTGAAATAGAGCGTTATTACCGGAAACAGGAAAGCCGGTAACTATCACATTACGAAGAAGAGGTGGATAATTTGCAGTTCGCGACAACTAACAGCCCCTTTAATGAGGAGCAGACAGACCTTTTGAATCAACTTCTCCCTACACTGAACGAAAGCCAGAAATACTGGCTCAGCGGCTATCTCGCCTATTCCGGCGCATCGGTATCCGAAGCGGCTGCCACGGTGGACGTAGAGGCTCCCGTCCGCCCTGAAGAAGCACAGGCAAGCAGCCAGCAGGCTGAAACGCGCGATATAACGGTGTTGATCGGTACACAGACAGGCAACTGTGAGTCGCTTGGAAAAGAATTTTCAGAAAAACTTAAACAGCAGGACTTATCTGTCACACTTCTCGATATGGATCAGTTCAAGCCTAAAAACATAAAAAATGTGGAAGACCTGTTTATTATCACGAGTACGCACGGCGAGGGAGATCCTCCCGATAACTCGCTCGGACTGTACGATTTTCTGCACAGCCGGCGTGCGCCGAAGCTCGATAACGTCCGCTACTCGGTACTTGCTCTGGGAGACACTTCCTACGAACAGTTCTGCCAGACAGGCAAAGAGTTTGATCACAGGCTGGCAGAGCTCGGTGGGGAACGCCTCCACGAACGGGTGGACTGTGATGTCGATTATGAAGAACCAGCTGCCTCCTGGTTCAGCGGAGTGATAGCCGAACTGCAGAAAAATGGTGCTGCGGAAACAGTACCGGAAAAAACACCGGATACAGATTCAGCGGCCGTGGAAACCCCAGGCCAGCCGATTTATTCGAAGAAGAACCCGTTTAAAGCGGAAATTCTGGAAAATATTAATCTGAACGGCCGTGGTTCCAATAAAGAAACCCGCCACCTTGAACTGAATCTTGAAGGCTCCAATTTTGTATATGAGCCCGGAGACAGCCTGGCGATTGCTCCGGAAAACGATCCGGAACTTGTTAATCAGCTGATAGAGGACATGAACTGGGATCCGGCTGAAACGATTACAGTCAATAAAGAAGGCGGAGTTCTTCCGCTGCGTGAGGCTCTGACCAAAACGTACGACATAACGACACTGACAAAATCGCTCCTGCAGAAAGCGGCAGGGCTGATCGATGATGAGAAGCTTACTAATCTTCTCCTCCCGGAAAATAAAGAGGAATTAAAAACGTATATCGAAGGAAGAGATCTGGTGGACTTTGTGAAAGACTTCGGTCCGTGGAACGTATCCGTGGGAGACTTCACCGGTATACTCCGTAAAATACCGGTTCGTCTTTATTCGATAGCGAGCAGCCTGGAGGCAAATCCAGAGGAAGTACATCTGACTGTCGGCGCTGTGCGTTATGACGCTCACGGCCGCTCTCGTAAAGGAGTTTGTTCTGTACAATGTGCAGAAAGGTCGAGCATTGGTGATCATCTTTCGGTTTTCGTGCAGCCGAACAAGAGCTTCAAGCTTCCGGAAGATCATACGACGCCAATTATTATGATTGGGGCTGGAACAGGAATTGCCCCCTACCGTTCTTTTCTTGAAGAAAGAGAAGAAGCAGAAGCGGAAGGGAAATCGTGGCTTTTCTTCGGAGATCAGCATTTTATGACCGACTTCCTGTATCAGACAGAACTGCAGCGATGGAGAACAGACGGTGTTTTGACAAAGATGAACGTGGCCTTCTCCCGGGATACCGCAGAAAAAATATATGTGCAGCACCGCCTGCTTGAGGAAGCAAAAGAAATTTACAGCTGGATTGAATCCGGTGCTAATATTTACGTCTGCGGCGATAAGCAGTACATGGCAAAAGATGTTCATGAGGCCCTGCTGACGATTATTGAAAAAGAAGGCGGAAAAAGCAGAGAAGAGGCGGAAACGTATCTGGCCGACATGCGCAAAGCTAAACAGTACCAGCGGGACGTTTATTAATCAGGTGTAGAAATGGGGTTTAACAATGGCAGAGAACAAACTAACAGAACACGGACCTCCAAGTGAAACGGAGGAAATAAAAAGAAACAGCAGTTTTCTGCGCGGGGAGCTGGAAGAAAATTTTGCAGATCCTCTCAGTGCAGGAATTCCGGAAGCACAGACGAAGCTGTTGAAGTTCCACGGAAGCTATATGCAGGACGACCGAGATCTGCGTAACGAGCGAAAACAGCAGAAGCTGGAGCCAGCTTATCAGTTTATGATCCGTGTACGGCTTGCAGGAGGCGTGGCGACACCGGCTCAGTGGCTTAAGATGGACGAGATTGCCAACACGTATGGCAACGGCACGCTTAAACTTACAACGAGGCAGACTTTTCAGACTCATGGCATTCTTAAATGGAACATGAAGAAAAGTATTCAGGAAATGAATAATGCGATGATGGATACGATCGCGGCCTGCGGAGATGTTAACCGTAATGTGATGTGTGCTGCGAATCCTTATCAGTCTAACGTTCATGCAGAGGTGCACCGGCTTTCTCACAAACTGAGCGATCACCTCCTTCCAAAAACAAGAGCCTACCATGAAATCTGGCTCGACGAGGAAAAAGTTATCGACAGCCGTGAAGAAGAAAGTGAGCCGATGTATGGACCTGTTTACCTGCCGAGAAAGTTTAAAATCGGCGTAGCCGTGCCTCCTTCCAATGACGTTGATATTTTTTCCCAGGATATCGGCTTTATAGCCATCATTGAAGATGGCGAGCTTAGAGGCTTTAACGTAGCGGTAGGTGGAGGCATGGGCATGACACACGGTGACACAAATACGTATCCGCAGCTTTCCCGGGTCATCGGCTTCAGCAGGCCGGAGCATATTCATGAAGTGGCAGAAAAAATCATCACTATTCAGCGGGATTACGGTAATCGTTCCGAGCGTAAAAATGCTCGTTTCAAATATACGGTGGACCGGCTCGGCCTGGACTGGATCAAAGCAGAGCTGAATAACCGCCTTGGCTGGGACCTCGAAGAAGAACGGGCCTACTATTTTGAAGATAATGGCGACCGCTACGGCTGGGTAGAAGGTGATGGGAAATGGCACCTGACTCTGTTTATTGAACACGGCCGTATAAAAGATACGGAAGGGTACCCGCTGATGACAGGACTGCGTGAAATTGCCAAAATGCATAAAGGTGACTTCCGGCTGACGCCAAACCAGAATCTCATTATTTCCAACGTAGCGAAGTCGAAAAAAGCTGCGATCAATAAGCTTGTTAAAGCATACGGGATGACCGATGGAAAACATAATTCTGCACTCCGGCAGAATTCGATGGCATGTGTCGCCTTCCCGACATGCGGACTGGCAATGGCAGAGTCTGAACGGTATCTGCCTACGCTTGTCGATAAAATTGAAGATATTCTTGAAGAAGCAGGTCTGCGGGATGAAGAAATTCTGATCCGGATGACGGGATGCCCGAACGGCTGTGCCAGACCCGCACTCGGCGAAATTGCCTTTATCGGCAAAGGGCCGGGCAAGTACAATATGTACCTTGGAGCAAGTTTCACTGGAGATCGTTTAAATAAGCTGTACCGGGAAAATATTGGCGAGAAAGAAATCCTCGACACATTGAAGCCTATTTTGCATCAATATGCAAAAGAACGGCAGCCGAAAGAGCGTTTCGGTGATTTCGTAATCCGTGCCGGTATCATTGAAGAAGTAACTTCGGGAGTCAATTTTCATGCATAAAAAGAAGAGGCTGTCTCAAAAGGCTGTATCGAGACAGTCTGGATAGCACGCGCGGAGCCGCGCGAGGTGTTAAAAAGCCTGTTAGACGGGGATTTGTCTAACAGGCTTTTGTCCGTCCTCTGCTCACTGGCAGAGTTTTTATACAGGGCTTATCTTCAGCTGTTTTCCAGTGAAGCTCTAAAGGATCTTCAGACTTCCGCTTAACGGAAGGCAGCAGTCTACTGGACTTTCTATTAGTAAACGGCCCTTTTTTATCAGCGTGAAAAAGCCTTACAGAAGATCGCGGAGCTGCAGCAGTTTTTTTTCCTGTTCCCGGGGATCAAGGTAGGATTTACTTAGAATTATCTGCAGGTGCATGTCCTTTTCCTCGAAGGAAAGATCAGCTTTTTTCAAAAGCTGCCGGGCCGTAAACAAAAACTCCATGTAAGCTTCGTAGTCCTCGTTATAACGCTCAGAAAGCTCCTTTTTTAAGTGTTTTGCAAACTTCGGACTCGCTCCCTCTGTGGAGACAGCAATAGTAAGGCGGCCCCGCTTCACTGCCGCAGGAAACTGTACACTTCCTGATTCTGCAGAGGAGGCGTCATTGAGCAGGCAGTTTGCAGGCGCTGCGTTCCTTACTGATTCGTTTACTTCGGGATTATCTGTTGCAATAATTACTAAAAAAGCATCGGAAATATCGTCCGGAGCGAAAGCTTTTTCGAGGCAGGTAAGAAATCCTGCTTTCTCCAAAGCTTTTATTTCCGGCTGGAAGTGCGGACTGATAACAGTAATAAAGGCCTCACTTTTATTCAGCACTGCAATTCGTTTGAGCGCCACCCTTCCACCGCCGACGATGACGATCTTTTTTTTATCCAGGTTTACCATCAGCGGGATGGAAGCCATAAAACCGTCTCCTTTCCTTTAAAATAAGCTGAAGTGCGCTCACGCTCCGTTTAATTTACGTCAGCTGGCTCAGCATCGCTGTAGCGAGACCGAAGTAAATAAGAAGAGACAGAATATCGTTGATGGTCGTAATAAGCGGACCGGAAGCAATCGCCGGGTCGATATCAAGTTTATAAAGAATGAGCGGGATAATCGTACCGGCAAGCGTTCCAATAATAAGCGTTATAAGAAGGGAAGAACCGACGACTATTCCGAGAATAAAGCTGCCCTGCCAGAAGTAGGCAATCATCGAAATGAGGAAGCCGCACGTAATACCGATGATGATGCCGACCCAGAATTCGCGGAACACGAGATGAACGACCTGTTTAATCGATAAATCTTCTGTTACAAGACCACGGACGACTACAGCAAGGGACTGTGTTCCTGTATTCCCTGTCATCCCTGCGATCATCGGCATGAAAAAGGCAAGTGCTACCACGGTACCGAGGGTATCCTCGAATCCACTGATAATTCCGCCTGATACCAGCCCGACAAAAAGAAGACCGATCAACCAGGGAAGCCGGCGGTAGGCAGCAACGATCGGCTTAGTGTTGAAATCAATTGATTTACCGGAAGCAGACAGCTTTTCAATGTCTTCATTCGCTTCCTGAATTACTACATCAAGAACATCGTCTACCGTTATAACGCCACGCAGTACGTTATCTTCATCTACAACAGGGAGGGAAACGAAATCATAGCGGTTAATAATTTTAGCTGCTTCCTCCTGATCCGTATCGACTTCGACTTTAACAACGCGGCTGTACATCACGTCTTCGATTCGATCATTAATGTCTGCGAGGAGCAGGTCCCGATAGGAGACAACGCCCACCAGCTTTTTATCTTCATCAATTACATACAGGTAGTTCAGATATTCCGCAAGTTCAACGAAATGCTTCAGCTTATCTATTGCTTCTCCGATTGTATAATGTTTTTTAATCCATACAAACCGGTTATTCATAATTCGTCCAGCGGTTTCCGGAGGATAATTCATAAGGTTTTGGACCGTTTCAGATTCTTCGTGTTTCATATCCGCAAGCAGTTCTTTAATCTTTTCCGGTTCCAGATCTGAGAGGAAGGACGCGAGCTCATCGTTCTCCATCAGATCGAGAACTTTAGTCGACCTTCTCGCACCGAGTGCCTCAAGCACTTCCAGCTGCTCTTCCTGTTCAAGTTCCTCCATTAGTTCTGTGAGCTGTTCGATGGATAAGTATGAAAGGAATTTATGATTATGTTTCGCCGGCACCGTTTTGTACTGGAGAGCAATGTCGTAAGGATGAAGTTCATCAATAATTTCCTGAAACTGTTTTTTACGGCCTTCTTTTAAAGCTTTGATAATAGCGAGTGTTATTTCATTCTCAGTCATACTTCTCCCCTCCATTCTTTACAGACTTATGTATAATGTCCACTGACGATAAACATTCAAGGAAAAAAGAGGTGTTATTCCATAACGGAAACACCTCTGGCTCTTCTTAAATACGATACCCTTTTATGAAGGGTTCTACGCCTCAAAAGGGCAAACCGGTTTCTATTCATTGTTTTGGAGTGCTTCATGAGCTTCTATTAAGGCTTTTTTCATTTCTTCCAATGGTTCATCCAGCAGAGGTCCATGTCCTACTGCCAGCACCGAAGGTTTTAAAGCGATCAGTCTCTCAGCAGATACACAGGCAGCTCTTTTGTTCCAGGTAGCCCAGGCCGGAAAAGGAAAACTTCTGCGGACGACTCCTGCTACTGCAAGTCCGCCTTTAGTTTGAAAGGCATCACCAGCAATTAAGGTGTTCGTGCGTACATCGAGAAAAGCCATCATTCCCGGGGTGTGGCCTGGTACACTTAAAGCCTTCAGCGAACCGATGCGGTCACCGTCGTAAAGCAGTTTATCCGGCTTCGTTCTTAACCTTTTAGGAAGCCCCCCCTTGATCGGGAAATTTTCTTCTTCGTCTTTCAGTGTCCGGTCGCCATGAAGGAGCTTCAGCTCTCTTTTTGGGAGGTGAACAGTCGCTTCCGGGAGCGACTTTTTTAATTTGTCGAGTCCTCCGACATGGTCGGTATGAGCATGGGTCAATATAATATGCTTAATTGGTTTTTCGGTTTTTTTAGCAGTTTCAAGAATGCCCTCTTTACTGAAAGCCATAGCTGTGTCAACAAGGGTCAAGTAATCATCTTCTTCCACAAGGTAGCAGTTGATTGGAAATATTCTCGGCATAAAAGAAAGCTGTTGAATGTTGCCCGTGCGTGTGACCCTCATAGTAGATACCCCCTAAAGTAAAATATTTACATTTATTAAATGGTTTCCTCTTTCCCTGATCAGGATAAGTCCTTTACTACTTTTTTGGCCGATAGCACCTTCTTTTTCACCCATGTTTTTTACGAGCCATTTATCCAGTTAATCTATTATAACGAATAAATTGGCATTCGTAATGAATTTTTTAACTCCTGTAAAATTCGCTTGGAAAAAAACACGATTGTTTCACGTGAAACGAAAACAGAAGTAAAAGAAAGAATGCTTCCTCTATTAAATCAGAAATCTGTTAGCTATTATGAGCTTTATGTTTTATAATATAACTTAGGGTAAAATAAATGTATAAGTGTGAACTACATAGGTTTCAAAGGTGCTGTCGATAAAAGTTTGAGAATGATATAAAGGAGTAAAGTTCATGTCCAAAGAAAAAACAATGGAAGCGGAAATCAGCGGATATATTTCCTCCCTTCTCCGAACACATTTTGGAAAAGGACCGTCTTCGGTTTTTGTCACAATTAAACGCCCTTTTTTTACTGTACACTTCCGTGGTTTTATCGCTCCAATGGAGAAAATTCTGCTTAAGCAGAATGAATCAAAGCGGGTCCTGGAAACTAGAGATATGCTGTTAAGCGAACTAAGAGACGTTATGATAAAAGAACTCTGGAATATCGCAGAACTGGATGTGAAGGAAATTTACGCAGACTGGGATCTGGAAAGAGAAACCGGCGTCATCATGGGGATTCTTAGGGAAGGAAATGCGCCGGAAGAAACAGAATGGGTATGGCCGGACGATGTAAATAAAGAAGAAGTCGTCCGCCAGATTGAAGCTGCGAGTGACCGGGCGGAAAAAGTTCCGGATGAAACCGAGGTCTACTGGCTTAACGAGCGTACCATTTTCGTAAGGCGTAAAGGCATTCTAGTCCGGATAGAAAAAGAGCTTATTAAAAATGGAAATATCCAGGATTTGAAGCAGTCTAAGCGTCCTCTCGAGAGAGATGTGCTGAAAGAAGTGCCGCTTCAGGGGGCGCTGAAGCGGAAAGTTAATGAATATTTTGTAGACTGGAATTTTGATACGGATGAAGGCTTCGTAGTTTTAATTCTGGATCCCGAAAAAAAGCCCCTTACTTAAAAACAGCTTTGATGGGGAAGTCTCGAGTCGTTCGAAAAAATTACGTCTGGAAAGGGTTTTTATCCGATCCTTCATTTCTATAAAAAAGAAGCTCCTCTATTTCATAAGGGAGCTTCTTTTTTTTGCTGGATTTTTTCCGTGCTTCTTTACTGGGGGTTTTTTATTGGAGAAAGAGGAGCTATCGTAGCAGCCTCACAGTGAGCGCAGCTGCTGTAACCTTTCTGCTTCTGGAGAAGTTCCAGATAGGAGTGGCTGTTGGTGAATTCTCTTTCTGCTACGGGGGTATCGTTGAAGCCGCACCGGTCTCCTGCACAGACAATTTTATGGATTAAGTTATTTCTGTGATCAATTAAAAATTTCATGTTGACCTTCCTTTCTATTTTGAAACGAAAAAAGCCGAAAAGATCACACCTCATGTAAGGCGTTCTTTTCGGCTTTGTTTAACAGCACTAATGTCTGTAACCTGTTACCAGTTTTTTTAAATTATAAATAGTTTCAGTTCTTCTGTTAGAAACAGCATGCATGATTTTTCTTTTAAATCTGTTTGCTTTGAGGAAACGCTAATGTTTTCCCGGTAAGACCATGGTACTAGCTTTACAAATAAAAGTCAAACTGTACCCTGAATAATTTGATGGTAAACCTCATCCGGAGATTTTATTTGAGTTTTTTAGAGATTCCTTTTTTCAGCCAGCCTGATACTGCTCCAAAGAAGCCTCCGGCTGTATCCAGCAGGACATCAGCGAAGATTCCGGATCGGGAAGGGAGAAAAGTCTGACGGTATTCATCGAGAGCCGCATACATAATAACAAAAATCATGGCAAGTACGAAAGATAAAAAAGTACGGGCAGTAATTTTAATAAATGCGAGGTAAAGAAAAAAACCGAGCAGAGCAAACAGAAAAAAGTGGGCTCCTTTGCGAAGAAAGAATTCGATCAGGCCATCTGAGCCCATCCGCTGCAGATTTATTTCAGTACCAGCGTACGTAAAATCAATTCTTGTCAGTAATGCACGTATATGATCAAAAGACGCAAACTGCCTCAGAACTTCGACTATCGTTTCCGGACGTGCAACAAAGAGAACAACAGATAAAAACAGGATTGACGCTGCAGCCGTGGCGGCGGCCAGCAGGGTTTTTTTAAGAAGAGAAGTTGACGATCGGTAAAACCTGAAAAAAAGCACGGATAAGATAATAGAGATAATTACAAATCCGGCCAGACTTAAAAAAGGATGGGCCGCTGCGAGCTCGATTCCCCGGTCTGCAGATTCTGCAAGGCGGTCTCTCAGAGCGGAAAGGGTTCCTCTTAAACTGTCTTCTCCCCCTACGCGGTCAAGAAGAGGGGAAATATCCTGTTCTTCGGAAGATTGGGAAGAAGCCGTATATATAATGCTCAAAATGATAAGGATAGGAAGAATGTTAATCAATAAAAATTTAGCGGATTTCATAGTCAGCCTCCAGAGCAGTAAGTCGAACTTCGATTGTAAATCTCAGGTTTATTCTTTCTTTTTCGGGTTCATCATTCCTTGAGAAGTAAGAAATCTTTCAGGGAGGCGGAAACGGTTGCTGGCAAGCAGAAGTTCCAGCGTTTCCTCCTCGTCCTCTGTCTGAAGCTTGATTTCTTTCATCTCGAGGTGGAGTTTTTCCATTTTGCGGTCTAGTGCTGCAGCAGAATCAGCTGCTTCTTTTAATTCATTTACTAAACTTCCGGGTACTTCCTGATTATATTTATAATAAATTTTGTGCTCGAGGCTGGCCCAGAAGTCCATGGCAATTGTCCTGATCTGAATTTCGACGCACACCTCTTTCGAGCAGTCAGACATATAGACGGGGATTTTAACGAGCATATGGAGACTTTGATAGCCGCTCGGCTTGGGCTGACGAATATAATCTTTTATTTCGATCACCTTAATGTCCTTCTGATTTTCCAGCATGCGGCACAGGGCATAGATGTCACTGATAAAGGAACAGACGATTCGTACTCCTGCGATATCGGTAATGTTTTCCTGAATAGCTGATAAGGAGAGCGGAAGGTTTTTCTTATGCATTTTTCTCACAATGCTTTCTGGGGATTTAAGCCGGTAATTAACGTGTTCGATGGGATTATGTTCATGCGTATAGTGAAATTCCTGGCTTAGAATATTTATTTTTGTTGTTATTTCCTCAATAGCAAATTCGTAATTCATTAAAAACTTCGTCATTTCCATCTTCAACTGCTTTAATTCCTTTAAATTAAAGGTCTTATTATCTTTCATTGTTCCCCAGCTCCTTTATCTATTTCTGCTTCATTGTACTACGAATAGGAGAAGGAAAAGTTTGAAAATCTGTGGGAGTTTTTGGAGGGAGGAGAAATCGGAAGTGTAACGCTTATAGTTATAACGGTTCTTCCTTTTCCTTTTTTGAAAGTAAATATTCATAAATTAACCGTTATAACAGAGGGGGGATTCGGAAGTCTTCTGGCTGCCTTATTCCGATTCAGATTTGAAAATGTCTGTTCCTGGACGGATTGATAAAAATATAAAAAGGGAATAGAAACTGAAGCGGGGACAATGTGACGAAGGAGAGAGATGAAAAACATGGAGGAGTTTTATAAAAAACTGGCTGAAAGTGTGACATATACAAAAAAAGGAAATAAATACAGGGCAGGAGGCTTTGATTCAAGACTTTCGCTGATTGGAGAAGGAAGGAGTGCGTGTGCTTTTCGTATAGAAGACTCCTTAAAGGTATTAAAAGTGTATTATCCGGAATTCTACGAGGTGGCAGAAGTGGAGACCAGTATTTATAGAAAACTAAGCGATGTTCATTCCTTTCCTGTATTTTATAGTTCAGGGAAAAATTATATTGTCATTGATTATATTGAAGGATCAACATTTTTTCAATGCTTGACGCACGGTATTTTCATTGCTGAAAGTGTCATTCACGAGGTGGATAAAGCGCTGCAGGAAGTAGTGGCCAGAGAGCTTCGTCCATCGGATATTCACCTTCATAACTTAATAATGACGCCGGAGGGAACGGTGAAAATTATAGACGTAGCAAGGTTCAATGAAGAAAAAGACTGTACACAGTGGAATGACTTAAGAGCTGCCTATTTTAAATTGTATGTACATCGGCTTTTTCCTAAACGCGTGCCCGCTGTTGTACTGAATTCGGTCAGACTGCTTTACAAAAAAAATCTTTTGAAAATTTAGCTGGAAAAATACCATGTCAGTAATGGATGTAGAGCATAAAGGACACTAGGAAGGGAACTTCCCCTCTATAACAAGTGAAATGAATGCTGTTCAAGAAGAGGTTTTCGTTATTGGAAGACAGGTTCTGCCCTGTATTTTTACCGTGAGCTGCAGGGCAGATGGCCCGTCCGGAAAGCGTCCCCTTGGAAACGGAGGCGGACGTTTATTGTTTCTATAATTTATTTTCAAGGCAGCTTTCATCCTGGAAAATTTCTGTTTATCTGTGCTGCGCATGGGGAACAAGGGTCTTTAAAGCCCGGAAAGCGAGGAGAAACAATGAAAACCAATTATTCGAATTTATTAACGAAGGAAGGAATTGCTTCGGCAGATACTCTTCCCGAATGGTTTCATAAAGAATACGAAACGTTTCATAATATTGTGACGCGAAAAGATTTTCCGTGCTACTTTGGACAGAAAGGAGAGAAGAAAGGAGAACTCCGGTATGGCTGTCTCCCTGGGGATGACTGGTCTGCTCTTCCCAGTATCGTCGGCGACTTCCTGAAACTCTTTGAAGAACCGAATCCTTCCCGACACGGCCTGTTTGTATTCGTAGAGCCGGAAAAGGAAGAAAAAAGCATTGAATATTACCGCCGTTATTTTTGGGAGCTGCTTCAGTACCTTCACGAACAGGATGAGATGAGCTGGCCCGGGAAGGAGCCTGCCGATCCGGAACATTATTTGTGGGATTTTCACTTTCATCAGGAACCGATATTTGTATTCGGCAACGCTCCGGCTTATAAGCAGCGGAAAACCCGTGATCTCGGCAACAGTTTAATTCTCGGTTTTCAGCCGCGCAAAATATTCAAAGGTCTCGAAGGCACAGAACCGGGAGGATTGATGTCGCGTGAAAAAGTTCGGGAGCGGGTAGAAGCATGGGATCAGCTGCCGACACATCCGGACATTAGTCATTACGGCGATCCTGAACACAACGAATGGAAGCAGTTTTTTATAGGGGATGATGCCGAGCCCATTCGGGGAAGCTGTCCTTTCCGTGTAAAAAAATAGACAACAGCGGATTTTGAGTTCTGTCGGACCGGCTCTGTCAGTCTCCGCTGTTTTTATTTTGGGGAAAATCCGCTTCTGGTATGCCGGTGAGAATTTTCCTTCCTTAAATTTCAAGCCCCGTGTGGTGAATATGGACCTTTTTAATAAGTCGTAAAGCGCAGCGACTTCTGCACGATGTAAAGGCCGCACTTGAAAGGGCTCAGGAATTTATCATATTTTTCATAGCCGGCCGTATAAATACCTTCTTCATTTTCCCGGAGTCTAAGGAAATATTTATCGATTTCCTCCATAAAATAAACACTTCCTCGAAAATTTCATACTCCATTACCTATTCCACGGTTTCTTCTTTATATGTAAGGTCGCTTAAAAATGTTATCCCCGCTTCCGCGAGCAGCTTCAGCTGGTAATAGCTGATCACCCCGAGATAGAGGAAGGCAAACGCTGTGCCTATAACGATCCAGACTTTTCTTTACATCCAGGAGCTTCCTTTTTCCATTATCTTTCATTGTATCGCGGTATCGCGCTTTTCACGCGCGCAGGGGGCGGAATGCGGCTATTTACCGGTAATCCACTGCTGCGGTGATGCAGTAACAGATGAAAATCCCATACATAAAAAGTAAAATATTGTAAAAAAATCCAGTGAGCTTCTAGAAATACGAGGCATTTGGGACAATACCAGAGTTATTTGTAAGCTGAATGGTCTAAGGAGTATTAAGCTGTATTCATACATGTATATGGATATTAAAGCCGTTTAACTCCGGTTGCCATTCACTGCGAAACTCCCTATCATTAAGAGTGTTGAAAAAACGGAAGCTTATTTGCTGAGGTAGCACAACGCTTACTTCATGCACCATAAATAAATAATTAAAGGTGGTTTTTTGTTATGAGCAAAGTCGCAGCAGCTACTCCTGTTCTAGAAAGTTTCACACTGGAACAACCGTCTAAAGAAGATGGCCAGGGAATGTGGAATCTGGCAAAAAAGTCATCTTTAGATCTTAACTCTGCCTATAAGTACATTATGATGGCAGAATATTTCTCCGAGACTTGCGTTGTCGCGAAAGAACGCGGCGAAGTCGTTGGTTTCATTACAGGATTTATCCAGCCGGAACATCCGGACGTCGTTTTTGTCTGGCAGGTAGGTGTCGACAGTTCCCAGCGCGGAAAAGGTGTCGGCTATAAAATGCTTGAAGAATTGGTAAATCGTGATGTCACCAAAGACGTTAAATACTTGGAAGCGACGATTACAAAAGATAATACAGCTTCCCAGTCCCTCTTCAAAAAACTGTCAAAGGAATATGAAACTTCTTTTGAAGTACGGGAAACGTTCCCTGCGGATGTATTTCCGGAAGACGGCGATGCTGAGTACACTTACCGAATTGGACCTTTAAAGAAATAGAAAAGTAACGAAATAGACAGGCTGCCGGGCAGCTGATGTAAACCGGCCGATTTAAACAATGGTTTCTAACTATAATTTAGGAGGACCTCGATCCATGAATAAGAAACTGCAAATTATTGAAGACCACGAATCCAGTGTACGAAGCTATGTACGAAGCTTTCCTGCAGTATTTACGAAAGCACGCGGCTATAGAATCTGGGACGAAGATGGAAATGAGTATATTGACTTCTTCGCCGGTGCCGGTGCATTGAATTACGGACACAACGAGCCTGCAATGAAAAAGAAGCTCGTAGACTATATTCTTGATGACGGCATTACGCATTCCCTTGATAAGGCGACAGATGCCAAAGTGGAATTTATTGATAAGTTTAATGAAGTAATTATGAAGCCCCGCAACATGGATTACAAAATCATGTTTCCGGGACCAACTGGTACAAACACAGTGGAAAGTGCGCTGAAAATTGCGCGGAAAATGACTGGACGCACTGACATTGTCAGCTTTACAAATGGTTTTCACGGGATGACAATCGGGTCCCTTGCTGTAACAGGCAATTCCATGAAGCGTAAAGGTGCAGGCATTCCACTAAGTCATACTGTAACAATGCCTTACGACAATTTCGTGAACGATGAGAAAGATACGCTGGACTACTTTGAGCGTTTTCTTGAGGACAACGGAAGCGGTGTAGCGATACCTGCGGCTGTTATCTTTGAAACGGTTCAGGGCGAAGGCGGTATTAATGCAGCAAGCATCGAATGGATGCAGCGACTGGAAAGAATCTGCCGTGAGTGGGGCATCATGCTTATCGTAGACGATGTACAGGCTGGAGTTGGCCGTACTGGCACATTCTTCTCCTTTGAGCCTGCGGGTATTAAGCCGGATGTCGTCTGTCTTTCCAAGTCAATCGGCGGATATGGACTGCCGCTTGCGATTACTCTCATTAAGCCGGAGTTTGATAAATGGAAGCCGGGCGAGCACAACGGAACGTTCCGTGGTAATAACATGGCGTTTGTGACAGCGACAGAGTCACTTACGTACTGGGAAGACCCGGAATTTGAAAAGAGCGTTCAGGCAAAAGCTGCTACAGTAACAGACTTCCTGACAAATATGATTGAAAAATATCCTGAAATGCAGGGTCGTCTGAAAGGACGAGGCCTGATGCAGGGCATCGCTTCTGACGTAGAAGGCTTCAGTGAAAAAGTAGCGGAGCATGCGTTCGAACGTTATATGATTATGGAAACAGCGGGTGGACACGATGAAGTATTCAAGCTGTTCCCACCTATCAACATTGATGAGGAAGGTCTTCAGGCCGGACTCGAGATTATTGAACTCAGTATCCAGGATGCGCTGAAATCAATGAATCTGAAGAAAGAAGCTGTAACGAACTAAATTATCCCATTGAAGGAACTGAAGGAGGACATCACCATGAAAGTAGTACGACTCGAAGACGTTATTGATTCCGACCAGCATATTAAAGAAGATAACTGGGAAAGCCGCCGTCTGCTTCTTAAAAAAGACGGAATGGGCTACTCGGTGCATGATACAGTGATTAAAGCAGGAACAGAAACTCACATCTGGTATCAGAATCACCTGGAAGCTGTTTATTGCATCGAAGGGGAAGGCGAAGTAGAGACGGTTGCTGACGGCAAAGTATGGCCGATTAAAGCAAATGAAATCTACGCCCTTGATAAGCACGACGAGCACCTTCTGCGTGCGTTCTCCGATATGCGCATGGTATGCGTATTCGATCCGCCGATTACGGGTCAGGAAACGCATAATGAAGATGGCGTTTATGAGCTTGTGGACGAAGAGTAACAGCAAAAAGCCAGCCTCCGGGCTGGCTTTTTTTCTTTGGTCATTCATCCAGAAAGACCATTCTTCAGAACCGTTTATCGAAACTCCGCTTCTTTTGGAAAAATTTTTATACGGATCCAGGAATTCCTGCCTTTTTCTTCGAAGCTACTGAAAACCTGGATTTAATACATGCACCGGCTGCTCCCAAACCGGTATACAAATAAATCAATGTAAAAGACACTGTTTTTCGGCCGCGTTCAAACCGGGTAATAGTTTCCAATGCAGGCGGGCGCTATCCTGCTCGACTTCACACTAATTCTCCTTCCGTAAGACGCCGCCAGAATGAATTTTCAGATGACGTTTTTACCTACCCGCAGCTTTCGGTCTGGGAGCATTGTTCTCTATTTCGTACATAAAACGCCAAAAACCAGGTACCGAACGAGTATCAAACGATTGGATCACCGACAGGGTTTTGACGACCAGTTCCTGCTTTAAATCGGCTCTTTCCTGCGGCTTCGTCTGCAGAAGGGATTTATTTATTTTAGGTTCGAGCATATTAATGATATGCATTTTACTCTCTTCGTCCCCCATTTTTGCCTGTTCCACGAGCGATTTCCACTCCTTCATCTAGATTCCTCCTTTTCTTCAATCAATATTTTTCTTAAACGACAGAGAGCGGCATAATGAATTTTGGAAGCCCCCTGTTGTGTAATGCCGAGCAGACAGCCTGTCTCGGTGAGGGTGTGTCCTTCTCCATAGACAAGCTGGAGAACCTGCTTCTGACGCTGTGTCAACTGACTGAAAGCCCGCAGGATCTGTTCATCTCCAAGCTTTTCAGTCAGAGGAGTTTTGAGTTCTTCCAGCCACGGAAGTTCTGCCTTCGTATACGGCTGTTCTCTCGTCATCAGTGCTTCCTCCTCTGTCAGCGGAAACCGCTCCGCTTCTTTCCGGAGCCGCTTATCGTAATGCACGGCCTTCCAGTGAAGCGTCTGGGAAAGATAATGAACGAGTTTGACACCGGTATAATAATCACGAAAGGCTTCGTCCAGAGCCTGCATTGATTGTTCGGTCGAATGTGTAACGTATTGAATTAATAAATAAACATGTTCCTTGTTTTTAAAAAAAGAGCGGATCAGCGGATTTTGGAACAGGAGCGGATGGGCCTGTTCAAAAGCTTCGAGCTGCTTTTTTTCATGAAGAGAAAGGTGCTTTTTATCAATCATTTTGAGATCCTCCCTTCTGAGCTGCTACCAGATAAAGGAGAACAGCGGCAGAACATTACAACCGAAACAGGAACGTATGTTCTTATATTAATCCAGAATGGACAATCACACAAGTCCTGATTTTAACGAGGTTGTGAAAGCGGGCCCGGTTTCCTCTTTGAAGAATAACCTTAAAAGCAAAGGAGGAAGCTGCAGTATGATGCCTTATGAATGGACTTTGCTGCTTGAAAACGTTGCTTTACCGGGAGTTGTGACGATGTATCTGCTGATCAGGCATGAACAGAAAATGGACAGGTTAGCGAGAAAGATTGACGCTTTGAAAAAAGGAAAATAAAAAAACTGTCCCAAAAATAATTTTTGGGACAGTTTGGATGAATTTCTTATATTTTTTCGATTACGTAGGCACGTTTTTTACGGTAGTACTTTTCCCCATCTTCAGAAGAATGTTCGAAAAAACCATTATAGGATCCTGCTACGCGGTATTCCCGCTCCGGTTCTGTGAACAGCTGCTCCTCATTGGAAGAGAGAACAACTACGTCCGTTGTGGAAACAAAGCTGTCAATTTCTTTTGCTTTATAATTTTTACCAATTTCTAATTCGTTCAAACGATATTCAGCCACTATTATCTGCTCCTTTTTATAAATGACGCTGCTAAATTTTTTTCATCCAAAAATATCCCGAGGTTTTCAACAGCTGATTTTCTCATCAGCGTTGAACCCGGAAGGGGGA
Organism: Alkalicoccus halolimnae; assembly: GCF_008014775.2. Lineage (GTDB taxonomy): Bacteria > Bacillota > Bacilli > Bacillales > Salisediminibacteriaceae > Alkalicoccus > Alkalicoccus halolimnae. Next base: position 3,604,840 of record NZ_CP144914.1, on the reverse strand, counting down.
TTTCTAAATAGTAAAATCAATTTTGGAATTTACCAGTGTCATTGTTGAATTTATAATACTCTCTTCCCATCGTTGTTTTGATTTAAACGTCGGTCACTTAATCAGCGGGGGATTTTGGATTTTCTAAATTCGTATAGGAAACAAATAAAGCCATAAGGAGCAGATCATCAAAACTTTTTTTAAAGTAAACGTGATTTTGCAGACGGCCTTCCTCCTGAAACATGAATTTTTCATAGAGATGAATCGCGGACTTGTTTCCGGCAAGCACCTCGAGTGTGATTTTTTCCAGACCCGGCTGCTGTTCAGCCCATCCGATGAGTTCCCGGAGCAGACATGCCCCTATACCGTGAGAACGGTATTCTGGCAGGATACTCATGCCAAAGCTGCCGTGATGGCGGTATTTATCTTCAGTGCGCCTTATGAAATGCAGAAATCCAACGATCTTCCCTTCGGATTCTGCTGTTAAAAAGCGTGACCAGGCCGGGGAGCTTCCTGCTTTTTGAATAGCATTTCTTTCCATGTCTATCGTTCGGGAAAATTCTGAAGGGGTGGCGAGTCCAAACCCCTCTTCGCACGTAATCCATGAAATTTCCCGGACAGCTTCTGCATCTGCTGGGCGAGCCGGCCTTATTAAAAAGTTTCCCATTGCTATCGTCCTTTCCTGTGTACTCTCTTCAATATACTTTACAAACAACCTGAAAAGAATACAACCTGCTGTTAGTGGTCTGTAAATCCTGTTATAGTACGAATAGATGGGTAAAGGAGGCAGAAAAGATGAAACAGCTTTGGCATGCGCTTTGACCCTCCCAGAAGATAGTGCTCCTGGCAGGAGTCATTTTTTTAATATATACGGGAGGAACAAATATATTATAGGTTATTATAGAGATAAGGCAGGAGCAGTTTGCAGGCAGACTCTTTTTCTTTAGATTCTAAATAACGTTCTTTATGGAAAACTCCGCCTCAGCTCTGCCGTTCGGGGTGATGTTCCGGGAGCTCTTTCAATCTTCTTCTAAGGGCAGTTTCCGCCTCGTTTTGATTCTCCAATAAAGAAAGCCTGCTGGTTGAATCAAGAAGATACCAAGGTAGAAACCAGAGCCAGGGGGCAGAGACGCCTGCGGAAAAGAAAGCGGGAAGCTCCTCCCGGACGCAAGGGAGGCCGCGGGCCCGGGAGGAGCTTTCCCATGGAAACGAAAGCGCAAGCTTATCGCTTATCTACTTTATTTTCAAGGCAGCCATTCAGTAAAACCGGCACCCGGGCAGAGAACTCGTCAGAGAACAGAGCAGAGAAAAAAATAGATAAACTGGAGGGCTGATATATGCTATGGAACACATCAGAAGCAATGGAGGAATTATTATGTGAAATGGTCGGGTGGGAAAGCCGGACTTTTTCCCAGGGAGAAAAGGACTTTCCGGTCAAGCTTCAGGAAAAGCTGAAGACACTGCCCTATTTTAAGCACCATAAAGATCATGTGGTAATGCATGATGCGGACAAAGGGAGAAGATCGCTTACCGCGCTTTATCGTCATCCGGATCGGGAAGTGACAAAAACCATTGTGCTGCTCAGCCATTTTGACACGGTGCAGACAGAGGAATACGGCCATCTTGAACCGCTGGCGTTTGATCCAAAAGCGCTGACGCTGAAGCTTCACGAAGAGCCGGAAACCCTTCCGGAAGCAGCGCGTGTTGATCTTGAGTCGGACGAGTATTTATTCGGAAGAGGAACAATGGACATGAAAATGGGGCTGGTTCTTCATTTACATACGATCGAGCAGGCAATAGAGGAAGAGTGGAAACTGAACCTGCTTATTGTTACTGTGCCCGATGAGGAAGTCGATTCTATCGGTATGAGAACTGTCGTACCGGAGCTGCTCAGATTGAAACAGCAGTACGATCTCGATTTTTCTCTTTTTCTCAACAGTGAACCGTCCTTCACCCAGCATCCGGGAGATAATACGCACTACATTTACTCCGGCTCCATGGGAAAAATCATGCCTGCTGCCTTATTTTTTGGTAAAGAAACGCATGTCGGTGAACCACTGAGCGGAATTACAGCAACTTATATGTCTTCCTTTGTGTCGCAGGAAATGGAATGGAATCCAGCGTTCAGGGAAAAGGATCTGGGAGAAACGACGCCGCTGCCTGTTTCGCTGCAGCTCCGGGATCTGAAACTGAAATATTCAACACAGACCCCCTACCGGGCTGCGTCACTTTATAATGTTTTTACAATGAAGAAAGATGCGGCGTCCATTATGGACACGTTTACAGAAGTGGTAGAAAAAGCGATGGAGCGGTGCAATAATGATTACCGTAAGCTTTGTGAACGGGAAGATGTCAGAGGCGTCGGCGATACAAAAGTCATCCGCTATGAAGACCTTTACAAGTATGTTCAGGAGAAGTTCAGCGATTCGATGATGGAAGAAGCGGTCAGAACCATTCTTGAAGTGGAGACCTGGGACGATCGGGAGCAGTCCATCCGGCTGGCCGGGGAGTGGATGCTTCTCTGTCCTGAGCTTGCGCCTGCGGTTATCGTCTTTTATGCTCCACCATATTACCCTCCAGTGAATTCTTCCCACGAAGAGGGCGTGAAAGAAGGCGTAGAAGGTATAGAGAAAGTGGCATCTGCCGCAGGGTTTCACGTGGAACATATTCATTACTTCAACGGTATATGTGATTTGAGCTACGTGAATTATCAAAAGCCGGAAGCAGAATTGGATGCGTACCGAAGCAATACCCCTCTTTGGGGAAAAGGATATTCTATTCCTTTTGAAGAAATGCGTCAGCTGCAGGCACCTGTGCTGAACGTAGGGCCTTTCGGAAAAGACCCTCATCAGCGGACAGAAAGGCTTCATAAAAAAAATGCCTTCGTGCACACTCCGGAAATGCTCCACGAGCTGCTGCGAATCTGGCAGCAGAATGGAAAGGTTGAAGTATAAAAGCACCATAATGCACAACGATACTCGTAAAAAACCTTTGTCTGTCTCAAGTTTATAAAGGTTTTTCACATTTCTTATGTTTTTCTTTACTTTTATACAACAATCTCTTAACTTATTTCTGTTACTGTTGGAGTTGTAAGAAGAGATGAAAAAGTAATCTCCCTCTTTTTCATGAAGATTTCCCCCTTAAAGAATCTTCATAAAAGCAAAAGCCGTCCGGCATAAACGGACGGCTTTTTGCATGTAAAACTATGCTTCCCGCCTGCTCTTCTGCTATTGATTCCGAATGGCTTGACAGAGAGATCAAGGAATAGTAATATACCCATATAGGTATTTAAATCCTCTTTTTTACGTTTTTATATACCCGTACATGTATTTTGATGAAAAGGAGAACAGGATGGAAATATTAATCAGTGTCATTATTGCAGCAGTTATTCTTATTTCTTGGAATAAGTTTTCTTCCAGAGGTATTAACAGTATCTCCACGGAAGAACTGAAAGGAAAACTTGAAGAGCGTCGTAGTCAATACGTCGATGTACGCACGCCCGCAGAGTTCAAAAACAATCACATACGTCCGTTTAAAAATCTTCCGCTTCATCAGCTCGGAAGCAAATCAGAGAAGTTATCTAAAGAAGAAGAGGTAATTTTGATCTGTCAGAGCGGTATGAGAAGCAGTCGTGGAGCAAAAATGCTCAAGAAAAAGGGATTTACTAAGGTTACTAATGTCAAAGGCGGAATGAACGCCTGGAAATAATTCGAGGAGGAATAAATAATGACAAAAACAGCGATTATTGCAAGTAATGGTAGTCTTTTTGATGCCTACAAAGTATTTAATATTGCTACAGCAGCAGCGGCTTCCGATCACGAAGTACAGATCTTCTTTACTTTTGAAGGATTGAATCTGATTCATAAAGAAGCCCATAAACAGCTTGCTGTGCCCGAAGGAAAAGAGCATTTCCAGGCAGGATTCAAAAAAGCAAATGTCCCGGAAATCCCGGAATTAATTGAAATGGCGCAGGAGATGGGTGTGAAGTTTATCGGTTGTCAGATGACGATGGACGTCATGGGACTTGCTAAGGAAGATTTTGTTGAGGGGATAGAAGTCGGCGGAGCGGTAACATATTTGTCTTTCGCAGAAGACGCAGACGTCTCCATCACTTTCTAACAGCAGTAGTGCCGTCAAAAATCGATTTAAAAAAATATCTCCATTACAAAAAGCTGTCTCCGATTTTTCGGGCAGCTTTTTGTGTTTTTCGAAAAGCTACCTTGAAAATAAAACAGATAAGCAATGAATGGTCGCTTTCGTTTCCATGGGGACGCTTTCCGGGCGGGCCGGCCTCAGCTAATTCCGTCCCCCCTTTGGTCGGGCGGAATGGATCTTCGGCTCGTCCTTGATCGCCCCGGAGTCGTCCCATGTCCACTCCAGCTTACGGTATAAAAGACCGATCATCATCTGCCTTCTAATTAAAGAACCCCCTTCTTGAACATTATTGATTCCACCTGTATAGAAGGGGATTTCCATTCCCATAGAAGGATATTTTCATGCCTCATGGTGCAAGGCTTTTGCATGAGTATCTCTGTTAAAACTTTAACAGAGCCTTTCAAAAAGCTTCGGGACACATGCGGCAGGCACAAAGATCCTCCGAAATGTATGAGAAGGTGTATACTTTTCCCACGCATTAAATCAACAGTTAACAGAATTTCAGAAAAAATGCAGCTTCTGAAAGGGTTCTGATCTTATCGTCTGTCTGCTGTGCAACTTTATTTTCGTGCAGTTCATGTAGTAAAATGACATGAATATGCGGAAATGGAGGAAAGCATTTATGATTAAGGAACTGAAGGCGTTTGCGGTAAAAGGAAATGTTGTCGACTTAGCCATTGCAGTCGTTTTTGCGGCAGCTTTTGGCCAGGTTATCTCTGCCTTTGTAAACCATATAATGACTCCGCTGCTCGGTATCATTATTGGCGGGGTCGATATTGAAAGTGCTGCCGTCATTATTGGAGAAGCGGAAGTACGTTACGGAATGTTTTTACAGTCGTTGATCGATTTCGGCATTATTACCTTGTCTCTTTTCATTTTTGTGAAAGCTTACCAGGCGCTTAAACGTAAAGAAACTTCAGAGCCGGATGAACAAACGGTTCTCCTTCGGGAAATTAGAAACTCCCTGAAAAAATAGCGGAATCCTAATTTATACCGTTTTCCTTCATATTGAACCGCGATTTCTCATAAAAAAACACAAACAGTCTGCTTGAATATCAAGCCTTCTTCAGCAGATAATAGAGGAACAAGAAAGATTGTGAGGGGGCCGTATTCATTATGGAGTGGAAGGAAAAAACGCTTGTCCCGACCCATATTGAAGTAGTGTGGAATATATTTCAGGATCAGTATATAACGAAATTAATGCCCAAGGTCGTTGAACACAAACTAATTGAGGGGAAAGCGGATACGATCGGGGCGAGGCATCGTCAAACATCCCGGGACGGAAAAAAAACAGAAACGCACATTGTGGAAACGACTCAGTATATAGACGAGCCCTCCCGAAAAGAAAAAGAACTGCATTTTCTTCTAGATAATGCTTTTGAAGTAAAACTGCGTTTTATCCTCGTTAAAATTAATGAAAATGAAACGGAACTGATTTATGAGGGCTATCAAAAACCAGTTAATTTAAAAGGAAAGCTTAAACAGAAGCTTTCGACGACCCGCGCCCGGAAGCACGGGATCCAGAAATTTGTTCAGCATATTATGAGGGAAGCAGGGGCATAAGGATCATTTAAAGGAGGAGAATCACTCTCTTTCAAAAGATTCTGCGCCCAGCTGAACGAGTAAACACGAAAACTTTTAACAAAGTAAAATAAGGCTGTCTCTGAGAAAATCGGAGACAGCCTTATTTTAATGTCTGGCAAGATTAAATCATGCTTCCTATTTGGCTGTGTTAATATCTGTGGCTCTTACGCATATAAAGTGAATCGTTCCTGCTCTGTATTTTTACTGTAAGCAGTAGAGGACATGGGGCATCTCCCGGGGAAATAAGGACAGCCTCATTACGCCCTGCGGAAGGGACCACGGAATTAGCTGAGGCCGGCCCCGCCCGGAAAGCGTCCTCATGGAAACGAAAGCGGCTGGTTAGAGAAGTGGAAACGAATTATTAAGTTCAACATATACAGCCTTCTATTTAAAGGAGGAATGATATGCTGGTTATCAGCGGAATTTGTGAGCAGGCAGACCCTGTTTTTCCAGTTCTCCCCAAAGAAAGTTTTCCAGCGCAAAAGGAGCTTTATCCTGAAGCTCTGCAGATTTTTCTTTCGTAAGATTGAGCTTGAAGCTTTCTCTGCCTCCCTGAACGGTAATAAAAAAGCTCCTGTTGAAAAATGACTGGCCTGCATCTACTTCATAAAAGTAGTCTTTCATCTTTCTGGACAGTGTTCCGGCGACGGTTTCAAAAAATACTTCCGGTGCGGCGGCTTTGCTGAAATACCCGAATGTCATGCTCATTACAATCGCTCCTCTTAAAGAAATTCAACATACATTTCCAATAGAAGAACAAAAAATCCCTGCTTTCATTAAAAGTAATGAAAACAGGGATAAACCCGTACCTGTTCATTCATCACTCAAAGCCTCTGCTTTGCTGGGAGGGGCACCTTGCCGAAGCAGGTTGCCGTGGAGTCGTCGAGCCAGATCTCTCATCCACTCTGGATAAATGTATGTTGTTGAAATTGAGTATACGGGAAGTAAGCAGACTTGTCCAGTCCGATTACAGCTGCAGTTCCTTTCGCTCTGCTTCAGAAAAAACGCGCGAACGGGTTAAAAAGCGTTTCCCTTCCGGACCTTCAAGCGAAAACATGCCGCCACGTCCATCGACTACATCGATAATCAGCTGCGTATGTTTCCAGTACTCGTACTGATCCTTCGACATATAAAAAGGAGTGTCTCCGATCTCACCCAAATAAAAATCCTGTTCTCCGATGCGAAGTTCTCCATCGGGGTAACACATAGGAGAACTGCCGTCACAGCAGCCTCCTGATTGATGAAACATGAGTGGTCCATGGCGTTTTTTCAACTTCTCAATCAGATCGAGCGCTGCTTCAGTAGCTGTAGCTCGTTCTGTCATCGTCTCTCATCCCTTTCTTAGAAAAATCCTTTCGGTTCTTCACTGTAGCTGACAAGCATATTTTTCGTCTGCTGATAGTGGCTAAGCATCATCAAGTGGTTCTCGCGGCCGATTCCGGACTTTTTGTACCCGCCGAACGCTGCGTGCGCAGGATAGTCATGGTAGCAGTTTGTCCATACCCGGCCGGACTGAATGGCGCGTCCGAAGCGGTAAGCGGTGTTAATATTTCTGGACCATACCCCAGCTCCGAGTCCGTAGAGCGTATCGTTGGCAATTTCCAGAGCTTCGTCTTTGGTTTTAAAGCTGGTAACCGCAAGAACCGGGCCGAAAATCTCCTCCTGGAAAACACGCATTTTGTTATGGCCTTCAAAGATGGTAGGCTGCACGTAAAAGCCGCCGCTGAGATGTCCTTCCAGCTTAGCAGGTCCGCCTCCGCAAAGAATTTTTGCCCCTTCCTGTTTACCGATGTCGAGATAGGAAAGAATTTTTTCGTACTGTTCCTGCGAAGCCTGGGCCCCCATCATCGTATCGGTATCAAGCGGGTCTCCTACGACTATTTTATTCACCCGGTCCACGGCTTTATCCATAAACTTGTCATAAATAGTTTCTTCGATAAGAGCACGGGATGGACACGTACATACTTCCCCCTGGTTAAAGGCAAACATGGCAAAGCCTTCGAGCGTTTTATCCAGGAAGGAATCGTCCTCCTGCATAACATCTTCAAAGAAGAGGTTTGGTGATTTACCGCCAAGTTCCAGCGTCACCGGTATAATATTTTCAGAGGCATACTGCATAATCAGACGGCCTGTCGTTGTTTCTCCCGTGAACGCAACTTTATTAGTACGCGGGTTCTGGGCGAGCGGTTTTCCCGCTTCGACTCCGAAGCCGCTGACGATATTTAATACACCCGGCGGAAGCAGGTCGGCAATCATTTCCAGCCAGACGAAAATAGAAGCAGGAGTCTGCTCGGCCGGTTTCAGTACAACACAGTTTCCAGCCGCCAGAGCCGGGGCAATTTTCCAGGCTGCCATAAGCAGTGGGAAATTCCAGGGAATAATCTGTCCGACTACGCCGATCGGCTCGTGGAAATGATAGGCCACCGTATCGTTGTCAATCTGGCTGAGACCCCCTTCCTGACTGCGGATTGCAGCAGCAAAATAACGATAATGATCAGCAGCGAGCGGAATATCTGCTCCGAGCGTTTCGCGGATCGCCTTACCGTTATCCCATGTTTCCGCTACCGCGAGCGCTTCCAGGTTTTCCTCTATGCGGTCGGCGATTTTATTTAAAATGTTGGCCCGTTCCGTGACGGACATCATGCCCCATTCGGCTTTTGCGCTGTGAGCTGCATCAAGAGCGAGCTCCACGTCTTCTTTGGACGAACGCGCAAGTTCGGTAAAAACTTCCCCGGTTACGGGAGTAACATTCTCAAAATATTCTCCATTCACAGGCGGTTTGTATTCCCCGCCTATGTAGTTATCGTATCTCTTTTTAAACTGAACGACACTGTCTTTGGAATTTGGTACGGCATACTTCATCCAATCATCACCCTCCTGATTAATATGTGGTGCTGTAAAAAATCTGTAAGCGTTTTCATGATACCACAAAATCTCGAATTTTCAAATTATTTCGTTTCATGAAATAGGGGTATGGGAATAAAACAAGTACGATAGTATTTTATATCAAGGGGGGATTTGAAATGTCGAAAGAGCTGCCGCCGGTCTCGAATTCTTTATGGATGAATAAGAAAATGCAGACCTTTCCTGAACTTGAAGAAGATCTGGAAACAGAAGTGTGTGTAATTGGTGGAGGTATAGCAGGTGTCGCTACGGCTTTTATTCTTGCTAAACGGGGGATTCCCGTCGTCTTAATTGAAGGCGGGAGAGTCGGGGGCGGCACAACAGGCTACACCACAGCTAAGATCACTTCTCAGCATGGTTTGAAGTATGCCGATTTAATAAAAACGTTCGGAGAAGAAAAAGCTCAGCTTTATTATGATGCAAATGAAGACGCGATCGCCTGGATCGAAAGAATGAGTAAAAAACTTGATATTGACTGTCAGTTTGAACGTCAGCCTTCCTATGTATACGCGACTACAGAAGAAGGTAAAAAAGAGCTGGAAAAAGAGGCAGAAGCATACCAAAAGCTTGGACTGGATGGAAGAATGACTGATAAACACGATCTTCCTTTCGATGTAAAAGCGTCTCTCGTCATGCACGATCAGGCTCAGTTTCATCCTTTGTGTTTTTTGTCCAAACTGCTGCGGTATCTGGAAGTAGAGAATATGCCGATATATGAAAACACTCGTGCCGTAGATATAAAGCGGGGAAAGAAACCGAGTGTTATAACGGAAAACGACAACGTTATAACGGCTGATCACGTTGTAATTGCTACACATTACCCGTTTAAAGATCTGCAGGCACTCTATGTTGCACGCCTGCACGTGGAGCGTTCCTATTCCATTGCGGTCCGTCTGAACGGAGAGCCGCCGCCGAGCATGTACCTCAACGCAGAATCACCAAAGCGCTCATTAAGAAGGGCGCTCGATCACGAAGGAAAGCCGCTTCTGCTGATCGGAGGAGAAGGCCATACGAGCGGCCAGCAGATTGATACACTGCAGAGCTACCAGAATCTGAGGGACTATGCGGTCGAACATTTTGACGTAGCGTCCATTCCTTACAGGTGGTCCTCCCAGGACGTTTTCACACTGGATGGAGTACCGTACGCAGGACCGATGACCCCTGGAAAAGATGACTTTTTCGTAGCGACCGGTTTTGCGAAATGGGGAATGACAAACGGGGTGGCTGCCGCACAGATTATTGCGGACCGGATCGTGGATAAAAGAAACCCTTACGCGAATCTCTATACCCCGTCCCGCTTCACTCCATCTACGGACATGAAAAACGTAGTAAAAGAAAATATGGATGTAGCCAGAACTTTTGTCAAAGGAAAACTGGACCGTCGTTCCCGAAAAAAACCGGAAGAACTGACTTCCGGGGAAGGGGCTGTCGTTCATGTAGACGGAAAAAGAGCGGGCGCCTACCGGGATGAAAAGGGGAAGCTTACCATAGTTGATACGACGTGCAGCCACCTCGGCTGTGAACTTTACTGGAACAATGGCGAACACTCCTGGGACTGTCCGTGCCACGGCTCCCGCTTCGATACAGAAGGAAGCGTTCTCGAAGGGCCGGCTGTTAAACCGTTGAAGCAGCTTTATTATGAGCCGGAAGATCATTCGTAGCAGAACAGCTTGACAGTGGTAGAGAGAAAGAGTAACATAGCAATTGAATTTGATAATCATTCTCAATTAAAACCGGAATTTCCCCCTCCTCGTTTCCGGATGCGTTGAGAATGGTTATCTTTTCTTTTATAAGGAAGGTTCTGTTATTGTTAAGACAGCTTTCCGCAGGCTTTTTGAAAGGGAAGAGGAAGCCATACAGCAGCAAGCGTATTTTCTTATCCTTGCGCCTTTGTTAAAGTTGAGAGTGGATGCAGGAAAGCAATTATAAAAAGGAGGTTTTTGAATGCTTTCAGAAAAGTTAACTAAAGCATTGAATGAACAAATGAACTATGAGTTTTATTCAGCCCACGTCTATTTGGCAACAGCGGCTTACTGTTCAAACGAAAGTCTCGACGGCTTTGCAAACTTTTTTCTCGTTCAGGCAGAGGAAGAGAACTTTCATGCTATGAAATTTTATCATTTTATAAATGATATGGGAGAGCGCGCAGAAATTACTGGAATGCCTAATCCTGCCAACACGTTTTCTTCCATATTGGAAACGTTTGAAACTTCGCTCGGGCACGAGAAAGAAGTAACAAGACGCATCTATAATCTGGCGGATCTTGCCATGGATGAACGGGAACATGCGACCCTTACGTTTTTAAACTGGTTTATAGAAGAGCAGGTGGAGGAAGAAGCGACATTTGATACTTTCATTCAGCGTCTGAAACGTATTGGAGACGACAATAATGCGTTTGAAATGATGGATAGTGAATTGGCAAAACGGACGTTTACTCCTCCGGAATAAAAAGGGAAAACGTCCTGGCTTCAGCTGGCCGCATGTTTAACAGCCCGAAAATCCGGAAATAGATAAAGCAGGAACAGATATCTATGAAGGAGGCTTAATACAATGCCATTACTTGAAATCAGTGTTGTCCCAGTAGGAACAAATTCAGAAAGTTTCAGCGGAGATATTGAGCGTGCTGTGGCGGTAATAGAGCAGAATGGACTGAATTATCAAGTGACGCCGACTTCCACGATTGTGGAAGGGGACATTGATAAACTGTTTGATGTCGCTCAAGTTATTCATATGAACGAAATTGAAAACAATGCCCAGCGGGTCGTCACGCACATGAAGATCGATGACCGTAAGGATAAAAATATTACCCTTGATCGCCAGGTTAACCGTATAAAAGAAGAATAGCCTGGACTCTGCTGTTAATCTAAACAGCAGCTTCGACATGTTCTGCACGGATTTGTTCATTAGAATGCCTTCATGACAACCCTTGTCATGAAGGCATTTTTTGTTTTTTCAGCCTCTCTCGTCTTTTCAGAAAGCTCTGTTAAAGCATTCTGTTGTTGATATATATAAGAAAACTTAGCTTCAACCCGGCAGGCCTGCCGGGGAGGAGATTTCCGGATGGGCTTACGCCCTGCAGGATCTTCCAATCTCCTTCTTCCACGGGCATGTTTCCGCTTCGTTTTGATTTCCCAATACAGCAGGCAATCCAATAACAGCACGGAGCTTGGTTCTTAAGAGAAAAAGGGGAACTTGTCTTTCCGGCTTACGATGACAGAAGATAAGTCTACTTAAAAAGTTGGTGGCCCAGGCTTAAACGATAGAATGTTTAAGGGTGAAATTAGTTTTTTTGTCAGATATATCTTGTTTTCACCAAACGTGCGTAAGAGCCCGGAGCTTTAACAGAGACACTCATGCAAAAGCCTTGCACCATGAAGGATGAAAAAGCCCTTTTACAGGAATGGAATTTCCTATCTCTAAAGGTGGTATGAATGATTTTCAAGAAGGAATTTTCTTTATTAGATGCAGATACTTCTCTATCTTTTTACCGTAAGCGGAAGAGGATATGGGGCGACTCCGGGGCGATTAAGGACGAGCAGAAGATCCATCCCTCCCGACCGCAGGAAGGAAGGGATTAGCTGAGGCCGGCCCGCCCGGAAAACGTCCCCAGGGAAATGAAATCGTCTGGTTACAGAAACGGAACCTAATTATTAAGTTCAACATATATAGATGTTCTATTTTCAAGCCCGGACAGAAAAGAGAGAGTTTTGTATTATAACAGAGGAATATTTTCTGACGGATGCTTTTACGAATGTAAATTTGTTCGTTATAAAGGAAGTGATAATGAGGAAGGGCAGGTCTGTATTAATACAGGTGGTTTTGAATGATTGATTTCTGGAGGCTGCGCTGTGAGCCGGAATGTTGGAAAAGGCTCATCGCAAAAAAGACAAATAACAATAAAACCGTTTATGTTATACTATTCTGGGGAAAAAACCAATAAAATTAAATAAAAGGGGGACCTAACATGGCAGACTGGTTTACAGTCGACAGTTGGTTTGGCAGTCTCATTGAAACGGGAAACGACCTTCTCTGGACGTACATACTGATTATTTTTCTGCTCGGTCTGGGGCTTTTTCTGACTATACGCACGAATTTTGTCCAATTCCGTCTGTTTCCAACGATGATAAGAGAGCTGTTTAAAGGTACGGATCGTACTTCCTTTAAAGAAGGAAAAGGAACGACGCCGTTCCAGGCTTTTGCTATCAGTACAGCCGCACGTGTTGGTACCGGTAACCTCGCCGGGGTAGCGATTGCTATTTCCGTCGGCGGACCGGGAGCGATCTTCTGGATGTGGATTGTGGCGCTGATCGGGGCTGCAACCGGTTTTGTTGAGAGCACGCTCGCACAGGTTTACAAAGTAAAAGATAAGGACGGATTTCGCGGAGGACCTGCCTATTATATGGAAAAGGGGCTCGGCTCCCGATGGATGGGGATGCTCTTCGCTATCCTGATTGTGCTTTGTTTCGGCCTTATCTTTAATGGCGTGCAGACCCATACGATTTCCGATGCTTTTGTTGGAGCTTTTAATGTTCCGGATATTGCTGTCGGGGTGTTTATTGCCGCTATCATGGCCTTCATTATTTTCGGCGGCATCCGGCGTATCGCCGTAGTTGCTGAAATTATTGTACCTATTTTCGCGATTACATATGTAGTAGGTGCAATTATTATCATGATCATTAATTTTGATCAGGTTCCCGGAATTTTTGCCCTTATTTTCAGCAGTGCTTTTGGGCTGGAAGAGGCAGTAGGCGGCGGGATTGGAGCTGCCATTATGAACGGTGTACAGCGTGGTCTCTTTTCCAACGAGGCTGGTATGGGTAGTGCTCCAAACGCGGCAGCAACGGTATACGTAAACCATCCTGTGAAGCAGGGACTTGTTCAGTCTCTTGGTGTACTCGTAGATACGATTGTTATCTGCAGTGCGACAGCGTTTATTATTCTGTTAACAGATGTTTACACGGTCGGGGATATGGAAGGTATTCAGCTGACGCAGGCCGCCCTTACTGAACATGTAGGGGAAGGTGCAGCAATATTCGTAACGATAGCTGTCTTCTTTTTCGCTTTCAGTTCTCTTCTCGGTAATTATTATTACGGACAGGTTAACATTGAATTCATGTCGGAAAAACCGATATATCTGCTTCTTTTCCGTATCGCCTTCCTATTGATGATTCTCGTAGGAGCTACAGCAAATCTGGAGATTATCTGGGCGATGGCCGATCTGTTTATGGGCTCCATGGCACTTGTGAACCTGGTTGCGGTGCTTCTGCTCGGTCATGTAGCAATTAAAGCGCTTCGTCACTTCCAGAATCAAAAACGACGAGGACTCGATCCGACGTTCTATCGTGACAGCGTAAAAGGAATTAAAAATATTGAAAGCTGGGGCTCCAAGCACGATAAATAAAAGCTTTCATAAAAATATCTCAATAAGCTGCAGAGATCTGAGGAAAGTTTCAGATACGCCGACAGGCCGGCTCAGGAGGCTGTATCCGGAAATATATTTCGGATCCAGCCTTTTTGAGAAGTTATTTTCATGGGTTATCTTTCCGGTGAAAACGGGAATACGTTTTTACAGACTATCCAAAAAGGAGAGATACTATGTATAAAAACGCCGCTTATTTAAAAAAATACTTTTTAGCTCACCGGGAAGTCACAAAAGAACTTGTCGAAAAGATTGATAGAGAGCATTATGGTTACCAGCCAACTTCTACATCAATGACGGCAGAGCAGCTCGTGGTACATATGCTGACAGCCTTTCATCAGTTTGTATCTACAGCTGCCGGGAAAAATCCCGAAAATCTGCATGAAGATACAGAGAATGTGTCTTTAAATGAACTCGCTGAGCGTTACACTCAGGCAGACGTTCGTCTGATTGAATCGCTTGATGAAAGCGCTCTTGATGAAACCATTGATCTGACAGAAATGATTGGAAAGAAAGTGCCTGCCTGGAAAGTGATTGAAATGGCAGTTGATCACGAAATCAATCATAAAGGAAACCTGTTCGTCTACGTACGGGAAATGGGATACAATCAGCTGCCGATGTTTGTAAAATAGAAACAGCGATTATTAAATCAAATGTCTAAAGCTCTGCTGGTATAGTTAGTTATAAGAAAGAAGGTTGAGGTATTCACAAAACAACCTTTGACTAATTCTGCACACAAAAATGCGGCATGACGAAAATTTCCGTCATGCCGCTTTCTTTTCCGGTTAGTGATCAATCAGCCAAGCCAGGCAAGGAGCACGGTTATCGTTATAACGCTTAATAAGGTCGAAACGAGCGTTACACTCGAGATATAACGCGGCTGGTTATCAAACTGGACAGCCATCATCACAATCGTCGCAGCAGAAGGCATAGCTGCAGATACGATCAAAACTTTGGCAAGGAGCGGATCCATTGGCATAATCAGAGTTAATCCATAAGCAAGCAGCGGAGACACAAACAACCGGACCGCTACACCGTAGGAAACAGACGGCCAGTCAAAATGACCGAGTTTCATATTAGCCAGCTGCATGCCAAGAATAATCATCACGATCGGAATGGCCGACGCAGCAACAATATCGACAGATCCTGTGAGACTTTCCGGCATGGTAAGCGGAGTAGCCTGAAAAAGTACTGCAAGCAGCAGGGCATAAGTGACGGGCATCGTTAAAATGCTTTTAATCGCGTACCTTGCTCCTGCGTAGCCTTTAGCGGCGTAATAGATTCCGAACACGTTCATAATAATCGCCTGGATTACCATAAATGAAACCGCATAGGCAAACCCTTCCTGCCCATAGGCAAAGAGAATGATCGGAGCCCCGTAGTTACCGGCATTCATGAAAGCGGTGGAGAGAATCCACCCTGTTTCTTTCTTTTCCGATTTTCCACCTATTTTTGCCGCTGCTTTATTAAAAAGAATTAACAAAGCGAGAAGGGCGAAAGAAAAGATAATCATAAATAAATACTGGCTGTCGATTTCAGCATCGTAAAACGTCTGGAAAACGAGAGCAGGCGTTGCAACGTAAAGAGCGACTACGGAAACCGGCTTTATATCAACCTGTTTCCATTTTTGTATCGCAAACCCAGCACCGAAAATAAGCAGCACTGGAAGAACAACTTGAAAAAATATATGCATATTAAAGGACCTCTTCCTGCTGAACTATGTTTTTATTCTATCGTTCTTTGAAGGAAAAATCACTGCACATTTTCTATTTTTAATACTTGAATCAATTTCATAATATACTTTTCAAGTTATTTTAACGAACAATTTATCAATTTATAATGGGAAATTTCGTATATGAAATCAGGTGATTGAAACGGCAGATGGCGGCTCCGGCGGGATAAAGCGAAGTCTGAAAATCCATTCTTCCAGTGCTGTACACTGGAAGAATTAGTTGAAGACAAGCCCCGCGGAAAGCGTCCGTCTGAAGTGGAAATCATTCACCATGTTCGGGAAGTCCTTTCATATAACGACTTATGAAATTGGTTCACTTATTTGGACTATTCCTTCATTAAAAGAGGAATTTTCAGGAAGGATGGGATCAATAAACCGAAGGAGGAATTGATGTATGAAAGAAGTTGTTTCTTTGAATAATGTTACCGTCCAGCGGGATGGAAAAAAACTGATAAAGGATATTAACTGGAAAGTACATCAAGGAGAACACTGGGGAATTCTTGGATTAAATGGCTCTGGAAAGACGACTCTTCTAAAAGTAATTGCAGGTTCGATGTGGCCGAAAGCAGGCAGCGGCCCGGTTGACATCCTCGGCAGACGCTATGGGAAAACCTATATGCCGGAATTGAAAAAATCGATCGGCTGGGTCAGCCAGGCCGTTGACCAGCAGTATCAGGGGCACATTCAAACCACAGCTTTAGATATCGTGCTGAGTGGAAAGCATGCTTCGATCGGCATCTATGAACCAATTACGGAAGCGGACGAAACCCGGGCGCGGACCCTGCTGCATCAGTTTCGGATAGGTCACCTGGAAAATGAACCGCTGGCCCATTTTTCTCAGGGGGAAAGAAAAAAGACGCTTCTTGCAAGAGCGTGGATGGCTGATCCAAAGCTGCTTATTTTAGACGAACCCTGCGCGGGCCTGGATCTTTATTCGAGAGAAGAGCTGCTTGATACGCTGGAGGAAATGATGGGAAGCAGCGGACCGACTCTTTTATATGTAACGCACCACATGGAAGAGCTTATTCCCTCTTTAACCCACACCCTTTTACTAAAGGACGGTGAAGTCCACGCAGGCGGGGAAAAAGCAGAAATAATTAATGAAGCAAATCTTGAAGAAACTTTTCAGGTGCCGCTCCGGGTGACGTGGGAAGGGGGCAGGCCATGGGCGCGGGTCCGGCGTCACTAATTAAAAAGGCTGCCCTTCGATAATTCACCGCAAGGGGCAGCCTTCAGAATGGAAGCTGGTAATCATTATCAGCCGCCGATATTTTTAGCTACATATTTTGTTTCCAGGAAGTCTTCTATGCCTTCTACTCCGCCTTCACGGCCGTATCCGGACTCTTTCATTCCTCCGAATGGAGCCTGGGCCGCGGAAGGGACGCCGTCATTCCAGCCTATTACTCCGAAATCCAGGGCTTCTGTAACACGGGTGCCCGTGCGGACGTTATCGGTAAACACATAGGCTGCTAATCCATAAGGGGTATCGTTTGCGAGGCGGATCGCTTCTTCTTCTGTTTCAAAAGATTGTATTGGAGCCACAGGTCCGAACGTTTCTTCCTTCATGACGATCATTTCATTGTGGGCATCCTTAATTACAGTCGGTTCGTAGAAGTAGGATTGGTTCTGATCCGAACCATTTCCTCCAGCTGTTACGGTCCCGCCTTTTTTGACGGCGTCATCAACGTGGCGCTTCACTTTATCGAAACCTTCCTGATCGATCACCGCTCCGATATCAGATGCTTCCTGCATTCCATTTCCAGCCTGCATTTTTTTAACTTCGCGGGAGAATCTTTCTGTAAATTCTGCGTATACTCCACTTTGTACATAAAGCCGGTTGGCTGCAATACAGGACTGGCCTCCGTTACGGAATTTGGCGCGGAGTGTTTCGCGGACCGCTGTATCCAGGTCAGCATCATTAAAGACCAGCAGCGGACCGTGTCCTCCGAGTTCAAGAGAAAGTTTTTTCACCTGATGGGCGCTCTGCTCAATTAATTTTTTACCGACTTCAGTCGAACCAGTAAAGGAAACTTTTCTAACGCGGCTGTCCTCCATAAATACTTTTGTTATTTCTGAAGCACTTCCGGTAAGCAGGTTCACTACTCCTTTAGGTATACCTGCCTGTTCGCACAGTTCAATAATTTTAATAGCTGTATAAGGAGTCGCCGAGGCTGGTTTAATGATAATCGTACAGCCTGCAGCAAGCGCAGGTGCAAGCTTACGGGTAATCATTGCAGCAGGGAAATTCCACGGCGTAATCGCTGCAACCACTCCTACAGGTTTCTTAATTACGTCAATTCGATGATTTTCGTGCTTGCCGGGGAGGTTCCGGCCATAAACTCTTTTTGCTTCATCAGCAAACCAGTCAAGAAAGGACGCGGCATAAGTAACTTCCTGCCTGGAATCGGTCAGCGTTTTCCCATTTTCCTTTGTCATTATTTCGGCAATCTCTTCTGTATTTTCCTGCATGAGTCGAAAAACTTCCCGCAGGTAGCCTGCCCGCTCCTGGCCTGTCTTTGCTTTCCAGGCTTCAAGTGCCTCTGAGGCTGCGTTAACAGCTTTTTCCGATTCAAGCCGCCCGCCTTTTGGTACCGTTCCCAGCTTTTCTCCAGTGCCTGGATTAAAAACTTCGATCGTTTCCAGAGCTTTTCCCGTCCATTGACCATTAATATATAGTTCTTTATTCATCGCATTATCCCTCCTTCTTATAAAGTTTCCTGAAATATTAAAAAATAAACATCCCACCGCGGACTGAGCGGCATCATTCACTTCGGTTATATCTCTTAACGTTTGCCAGTGGAATCAATTTCATCATAAAAGGCAATTTAATAAAAGACGAATAAGTTACATGACCCCCCGTTTCAGGCGGACGCTTTTCCGAAGGCTTGTCTTCAGTTCTCCCTCCACGGCAAGCCTGCCGAGTTGATGCGGAGTTTTCTACATGTATCAACAACAAATGCTTTAACACAGCTTTTAAGAAAGTCGATGTGTATACATATTTTATGTAAGCGTATTCATTGAACGTAAAAGAGAAATGTATACAAAGTGATTAAACATCCTTTTATTAATTTCAATTACATATAATGTAAAAAGGAGACTTAGATTGTTATATTATCGATATTTATTTTTGTCATTTAAATATGAAGGAACTCGACAAAAAACAGTGGAATGCACCAGAAAATTATGCAGTCATTAGTAGAAAATCTACGAAGCTTCGAATCACGAAAAGCCTTGTTTTATAAGGCTTTGCAAACGATTGTAGTCTGAAAATAAAGAAAAAGTGCCAATTAATGCCTTTGTATTTTCATAAAAAGATGGTATTATTCAATGACATGATAGAAAAATTCATTTATTGTCGAGTTTTTCGCTTATGACCACTTTGCAGCATTCCATAAAGAGGAAAAAATGCGAGAGGGGATAAAAATGTGAATGAATGATTGAATATTACTTTCAATGTATATTCTTTCATTTGTTCATATTTGAAAATTTAAGGAGGGACGTTATCATGATGAAACACGGATATCCTACTGCTCAAGGTCTTTATGATCCGAGAGAGGAACATGAAGCCTGTGGGATAGGGATGATTGCGAATATCAACGGAAGTAAAACCCATGATATCGTTCAAAATGCCATCACTATTCTTTGTAACCTGGAGCACCGCGGCGGCCAGTCAGCGGATGTCAGCTCAGGGGACGGAGCAGGAATTCTAACACAGATTCCACACCGCTTTTTTCAAAAGCAGTTCCATAAGGAAGACATTACAGTTCCGGAAGAAGGCAAGTACGGGATTGGAATGGTCTTTTTTCCACAGGAGCAGTATGAACGCCGCGGAAGCAGGAAAATTTTCGAACGCATCATTGAGGAAGAAGGCCAGAAACTTATCGGCTGGAGGACAGTTCCTGTCAATGACTCTTTCGTTGGTAATGAAGCGAAAAAAACAGAACCATTTATACGTCAGGTAATAATCGGCCAGTCGGATGACATAAAAGATCAGGACGAGTTTGAGCGCCGTCTCTATATAATACGTAAAAAGACAGAAATAGAAGTTGCAAAGAAAATGAAGACGCAGGATTTCTATATCTGCAGCTTGTCTACACGCACAATTATCTATAAAGGGATGTTGATTCCGGAACAGCTCGATTCCTTTTTTATCGATCTGAACCACCCGGATTTCAAAACAGCCGTTGCTTTTGTTCATTCACGCTTCAGTACGAATACGTTCCCAAGCTGGAAGCGGGCGCACCCGAACCGCTATACGATCCACAACGGAGAATTCAATACTCTCCGCGGAAACGTAAATTGGATGAAAGCACGGGAAAAAATGTGTCAGTCAGAGTATTTTGTTAATGATGATTTAGAAAAAGTACTTCCGGTTATCGATAAAAATGGAAGTGACTCTTCGATGTTTGACAACTGTTTTGAATTCCTTCACCTCTCCGGACGTTCCCTCGCTCACACAGCGATGATGATGATTCCAGAACCATGGGCAAACGACAATTCCATCAAACCGGAAAAGCGTGATTTCTACGAATACCACAGTACACTTATGGAACCGTGGGATGGACCGGCAGCGGTAGGTTTTACCGACGGACGTCACGTAGGCGCGATTCTTGATAGAAACGGCCTGCGCCCAGCCCGCTATTATGTTACAAAAAGCGGCATGATTGTTTTAGGTTCGGAAGTAGGGGCACTGGATATCTTTGCTGATGATATTGAGTACAAGGAACGTCTGCATCCGGGAAGAATGCTGCTTGTCGACCTTGAAGAAGGTAGAATTATTCCGGACGAAGAAATCAAAATGGATATAGCGAAACAGAAGCCTTACCGGGAATGGATCGACGAAAACATGGTTGATCTTGATGAAATTCCGAAAGTAAAAGAAGAGAAGCTTCATAACGATCAGGAAAACCTGATAGAAAAACAGCTTACTTTCGGCTATACAAATGAAGAAATGAATAAAATACTAAAACCGCTCGTTGCCGATAAAAAGGATCCGGTCGGTTCGATGGGATATGACTCGCCGCTGGCTGTCCTATCCAAAAAACCGCAGCTGCTTTATAACTACTTTAAACAGCTGTTCGCTCAGGTAACAAACCCGGCCATTGACGCTATCCGGGAAGAAATCGTCACCCAGATAAGCACGACAATTGGTGGAGAAGGAAGCCTGGTTAACCCTTCTGCTAAAAGCTGCCGTCATATTCGTCTGAATAAACCGGTTCTCAGCAACGAGCAGCTGGAAACCCTCCGCCTTCAGGAATTGGAAGGGTTCAAAGCCGTAACTCTGCCTATTTTATTTGATGTGGCTTCAGGTAAAGAAGGACTGGAGCCTGCGCTCGAGCAGTTATTCGCCCAGGCTGATGAAGCCATTGAAAATGGCACCACCCTGCTGATTCTTTCTGACCGGGGCGTGAATAAAGATAAAGCAGCCATGCCTGCCCTTCTCGCTGTCTCTGCTCTGCACCATCATTTAATTCGTGCAGGCAACCGGACGCGCGTCAGCCTGATTCTGGAAACGGGCGAAGCCCGCGAAGTACACCATTTCGCTACGCTTCTTGGCTACGGAGCAGAAGCAATTAATCCTTACCTTGCCTATGCCTCTCTGGAAGAAATGAGAAATCGGGGAGAAATTGATCCGGCCTACACTATGCATGACATTGTTTATCAGTATGTGGATTCAGTGACGGACGGTGTAGTGAAAGTGATGTCGAAAATGGGGATTTCCACAATCCAGAGTTACCGTGGGGCCCAGATCTTCGAAGCTGTCGGCATTTCCAAGGAAGTAATCGACCGCCACTTTACGAGAACTTCTTCCAAACTGGATGGAATAGGATTGGAAACGATCGCTGAAGAAGTACTTCTGCGTCATATCCCTGCTTACGAAGAAGAACGCGGAAAGCAGAAAAAACTCGAAGTCGGTGATGAGTTCCAATACCGCCAAAACGGAGAAGATCACCAGTACAATCCTAAAACGATTCACATGCTTCAGCATTCCACCCGCTCAAACGATTACGAAGCGTTCAAAGAATATTCCCGTTTAATTACGGATGAGAAAAACAATCTCCAGTCGCTTCGAGGATTGATGACGTTTAAAAAGCGTGATGCCGTTCCACTTGAAGAAGTGGAATCTGTGGAAGCAATCTGTAAAAGATTTAAAACCGGAGCTATGTCTCTTGGAGCAATCAGTGAAGAGGCTCATGAAGCGCTTGCGATTGCAATGAACCGCGTCGGCGGAAGCAGCAACAGCGGTGAAGGCGGCGAATATCCGGAACGCTTTACTCCGGATGAAAACGGCGATTCCCGGCGCAGCTCGATTAAACAGGTAGCTTCCGGACGTTTTGGAGTTAAAAGTCATTTCCTTGTGAACTCTGATGAAATACAGATTAAAGTAGCCCAGGGAGCGAAGCCTGGCGAAGGCGGACACCTTCCCGGTAAAAAAGTCTACCCTTGGATCGCAGAAGTGCGTGGGTCTACACCAGGAGTAGAGCTGATTTCACCTCCACCGCATCACGATATTTATTCGATTGAGGATCTTGCAGAGCTGATTCATAACCTGAAAAATGCGAACCCCCGTGCACGTATTTCCGTTAAGCTCGTATCAGCAGGCGGAGTCGGAACGATTGCAGCTGGTGTTGCGAAAGGCCGTGCCGACCTTGTATTGATCAGTGGATATGACGGGGGAACCGGAGCTGCACCGCGGACAAGCTTAAAACACGCCGGTCTGCCATGGGAAATCGGCCTGGCTGAAACTCACCAGACGCTCCTTCTCAACGGACTGCGTGATCGTATTGTTGTAGAAACGGATGGGAAGATGATGACGGGACGCGATGTCGCTGTCGCTACGCTTCTTGGAGCCGAAGAATATGGATTCTCTACTGCGCCTCTCGTCGTGCTCGGATGTATTATGATGCGTGTCTGCCATCTCGACACCTGCCCTGTTGGTGTAGCGACACAGAATCCGGAGCTCCGCAAAAAGTTTATCGGGACTGCCGAACACGTAGAGAACTTCATGCGCTTTGTAGCACAGGAAACGCGTGAAATCATGGCTGAGCTGGGCTTCCGCACTATCAACGAAATGGTTGGACGCACAGACATCCTTGAACTGAAAGAAAGTGTCGACCACTGGAAAGGGAAGCATCTTGATCTAAGCCAGCTTCTCTACCAGCCGGACGTTAAGTCAGGGCAGACGGTTTACGCGAGCCGAAAGCAGGATCACGGTCTGGAGAAATCACTTGACCATCAGGAACTGCTTCCGTTCTGCGAGGACGCATTGGAAAATGGAACGCCGATCAAAGGAACGTCCTCCATTCGAAATATTCACCGGGTAGTCGGTACGATACTCGGAAGCGAAGTAACGCGCCGCTACGGTCTTGAAGGACTGCCGGAAAATACGATCCGACTTACGTTTAAAGGATCAGCCGGACAGAGCTTTGGTGCTTTCGTGCCGCACGGTATGACGCTGAAACTTGTCGGGGATGCCAACGACTTTATCGGAAAAGGCTTATCCGGCGGTAAAATCATCGCCCGGCCTTCACGTAAGTCGACGTTTAAGTGGGAAGAGAATATTATTGTTGGAAACGTAGCTTTTTACGGCGCTTCCGGCGGGGAAGCCTATATAAGCGGTCTTGCAGGAGAACGCTTCTGTGTCCGTAACAGCGGAGTTCATGCCGTCGTTGAAGGTGTTGGTGACCACGGCTGTGAATATATGACAGGAGGAAAAGTCGTTATTCTCGGAGAAACAGGCCGCAACTTTGCTGCTGGTATGTCCGGCGGAACAGCTTATATTCTCGATGAAAACAAAGATTTCGACAGCAGATGCAATAAAGAGCTGGTTCATCTGAAAAAACTTGATAATAAACAGGAAATAGAAGAAGTGCGGACCATGATTGAAAAACATGTAGATAATACACTCAGCCGTAAGGGACAGCGTATTTTGAATAACTGGGATAAATATGTGAGTCAATTTGTGAAAGTTATTCCGCAGGATTATTTGATCATGCAGGAGCGTATCGAGTATCACCTCGGAAAAGGCCTGAGCCAGTTCGATGCGGAAATGGCCGCTTTTGAAGACAGCAAGAAACCAAAAGTAGCAGCAAAATAAACAGCCGTTCAGCAGAGACAGGGTGAAGGAATAGAATTCCTCCCCCCTCTGCCTGCTGTGAAAACCGTTAGAACAGGCGGAGAAAATAATACGGCCGGCGGATTGACCGAGCCTGGAAAGTTTATAAAGGAGGGTGCAACGATGGGAAAGCCTACAGGATTTATGGAATACACTCGTCAGACGATACCTGAGCGTGACCCTTCTGAACGTGCGAAGGATTGGGACCAGTATGCGCTCCCAATGTCGGATGAAGAAGCCCAAAAACAGGGTGCCCGCTGCATGGACTGCGGAGTACCGACTTGTCATACCGGAATGGAGCTCAGTGGAGTGACGACCGGTTGTCCGGTCTATCATCTGATTCCGGAATGGAATGACATGGTTTACCGGGGCCAGTGGAAAGATGCTCTGGAGAAAGAACACGAAATGAATAACTTCCCTGAATTTACCGGATTTGCCTGTCCGGCACCGTGTGAAGGGGCGTGTGTACTCGGCATCAACGAGCCTCCGGTAGCGATTCGTTCGGTTGAAAAATCAATTATCGAAAAAGGATTTGCTGAAGGGTGGGTGCAGCCGAAGCCGCCGAAACAGCGTACAGGAAAACGTGTTGCCGTTGTCGGTTCCGGACCGGCAGGCCTTGCGGCAGCAGATCAGCTGAATAAAGCCGGTCATAACGTTACTGTATTCGAACGTCATGATCGTATCGGAGGTCTGTTAACGTATGGTATCCCGGAAATGAAGCTTCCGTATTCCATCGTGCAGCGCCGGATTGATATTTTGGAAAGAGAAGGAATCGAATTCCAGGTGAATACAGAGGTTGGAAAAGATATTTCTTCCGATCAGATGCAGGCGGACTTCGATGCTTCTATTCTCTGCACAGGAGCGACGATCCACCGCGACGTTCCGGCAGAAAATACCGATCTAAAAGGAATACACTACGCGATGGACTTTCTGCATGCCAATACGAAAAGCCTGCTGGACTCCAATCTGGAAGATGGCAGCTATATTTCGGCAAAGGACAAAAATGTACTCGTAATCGGCGGTGGTGACACCGGAACGGACTGTATCGCTACGTCGGTGCGTCATAACTGTAAAAGCCTCGTTCAATTCGATATTTATGATAAAAAAGGGACAGAGCGCGACATGCTGGCGAATCCATGGCCGCAGTACCCGGTGATCCACCGCGTTGAATACGGGCAGAAAGAAGCAGCGTCCGTATTCGGTGACGATCCAAGAGCGTACGCCGTTATGACGAAGAAATTTGTCGGTGACGAGGAGGGACACGTGAAAGAAGTACACACGGTGAATGTCTCCCTTCGTTTCGATGAAGACGGAAACAAAATTCGTGACGAGATTCCAGGTTCAGAGAAAGTCTGGCCGATCGACCTGGTACTTGTTGCGATCGGCTTTAAAGGACCGGACCAAGGTCTTATCGAGCAGCTTAACGTGGAAACGAAAACTAATTCCACGGTGCGTGCCGAGCATGAAGATTACAGAACAAATGTGGAAGGCGTGTTTGCAGCAGGAGATATGCGCCGCGGACAAAGCCTGATCGTATGGGCTATTAATGAAGGACGCGGAGCAGCAAGGGAGTGCGACAGATTTTTGATGGGGTACACCCAGCTTCCATAGGTGCACGTGTCGGTTAAAAAAACTTATTTTGCCTGAAGGCGCTGTGACGATATTCCGTCATAGCGCCTTTTTCCATCGTTCCCTTTCGTGTTACAGTGTTTATTTAATATTTACCGCTCTTCTTCCAAAAGTTTGTTATTCGTTAAAACGGGAATGTGACCAATAAAATATTTTTAAGGGGCTCTGGTATTGCTTAGTTTTGTTATTAAAGAGCGCCTGCGGCTCTTCCACCTCCCGCGGAGAAGGCTGCAGACCTCCTACACGGCAAGCCTGCCGGGCTGCATCGGAGTTTCTTATACTAATCAATAACGAATGTTTAGCAGAGCTTTTAAAAGGAGGGAAATAATGAACGGAAGCGGCGAAAATGATTCAGGTAATACGTTATTCAGCTTTATGAAATATGCGTTGCTTGCATTAATAGTCGTTGTCGTTCTATTCTTCATTGTTAATTTTCTACTTCCCATGATTGGTGAAACCGAGGGAAGCAGTGAAACAGATAACGTGGAAATCAGCGTGGATTTAAATGAAGATGGAGCAGATAATGAATAAATAGATAAAGGAAAAGCTGTCCCACAATATCTGCAGGATAGTCCGGACAGTCTTAAAAAAGCGGCATGATGGTATTTCCCGTCATGCCGCTTTTCAGAGTGTTGATTAAGCCATCCTTTCAGACTATTTATTCTATTTATGTTCTATGTCTCTCATTCACTTTTCGGCGGAGGCTCTGTTAAAGCTCTGTGTTGTTTTTGGAGTGCCTGCGTGGGGCTGTTTTTCAGCTGTTTTCCATGTCACGGACATGGAAAAGGATCTTCTGACTGTGCTCCAATCCACCGGTGCCTCCACCGGACGTTACGGAGGACAAGAAATTTTTTTATGGAAGGAAACGGCCGTAACAGGAGTGCTTATTAAAAATAAGAAACTTCTTTTTATCTCCCTGCTGCAGCCGCAGGGGGCGACTCCGAGGCGATTAAGGACGAGCCGAAGATCCATTTCTTCCAGCATGCAGGCGGAAGAAATGAGCTGAGGCCGGCCCGCCCGGAAAGCGTCCCCCGGAAGGCGGAAGCAGTGAACCGTATACCTGAAAAGCGGCGTGACAGGTATTTCCCGTCATGCCGCTTTTATTTTTACTCAGTAAATCAATTTTTTGGGGAGCAGTATTCCTTAGGAGAGAACCTGTTAACCTATTCGTATGAAGAGACCTTCTTTCTTAAATATAGTACAATAAAATCTACAGATCATCGTCCCATGGTTTTAACTCTGACAGCGTTTCTGCAAGTTTTTTACTGTGAACCCGGCTTTCTTTCCGGACAGCAATTCTTCCCGGGGCTGTGTCGAACAAATATTTTTCTTCATCCGATTCAGGCTCTACATGGGGCACGGAAGCTTTTTCCCCTTTGTCATCGAGGGCAACGAACGTGAGGAAGCTGGTGGCAGCCAGCCGGCGCTCGCCTGTTAAAAGGTCTTCTGCAATGACTTTCACGAAGACTTCCATCGAGCTTTTGCCGGTGGAGGAGACATGGGATTCAAGACAGACAGAATCTGTCTGGTGGATAGGGTGAAGGAAGTCCACCGAGTCTGTTGATGCTGTTACACATTCCTGCCGGCAGTGTCTGGCTGCGGATATAGAAGCGACGTCATCAATATCTTTCATCAGTTTACCGCCAAAAAGTGTATCGTGGTTGTTCGTATCCTGTGGGAAGACGCGTCCGGTTTTAATTACTTTCGAATCTTTACATTTTTTCGTATGCATTGCTGTCACTCCTGTTTTTAATAATCCTATTCATTATAGCATGGTCAGCAGTTAAGAAACGTAACAGTTTATACATAAGGAGGAGGACAGTTTATGAAATATATTCATGGTATCCCTGTCTACGGGGCAGCCGATGAAGAAACGAGATGCAGACATTACCATTCTGAAACAGATCGGGTTGCGCTGAAATGCAGCTGCTGTGAAGATTATTATCCCTGCTACGAGTGTCATCAGGAGCATACAGGCAGAGCCTTCAAGCCCTGGGCGGCGGACAGACGGGAAGTGAAGGCTGTTCTGTGCGGGACCTGCGGTACGGAGCTTGAAATCCGCGAGTACCTGCAGGCGAAAGACCATTGTCCTTCCTGCAGTGCGAAGTTTAACCCAAACTGTGCACTCCATTACAGTTATTATTTCGAACCTGGTAAGGAGGATGCCTGATGAAGCGAAGCAGTGTAATATTGTTAGGGGTTCTGCTGACAGCCTGTTCCGGCGGGGAAGAACAGGAAAGTGACGCAGCCACGATGCAGGACAAGGAATGGGAGGAAATTGTTCAGGAAGCGGAAGGAGCGGAAATCGGGGTCTATATGTGGGGAGGAGATGAAGGGGTCAATGAATACATGGACGATTTCGTTGCACCGGCCCTGCAGGAAGAGTACGGAATTTCGTTTACCCGCTATCCGATGGACGCGACGGAATTTCTTTCAAGGCTGATGAACGAAAGAGAAGCAGATCAGCAGGAAGGGGCTGCAGATATTCTCTGGATTAACGGGGAAAATTTCAGGAATGCGAAAGAAAATGACCTTCTTTACGGTTCAATTGCTTCCATTCTTCCCAACATGGAGGACCATGTGAATCTCGAGGCACCTTACGTCGAAAATGACATGGGAATTGATGTCGAAGGCATGGAGGTGCCATGGGGGAACGTGCAGTATGCCTTTCAATTTCGAGATACAGCCAATCCTCCACAGACAATGGAAGAACTGCTGGAGTGGTCGGAAAATAATCCAGGTAATTTTACATACCCTGATGTTTTCAATGATACCGGCAATGGGTTTGTCCGCCATATCCTCCACTATGTTGCGGAAAATCCGGAAGATGTATCTTCCTATGATGAAGAGTGGCTGGAAGCAAATGGAGACGAAGTATGGGAGGTTCTCCGCCGTCTGCAGCCCACACTCTGGAGGAACGGGGAGACCTACCCTGATGCCCTGGCCCAGCTGGATCAGATGTTTGCAAACGGAGAGGTGAAAGCTACGATGGGCTTCAATGAATACCGTGCGGAAAGTCTGATCGAGCAGGGGACATTTCCCGAAGAAACAGAAACGGTCGGGTTGGATTCCGGGTCCATCAGCAGTACGCACTACTTAAGCATGCCGTTCAACACTCCGGAACCAGCCGCTGCGCTTGTCGCCATCAACTACATGCTTTCGCCGGAAGCTCAAATTGCTAAGCTGGATCCGGGCATGTGGGGGGAAGGACACATTCTGGATACGGATACGCTTAGTGCGGAAGAACAGGCAGAAATAGAAGCTTTTGTCGGAGAGGAAGTGGTTTCTCAGGAAAACGTCCTGCCGGAGCTTGATGCCCGCTACGTCGACTGGATTCAGGAGAACTGGGAGCAGGAAGTTGTCCAGCAGCGTTAAAGGATGGCTGCTTGCAGCTCCCCTCCTTCTCTTTATGCTCCTGTTTGTCGGGCAGGGCTTATTCAGGGCCTTTCAGGAGAGCATGGCGTTTGGGGGAAGTGAAGCTCTCTTCAGCAGCTATGAGGAACTGCTGAATGACAGAACATTTTGGGCTTCTTTCCGTATCAGCGTGTATGTTGCTTTTACATCAACGGTTTTTTCCCTTCTGATCGGACTGGGGCTGACGCGCAGTTTATTCCGGCTGTTTGATACAGACCGCTGGAAGATTATCGCCTGGTTTCCTATGCTCATTCCTCATTTTGTGGGAGCGTATATCGTAGTGCTTTTCTTTTCCCCGGGAGGGTGGTTTTCTTCCCTTACCGCGGAGATAGGCTGGATTGAAGGGATCCGGGACTTTCCTATTTTCGTTAATGATCCCTTATATATCGGCGTTATTCTCACTTATATATGGAAAGAAGTCCCCTTTGTCGTGCTGATGCTGCTTCCGGTCTATCAGGAAATTGACTGGCGGATGGAAGAGGTCGGGCGCAGCCTGGGGCTGAGGGGATGGGCGTTATTCCGTGCAGTGGAGGGGCCGTGGGTGACAGCTGTTCTTATTGAAGTATTTTTGATTCTTTTTGTATTCATTATCGGAGCCTTTGAAGTACCAGCCCTGCTCGGAGTCACCTACCCCGCGATGATGCCGGTCCTTGCTTTTGACTGGTTTTATCAGGCGGGGTGGTCGGAGCGTCCGCTTGCTCAGGCAATGATGGTGCTGTTGACGGCAGCTTCCGTTCTTCTTGCTTTTTCGCTTCTCTATTTTTCCCGGAAACGCCGGAAAAAATGGCTGGAAGGGGGCGGTTTCCATGCTTAAGCATATGAAAAAAATCGTCATTCTTCTGCTGTTTCTTCTGATATTTGTCGTGCCGGTGATGTTTTTGTTTCTGAAAAGCGTAACGTTTGGATGGACGTGGCCTGATGTGATGCCGAATGCCTTCAGTATGCGTGCCTGGGCAGTGATTTTCAGTGACCCTCAGATATTCTCTGCGCTTCAGATAACTTTTTTAATCGGGATTGCTGTAGTCACACTTAATTTTCTGCTCGCAGTTCCGGCAGCCTATGCGCTCAGTCATGGGAACATGCCCGGGAAAACAGCAGTAGAGACTATCCTCTTCCTGCCGATTCTCGTTCCGGTCCTTGCTGTGGCGATGGGGCTGCACATCGTTATGATCCGGCTCGGCCTCGCCGATCACTACTCAGGAGTCATATTGATTCACCTGCTGCCGACACTGCCTTATGCAGTGAGAGTACTTAAAGGGGGCTTCGACCGCATCTCTCCTTACTGGATGAAGCAGGGTCTGACGCTCGGGGTACCGCCGGTAAAAACTTTCTTCACGGTCCTCATGCCGATGATGATACCGAGCCTGCGCAGTACGGCGCTGCTTGTGTTTGTCATTTCTTTAAGTCAATATGTACTTACAGCGATTATCGGAGGCGGACAGGTCACCACCCTCCCGCTCCTTTACTATCCGTTTTTCAACAGTGCCAATGAAGCCGTTATTGCCGGCTTTTCCGTCTTATTTGCAGCTCTGCCTGTCCTGTTTCTTCTACTGTTTGAAACGGGTATCATTGTGTATCAAAGATGGCTCGGCCGGACGTAACGAAGAGGAGGTTAACAATGCTGAACCTTATTCAGCTGGAGAAAAAATTTCATCAGGAGACCATTTTTCAAAACATCAGCGCTGAAATAAATGAGGGGGATATAGTCAGCATTGTCGGGCCCTCCGGCTGCGGGAAAACAACCCTTCTCCGCTGTATTGCCGGATTGACGAAAATGAGCAGCGGCAGGATCGAACTGCATGGAAAGGACATCACTGCCGAGAAAGCAGAGAAACGTCCAGTTGTGCTTATGTTTCAGGAAGCGCTGCTGTTTCCGCATTTGACCGTGATTCAGAACGTTCTTTACGGGGTGAAGTACGGCAAACGACGCCTTTCCTCCAAAGATCGGGAAAACCAGGCACAAAAAATGCTGAAAAAAGTAGAGATGCTTGAATGGAAAGACAAGTATCCTTCCCAGCTCTCCGGAGGTCAGCAGCAGCGGGTATCGCTCGCCCGGGCACTGATGCTGCAGCCTTCCGTCCTGCTGCTTGACGAACCGTTCAGCAGCCTTGACGCGCATCTGCGCCAGTCGCTCCGCTTATGGGTGCGCCGTTTTCTTAAAGAAGAAGGGGTGACAGCGCTGTTTGTGACACACGACAGGGAAGAAGCGGTTGTCATGGGGGACAGACTGATCGTCATGAAAGACGGTATTCTCCAGCAGGAGGGAATTCCCGGAGAAGTCTATTCCCACCCTGCAAACGCGTCGGTCGCCGGGTTTATGAGCGACGGTATTTATGTGGATGGTGTCTTTTATTCGGCCGCTTCCTTAACGATGACAGGCGCAAAAAGCGGGGCGTACAAAGGAATTATTGAACACCCGCTGTATGCCTATGGCTATTCCTTCTACCGTGTCTATCTGCCCGAGCTGAAGCAGTCGGTCGTTATCCGGTCCGACATGCAGTGGCGGGAAGCAGAAGAAACAGCGGTAACCGTTGTTCAAAAAGGAAGTGTGTCCAGTGATTGATACGAAAGCAAAACATATCGTCCAGCCGCTTGTAGAAAAGTCAGCGGATACAGCTCTGCGGGCGGGGATGCATGCGAACCAGGTTACAGTCATCGGCTTCCTGATCGGTCTTGCAGCGGCACTGTCTGTCTATTTCGGCTATTACTGGACCGGTCTTCTGCTGCTCTGGGTTTCAGGATTTATCGATACAGTGGACGGGGCTATGGCCCGGAAGACAACCCCTTCCAAATTCGGAACCGTTCTGGACGTCAGCTTTGACCGTCTTGTGGAAATTGGAATTATATTAGCACTTGCTTTTCGTTTTCCGGATACGATGTGGGCGATGCTTCTGCTGACCGCCTCCATTCTTTATACGGTGACGATTTTCCTTACTGTTGGAGCTGTTTCTGATGAAAACACCGAAAAATCCTTTTACTATCAGCCCGCGCTCGCCGAGAGGACGGAAGGATTTCTGCTTCTGTCGCTTATGATCATTTTCGTGGACTATCTGCTTTTCTTCACGCTGCTGTTTCTATTCGTAGAAATTATTACAGCGATGCAGCGGCTGTATCATGCGAAACAAATTCTCGATAAGTAGGTGATACAATGGGTCTTCTTTATGTAACAGCGAACCCGAAACCGGTAAAGGAATCCTGCAGCCTCCAGCTGGGAGAGCATTTTTTGGATGCCTATAAAAAAAGCTGCCCCGAGGGTGAGGTTGTCCTCCTCGATCTATTCGCAGAAAAGATTCCTGCACTGGAAGGGGAGGCACTTGCAGCATGGGAGAGGAACAGTGAAGAGGTCGTAACAAACAAGTATGTCGATCAGTTTCTGCGGTTCGATCAGGTTGTGATTGTCACCCCGCTTTGGAATATGGGCGTGCCTTCTCCTGTAAAAGCGTATATCGATCACCTCATTCTTCCCGGTAAAACATTTCGTTTTGGAGAAAATGGTATCGAAGGACAGATGGAAGGCACCAGGATTCTTCATATCCAGTCGCGGGGCGGCATCTATTCAGAAGGTAAACTGGCTGCCTTTGAGCACGGCGACAGCTATTTGAGGACGATTTTCAAACTGGTCGGCGTAAAGACGTATGAGCATATTTTTATCGAAGGCACTAGCACTTATCCCGAGGAAGTCGAAGAGAGGCTTAACCAGGCAAAGCGCCAGGCAGAAGCACTCGCTGGGACTTTTAAATAGACTTTCTAAAACCTCAGTTTCTATAGGGACGCCTTTTACTTTTCTCTCTGAAGCGATCGGCGGTGCCTCCAGAGGAATTAAGCGAACTCGGAAGACCCTGTTTGGGAAATACTCGCTTTTCCAAAAACAGGCCCTGGATCCCTGTGGAAACGAAAGCGCACGTTCATTGCTTAAATACTTTATTTTCAAGGTAGCTTTATTTTTAAGGAAGTCCATAAAAAAGGAAGCCCGCGGATTACGCAGGGCTTCCTTTTTACGGTTATTAATAGTTCGGCTGCATCTCACCGGATTCGATCTCTTCAATGTAGTGGCAGGCAGCTCGGTGGCCCCCGTCCATAAGAGAATCGTTCGTACGGAGTACCGGCTCTTCCTCTTTACATTTATCCGTTGCGAACGGACAGCGAGTATGGAAACGGCAGCCGGTCGGCGGATCAATAGGAGAGGGGACATCACCTTTCAAAATAATCTGGTCTTTTTTCACTGTCGGATCCGGTACAGGAATCGCTGAAAGAAGCGTTTTCGTATACGGGTGCTTCGGGTTATCGAAAAGAGACTTCTTATCTGCAATTTCAACAATTTTACCGAGATACATGACGAGTACCCGGTCGGAGATGTGGCGTACCACCCCAAGGTCGTGGGAAATAAACAAATACGTTAAATCGAGTTCATTCTGCAGTTTTTTCAAAAGGTTCAGTACCTGCGCCTGAATTGATACGTCCAGGGCTGAGACCGATTCGTCACAAATGATCATTTTCGGGTCCACGGAGAGAGCGCGGGCGATACCGATACGCTGCCGCTGTCCTCCACTGAATTCATGCGGGAAACGGTCGATCTGGTGCGGACCGAGGCCGACGATATTCATCAATTCCTTGATACGGGCTTCCCGTTTATCTTTAGGCATGACGTCCTGAATCTGCATAGCTTCACTTAAAATCTGGCGAACGGTCTGGCGCGGATTAATCGATGCGTAAGGATCCTGAAAGATGATCTGCAGATCTTTGCGTCTCTGGCGCATCTGCTTTTTACTGAGAGCGAGCAGATCCTGTCCTCCGAATTCAACTTCACCGCTCGTAGGCTCATCGAGTCTCAGAATCGCCCGTCCGGTAGTTGATTTACCACAGCCGGATTCGCCGACAATGCTGAGTGTTTCTCCCTGTTTCACTTCAAAAGAAATATCGTCGACCGCTTTGACGTCATTTACTTTGCGGCCGAAAATCCCCCCTTTAATCGGGAAGTACTGCTTAAGATTTTGAACTTTCAGTATGTCCGTAGTCATCTTTGACATTCACCTCCGGGCCGTCCCACTGGTCTGTATGAATCCAGCAGCGGACTTGATTTCCATCTTTAAGATCTTCGAGATCAGGCAGTCTTTCTACACACATTTCTCTTGCAAAAGGGCAGCGCGGAGCAAAGCGGCATCCGTCAGGAAGGTCATCCGGACTCGGAACCATCCCTTTAATTACTGCAAGCTCTTCCTGATCGATATCGTGCCGCGGAAGAGATTTTAACAAACCGACCGTGTACGGGTGATTTGGATTGTTAAAGAGTGTTTCTACATCGGCATATTCAACGATTTTGCCGGCATACATGACGGCAACGTAGTCACAGGTTTCTGCTACGACGCCAAGGTCATGCGTGATCAGCAGCATGGACATGCCGAGCTCTTCCTGCAGGCCGCTGATCAGTCTCAGAATCTGTGCCTGAATCGTAACATCGAGAGCTGTCGTCGGCTCATCCGCAATGAGCAGCTGTGGATTGCAGGCCAGGGCGATTGCGATCATCGCACGCTGGCGCATGCCTCCGGAGAGTTCATGGGGATAGGCTTTCAGGCGCGCTTTTGGCGAAGGAATACCGACCAGTTCCAGCATTCCGAGAGCTTTATTGAGGGCGTCTTTTTTTGAGAGCCCCTGGTGAATCTGGTAGGACTCTGCAATCTGATCCCCGATCGTATAAACAGGGTTCAATGACGTCATCGGCTCCTGGAAAATCATCGAAATTTTATTCCCGCGGATGCTGCGCATTTCCGCTTCTGATTTTGCAAGAAGGTCTTCGCCGTTAAAGGTGATGGAGCCGCCTTTGATACGGCCGGGGTCATCAATCAGTCTCATGATGGAAAGAGAAGTAATACTCTTTCCCGAACCGGATTCCCCGACGATACCGAGTGTTTTTCCGGATGGTACATCAAAATGGACACCGTCTACGGCTTTTATTTCGCCTTTATGAGTGAAAAAGGATGTCTGCAGGTCATCAACTTTAATAATAGAATGCGTGTCGTTGTCTTTCAGATTATCCAACAGGTCTCCCACCTTTCTATGCTGGAATGATAATTTTAGTCAAGCTCAATCCGCTTGTTAAGGAAGCGGTAGGAAATGTCCACGGCAAAGTTTACGAGTACAAACAGCAGGGCAAGAATCAATACAGCACCCTGGACGATTGGGAAATCACGCTGGGCGATCGCTTCGACGACGAGCCTGCCGAGGCCGTTTATCGCAAATACAGTCTCTGTAAGCACTGCACCGCCGAGAAGAACACCAAACTGAAGACCAACCACTGTTACAACAGGGATAAGAGCATTACGCAGCGCGTGCTTATAAACGACATAGCGTTCTTTTACGCCTTTGGCACGGGCTGTACGGATGTAATCCTGGTGAATAACTTCAAGCATACTCGAGCGTGTCATACGGGCAATAATAGCTGCACCGGCCGTTCCCAGCGTGATAACCGGGAGGATGATTGAAGCCGGAGTGCCCCAGCCCGATACCGGAAGCCATTCGATGTTCAATGCGAAATATTGAATCAGCATCAGACCAAGCCAGAAGTTCGGCATGGAAAGGCCGAAAAGGGCAAAAACCATAATAAACATATCAAGCGGGGAATTTCTTCTGGTTGCAGAAACGATGCCTGCAATCAGTCCGATAAAGATACTGAGAAGCGTACTGTAAAAAGCGAGCTCTACGGTTATCCAGAAGCGGGCGCTGATTTCATCTGTGACAGCGCGTCCGCTGCGGATAGAGTTACCTAAATCACCGGTTACGGCATTACCAACGAAAGTGGCGTACTGTACAGGCAGAGGATCGTTCAGTCCGAGGCGGTCCCGGGTTTGTTCAATCTGCTGTTCTGTTGCACTTTCACCGGCAATAATCTGCGCCGGGTCCCCCGGAATCAGGTGCATCATAAGAAAGACAACGAGGGTGACCCCGATAAGCACCGGTATCGTCTGGAGTAAACGTCGTACTGTATAAATAAACAAAAGGCTTCACCTCTCTAACTGTTAAGATTTTAGTTTTGGATCCAAAGCGTCACGCACACCGTCACCGAACAGGTTGAAAGCAAGCACAACGACGACGATAGCAAGACCCGGGAAGAGGGCAATATGCGGATGATCCCACATATAGTTACGTCCGGCAGCGAGCATGGCGCCCCATTCCGGAGTCGGCGGCTGGGCCCCCAGCCCAAGGAAGGAAAGACCACTTGCAGTCAGTACGGCTGTGGCAACGCGGAGTGTTGCCTGCACAATGATCGGCGAGAGGATATTAGGAAGGATATGACGGAAAATAATCCGGAAATCCGAAGCCCCAAGCGCGCGTACAGCGTCAACATATTCTAATTTTCTGACAGATAAAGTGGAACCTCGTACGATCCGGGCAAACACCGGAATCGAAAAGATGGAAATGGCTATGATGACGTTGTTAATACTTCCACCAAGTACAGCTACAATACCGAGGGCAAGCAGAATACCAGGGAAAGCAAGCAGTACGTCCATTGTTCTCATAATAACTGCGTCAATGCGCTTCCCGTAATAACCGGAAACGATACCGAGTATAACTCCGACTATCATACCGATAAATACCGATAGAAATCCTATGTATAGAGTGATGGACATGCCGTGAATAATCCTGGTGAAAATATCACGACCGTGGTGGTCTGTGCCGAACCAGTAATCTCCTGACGGGCCCTGAAGCCGGTCGGATACGTTTGGAGCCAGAGGATCGGTTGTTGTCAGCAAGGGGCCGACAAGAGCAACAATGATAAAAAACAAAATTAAAACTCCACCTGCCATAGCAAGGTAATTGGAGCGCAGTTTACGCCAGACAGTTTTCATATTTTCAATCTGCGGGTTGATCCGTTTCTTTTCCTGCGTTGAAACGTTGACCGTCGTCTCAGCCATACTGTTAACCTCTCTTTCATACATGTTTTAGTAATACGTTCAAAAATCTTCCACATTTCCCCAATACTATAGGAAATAACTAAACGTACGATACGAAAAATTATATCATTCCCACAATTTTTCACAAGCCCTATTCGCAAAATCCTAAATATTTTCACAATATAATAAATCAAAAATTGCTCTTATTCCCAGTAATTAGTATAAAAGCGCTTTCAATTGCGTGAGAGAATGCACAATTGCTTTTTCACATCAATGTAATAAAGGTAAATTTTCTTACACAATAATTTGCAGCAATAATAAATTTTTTGAAAATTCGGTTGTTTTCACGTGTGGAATCAAGTAAATTATAAAGAGGTTTCACACTATAATTAATCATCCAGGAGGGACACACCATGTGGAAAAGTAAAACATTGAAAGCCGCGTTCTTATCAACGGCGGCAGCTGTCGTTTTTACAGCATGCGCCAGCGAACCTGATAATGAAGGAGCCGGAGATAACGCCGTACCGGGAAATGGGGAGGAAGGGGCGGAAGGTGGAGAAGAAGTGGACGCAGAAGATGCGGAAATAGATCCGGATAACCTCGTCATTGCCACTCTGTCCGATATTGAAGCGATTGATCCTCATACATCCAACGACGTTCCGTCGAGTACCGTCCAGCACAACCTGTTCGAGTCCCTCATTACCCAGACCGAAGATATGGAGCTTGAACCCGGCCTGGCGACAAATTGGGAAAATGTAGATGAGACAACGTGGGAGCTTGAGCTTCGTGAAGATGTTACGTTCCACGATGGATCCGATTTTAATGCCGAGGTCGTCAAAGCAAATCTTGACCGTATTCTGGATGACTCCATTGGTTCTCCGCGTGCCGCGCTTTTTGAAATGATTGAAGAAGTCGTAGTTATCGACGATCATACAGTAGAAATACATACGGAATACCCTTTTTCACCGCTGCCTTCCCACCTCGCTCATTCCGGAGGGGGAATGATGAGCCTGGAGACGATTGAGGCGGACTATGAAGGGGTGGAAGAAGGCGGCCAGCCTGGAGACTATATTAATGAAAATCCGAGCGGAACAGGTTTCTTTGAATTTGAAGAATGGACGCCGGGATCGGAAGTGGTGCTGACCCGTAACGACGACTATTGGGGAGATCCGGCAGGTGTCGAGCAGGTGACGTTCCAGGTTACACCGGAAGACTTGACCCGGATCGGCGAGCTGGAAACAGGAGCAGCCGATATCATTTTCCCGGTCAGCCCGAGTGACGTGGAGCGGGTCGAATCCACAGACGGTATCAGCATGTATGAACAGGAAAGCCTCGGTCTTGCCTATATCGGTTTTAATATGCAGAAAGAACCATTTGATGATCCGGATGTACGTCGGGCGCTTTCCATGGGAATTAACAAAGAGGACCTCCTGGAGGGGGTACTGGAAGGCACCGGGACACCAGCTGTAGGACCTCTCGGGGAACAGATTTTCGGTTTCTCTGATGCTGTTGAAGAAATTCCGTACGATCCTGAAGCTGCCCAGGAACTTCTCGCAGAGGCTGGGTATGAAGATGGCTTCGAAACGACACTCTGGACAAATGACAGCCGGGAACGCATCGATATTGCCGAGCTCGTTCAGGCCCAGCTCTCCGCTATTGGAGTAACAGTGAATATCGAAGTTTTGGAGTGGGGCGCTTATTTAGAGAATACGTCAGAAGGACAGCATGACATGTTCATTCTCGGCTGGTCGACGGCTACTGGAGATGCAGATTATCTCATGTATAACCTGTTCCATTCGAGTCAGCAGGGAGACGGGAACAAATCCTTCCTTGATGATCCGGAAATCGACGAGCTGCTCGAAGAAGGCCGCAGTGCGACAACGGAAGCGGAACGGGAAGATATTTACGAAGAAGCGATGCAGCTGCTCGTGGATGATGCAAGAATGCTTTATTTGTACCACCAGGACTATCTTGTCGGGGTGCGCGATGAAGTTCAGGGCTTCTGGAAGCATCCAAACGGCATCTATCAGCTTCATGAGGTTACGATAGAAGAATAAGCCGGATAAAGAAATGGAAAGCCTGTCAGGCGAACGTCTGGCAGGCTTTTGTCTGGGTGAAGCTTTTCTCTCGGAAAGGAACATATAAGATGAAGGCGGCATGCCTGGAAAGCGCCCCGTGTAAACGAAAGCTTCTGTTTTCGGTAACGGAGATCGGCTCCATGCCTGTTATGAATTTCCATCAACTGTGTAAAATAAATTACTTTCAGCTGATTCCATGCACAGGAAATCCCCCTCGGTTTTCCTCTGCCGGTCCGCCGATACTCAGAAGAGACTGGTACATAGTGTTTTTTCAAAAAAATAGTTACTCTAAAGGAATATTTTTCTTTCAAGCGATAACTGCATTTTCATCGGCCGGGATAACTGTAATCGAAATGGAAGCTGTCTATGTAACAAACATAGGTGTATATCCGTTTTCTGCCTCGAAAAATACTCTTGAAAAAATTATATCTTAAGATGCGCGAAGGACAGTTTTATTAAAAAATTCGATATGCAGTCTTTCATAAACTATCGCAAAATATAAAAAAAGTTAAAAAAACCTAAATTATCGCACTTGTTTTTTAAATCGAAATATTGTAAGTTTAGGGAGATAAACTTTGTAAAATTATGAGAACATAAGGGGGAAACATAATGTTTAAAAGCAAAACGATGCAGGCAGCTCTAGCTTCTGTAGCTGTAGCATTAGCGTTTACGGCATGCGCCAGCGAGCCGGACAACGATGGGGGCACAGACAATGGGGCAGCACCGAATAACTCAGCGGAAAATGCTGAAGGGAACAATGAAGCTCCTGATAACAGTGAAGGTGGCGACGGTGAAGCGACAGATGAGGACGTAGATCCGGATAACCTGGTTATTGCGACTCTTTCCGATATCGAGTCCATGGATCCGCACGGTTCCAATGACGTGCCGTCAAGTACTGTTCAAACAAATGTTTATGAATCACTGCTCATGCAGAATGAAGAAATGGAACTTCAGCCGCTTCTTGCTACAGACTGGGAAGCAACAGAAGAGGACGTATGGACGTTTGAACTTCGCGAAGACGTCACGTTCCACGATGATTCTGAGTTCAATGCCGAAGTAGTAAAAGCAAACTTTGATCGTGTTCTTGACGATGAAATTGGTTCACCACGTGCGTTCCTTTATGAAATGGTAGAAGAAGTAGTTGTAGTAGATGACTATACGGTTGAATTCCATACAGAATTCCCATTTGCACCGCTTCCTTCCCACATTGCACACTCCGGTGGTGGAATTATCAGCCAGGAAGCAATTGAAGAAGATTACGCGCAGATGGAAGACGGAGGCCAGCCAGGCGATTACTTAAATGAAAATCCGGTTGGAACAGGTTTCTTTGAATTTGAAGAATGGAACCCGGGTTCTGAAGTAGTACTTACACGAAACGACGATTACTGGGGCGAGACTGCAGGAGTAGAGCGTGTGACATTCAGCGTTTCCCCTGAAGACCTGACCCGGATCGGCGAGCTGGAAACGGGTGCAGCGGATATTATTTATCCTGTAAGCCCGAGTGATACAGAGCGTATTGAAGATACCGAAGGAGTCAGCCTCTACACGCAGGAAAGCCTGAGCCTTTCTTACATCGGCTTTAACATGCAGAAAGAGCCGTTTGACGATCCACAGGTACGTCAGGCCCTTTCCATGGCTATTAATAAAGAAGATCTGCTTGAAGGAGTTCTTGAAGGAACTGGTACACCGGCAGTCGGCCCAATTGGGGAGCAGGTATTCGGTTATTCCGATGCTGTCGATGAGCTGGAATACGATCCGGAACGTGCCCAGGAGCTTCTTGCCGAAGCAGGATACGAAGATGGATTTGATACAACAATCTGGACAAACGACAGCCGTGAGCGTATGGACGTAGCGGAGCTTGTTCAGGCACAGCTTTCTGTTATCGGAGTTAATGCAGAGATTGAAGTACTTGAGTGGGGTGCCTACCTTGATAACACAGCAGAAGGCGAACATGATATGTTCATTCTCGGCTGGGTTACAGTAACAGGGGATGCAGACTACGGCATGTACGCTCTCTTCCACTCCAGCCAGCACGGTGCAGCGGGTAACCGTTCATTCATGGAAAACGCTGAGCTTGATGAAATTCTTGACGAAGCACGACGTGAAACAGACGAAGCTACGCGTGAAGCACTGTATGAAGATGCAATGGAGATCCTCGTAGATGAGGCGCCGATGCTTTATCTATACCATACCGATTACCTTGTCGGTATGCGTGATGAAGTCCAGGGCTTCTGGAAGCATCCAAACGGTCTTTACCAGCTTCAGGATGTAACAATCGAATCAAACTAAATACGCAAAGGAAGCTGTCTTCGGGCAGCTTCCTTTTTTTAGGGAGTTTCTTCTGAACGTAAAAGAAGCACTGAATTCTCTGTGAAAAGACCGGAATTAGCGGCTTCGAACAGGAAGAAAGCGTCGTTGTCCAGTGATAACAAGCAGAGCAGGTAAGCACCGGTAAAAGCCTTTCGGGATAATCCTCAGCCTATACTTGTAGCGGCAGAAAAAGTCTAGTATAATTTCGATATGTATTTTTAGTGTGATCATTTGTTCTTTAAGAAAACACATCAGAAGGGGATTTTGTCATGGTTAAGGTAGTGAAATTCGGCGGCAGCTCCGTTGCAGGGGCAGCCCAGTTTACAAAAGCAGCGGAAATCGTGCGGGGGGACGTGGAACGGCGGATCGTCGTCGTTTCTGCACCGGGAAAACGATTTGCCGACGATATAAAAACGACAGATCTCCTGATTGAACTTGCGGAATCAGTAAAGAAAGGAAGAGATTTCTCCGGGGAGATGCAGGCCGTCATCGACCGCTATGCAGCGATTATTGAAGAACTGGATCTCCCTTTTTCTCTCCTTGATTCACTCAAAAAACAACTCTCGCATCTCGTGGATACTTATAAAGAAGATGAACCGAGGCTTTTTGATGCTTTAATGGCGAGTGGAGAAAATGAAAATGCCAAACTTATGGCAGCCTATCTGCGGCAGCTGGGCGAAGAAGCTCATTACGTTTCCCCGGAAGAAGCAGGGATGGTCGTCACGGACGATCCCGCAAACGCCCGTATTCTTCCCGAAGCTTACGACAGGCTGAAGAACCTTCGGAACCGCTCCGGCCTTCTCGTCGTACCGGGATTTTTCGGAGTATCCAAAAACGGACATATCGTCACCTTTCCAAGAGGAGGGTCGGATATTACCGGATCGATTCTTGCTGCAGGGGTAGAAGCTTCTTTATATGAGAATTTTACGGATGTGGATTCCGTTTATTCAGTCAATCCTGCTCTCATTGAAAACCCGCAGGAAATGAAGGAAATCACCTACAGGGAAATGCGGGAGCTTGCCTACGCCGGATTTTCTGTTTTTCACGACGAAGCGCTGCAGCCTGTCGTTGCTGAAAAAATACCGGTCTGCATTAAAAACACAAACCATCCGGAGGCCGACGGGACGCTCATCGTCGACCAGCGGGAGCAGAAAGGTCTGCCTGTTGTCGGGATCGCGAGCGATAAAGGGTTTATAACCATTAACCTAAGGAAGTATCTTATGAACCGCGAAGTCGGGTTCGGTCAGCATCTGCTGCAAATCCTTGCCGAAGAGGGGATTTCCTTCGAACATACACCTTCAGGAATTGATAACATGTCGGTTATCGTCCGCGAAGAATATATGGAAGAAGGAAAAGAAGAGAAAATTCTTGCACGTATCCGGGCAGAGCTTAATGTAGAGGAAGTGCATGTTGAGCGGGATCTGGCCATGGTGATGGTCGTCGGTGAAGGGATGGCGCGCACGGTCGGTGTAGCCGCCAAAGCAACGACGGCGCTCGCGGAAGCGGGTGTGAACATTAAAATGATTAATCAGGGCTCTTCTGAAGTAAGTATGATGTTCGGGGTCAATGCTTCAGAAGCTGATCTGGCTGTTAAAAGCCTGTACAAAGCCTGTTTTGCCCAGGTAAAAGCATAAAACAGACAACACATCAGAACAGCATGCCGTCTCCTGACTGCAGTGAAAAGGAGCTGTCCTACAGAAAGTAAGCACGGCTGCACAAAGAAAAAAAGCCTGTCAGACAAATCCCGTCTGACAGGCTTTTTTCCGGCTCTTTTAAAGCTCCTTCTCAGTTTTCTGGACGTATACCGAAACGCTGCCTCCATTTACTCGAAAATCAGCGCAGCCTTCTTCATCAATGGTTACTGTTTCCCGGACGTTCCCAGTCAAATCGTACCAGATTTC
Source organism: Alkalicoccus halolimnae (assembly GCF_008014775.2). Lineage (GTDB taxonomy): Bacteria > Bacillota > Bacilli > Bacillales > Salisediminibacteriaceae > Alkalicoccus > Alkalicoccus halolimnae. The sequence continues at coordinate 3,561,730 of NZ_CP144914.1, read as the reverse complement.
TCCGGCACGGCCGTCCCCGACACACATATGTTTAAAGCCGGCTTCGCCGTTGGTCATGACGACTGCACAGCCGGACTGTGGTAAAAGATCTTCCCCGAACCGCACCCAGCCGATCGTGTTGCTGTCGTCAAAATAGTCCTGCTGTTCACCATAGCTGAAACGGCTCCTGGCATCGAGCAGCGGATCGAGCATTTCTTTTTTGCCGTTCTTGGGGCTTCCCCCGTTGATCCCTCTATAATCTCCGTAAAATACACATGGATAGCCGTCTTTTCTTAACAGAATCAGAGCGTAGGCAAGCGGTTTGAACCAGCATTCCACCCAGGATTCAAGTGCTTCATGCGGCTGGGAGTCATGGTTGTCGACAAATGTTACAGCATTAGCCGGATAATCCCCTACAAGTGTCTCGTGAAACATCGTCCGCATATCAAAGTCTTTTCCCTGGTGGGAAGCTTCATAAAATTTATAATGGAGGGAAACATCAAACAGATCAATACTGAAATCGACGTACTCCAGAAAACGTTCACACGCTGCCAGATCGGCGTGCCAGAATTCCCCTACGAAATAAAAATCATCGCCATGTTCCCGGCGCATCTCAGCCAGAAAGTCAGCGATAAACAAGTGGTTAATATGTTTAATAGCATCCAGCCGGTAGCCGTCGCATGAGGTCGTTTCTGCAAACCATTTCCCCCAGTACATCATCTCCTGCCGAACCTCGGGGTGATTATAATCAATGTTGGCAAACATTAAGTAGTCATAATTTCCAAACTCATCATCTACATGGTCATTCCATTCCTTATTTTCTCCGAGTATTCTGAAAATTCCAGTTTCACCGGTGGCATGGTCATAGTCGGTGCCGTTAAAGTGGTAGGAATGCCAGGTGAATTCAGAGTGCTCTCCTTTTCTTCCAGGGAAATAAAACCGGGTCCAGCCTTCAATATCGTAAGGCTCGGAAATAACTTCGTGCCTGTCTCCGGCATCGACTTCAACTACCTGAAACTGCTCCGTTTCATCGGCTCCTGCTTTATGGTTCATAACGACATCCGCATAGACACGGATTCCCTGCTCATGGCAGGCGTCAATGCCTTTCAGCAGTTCTTGCTTCGTCCCGTATTTTGTACGGACAGAGCCTTTCTGGTCAAACTCTCCGAGATCATACCCGTCGTAAATGCCGTAGCCGTTATCTTCCTGGGTAATACATTTCGTCGAAGGGGGAATCCAAAAAGCATCAATGCCGCGGTGCTTCATTTCTTCGGCAAGCTCTGCCATTCTGTTCCAATGATTTCCATCATTGGGTAAATGCCATTCAAAAAACTGCATCATCGTGTGATTTCTAAGTATTGGTGCCATGTTCACCCTCCTTGTTTTTAGGCATAACGATCTATACCCTCGATAAGCGATGTGAAACAAGAAAGATTTGCTAATAGTGGTGGGATTTCCTTGATATGCACCTGCTTCTCGACTTCTCCGTGTCTTGTCTGGAAAGCAGGATAAGAAGAAAAGCAGTAAAGGGGCATGCAAATCGAACGAAGCGCTCCTACGGTATGAGCCGGGAGCGCTTCGTTTATAAAGATAATTATCACGTTTTTATAAATAGCTGTGTTAAAGCATTCTGTGGTTGATATATATAAGAAAACTTCGCTGCAACCCGGCAGGCCTGCCGTGGAGGAGATCTCCGGGTAAGGCTTACGCCCTGCGGGATCTTCCAATCTCCTTCTTCCACGGGCATGTTTCCGCTTCGTTTTCATTTTCTAATACGGAAAGCCCGCTCGTTGAATCAAGAAGGTACTAAGGTAGAAGCCAGTGCCAGGGCGATTTTTCAAGACGCCTGCGGAAAAAGAAAGCGGGAAGATCCTCCCGGACGCAAGGGACGTAGAGCTGGAGGCTTTCTCCGCGGCAGGCGAAGAAAAAGGAGCCGCAGGCACTCCAAAAAACAACACGGAGCTTTAACAAAGCCTTATAAACAGAAGTAACAGGATATCAGTCGTCTATTTTCTGAATGAAGACGGAGACACTTCCGCCTTCCACAGGGAAATTTGCCCAGCCGTCATCTTCGATAGTAATCGTATCATCGATTGTTCCGGTCATATCGAGCCACTCCTCACCGCCACGATCTTCGCCGACAAACATACGTTTTTCTCCCGGCTCTCCATTCGTCATAATGACAGCGCAGCCGGAGTGAGGGATATCCTCCACACCGAAACGGACCCAGCCGATAGTATTTGGGTGGTCGAGGTAGTCTTCCTGATCACCGTAGCTGTAATTATACCGGGCATCAAGAAGGGGTTCGAGCATTTCCCGTTTGGCCTCAATAGGCTCATCCCCATTTATGCCTGCATAGTCTCCGTAAAAAACACACGGATAGCCGTCTTCCCGAAGAAGGATCATCGCATAGGCAAGAGGCTTGAACCAGTCTTCCACCCACGACTCAAGCGCTTCGTTTGGCTGCGAATCGTGATTGTCTACGAAAGTCACTGCCTGCAGCGGATGTCTGTCAACGATCGTATCCTCAAAAATGGTAGACATGTCAAACCCGTCCCCCTGATTGGATGCCTCAAAAAATTTGTAGTGCAGCGTAACGTCAAACAGGTCAAGGCTGTAATCAGCATATTCGAGGAACGTTTCTACAGCTTCAATCTCCGGATTCCAGAATTCCCCGACGAAATAAAAATCATCCCCGTGCTCGGTGCGGAGGGCATCAATAAAATCCTTAACGAACAGGTGGTTAATATGTTTTATCGCATCGAGACGGAACCCGTCCACCTGGGTCGTCCCGGCAAACCATTTTCCCCATTCCAGCATTTCTTCCCGGACTTCGGGATGGTCGTAATCGATGTTGGCAAACATCAGGTAATCGTAGTTGCCGAATTCATCATCGACATGATCATTCCAGTCTTTATCTTCCCCTAAAATATGAAATACGGCCTGCTTATCTTCGTTGGCATCGTAATCTGTACCGTTGAAATGGTCAAAGTTCCATGTAAACTCAGAGTATTCTCCGTCCCGGCCAGGAAACGTAAAGCGTGTCCATCCTTCGATATCGTAAGGCTCGGAAATTTCTTCTTCCCGGTTGTCGGGATCGACCTGGATCGCCTTGAAAAGCTCTGTGTCATCCGCTCCCGCTTTGTGGTTCATAACCACATCGGCATAAACCCGGATGCCATGCTCGTGACAGACTTCGATACTTTTCAGCAGCTCGTCTTTCGTGCCGTATTTCGTCCGCACAGTTCCTTTTTGATCAAATTCCCCGAGGTCATAAACATCGTACGTGCCGTACCCGTTATCATCCTGGGAAATAGCTTTAGAAGCGGGCGGAATCCAGATAGAATCGATTCCCTGATTTTTTATTTCCTCTGCCATTTCGGCAAGGCGGTTCCAGTGGTCCCCATCATTGGGAAGGTGCCACTCAAAAAACTGCATCATTGTATTATTTCTCGGTGTTTCACTCATGTGTACCGCTCCTTTTCATATTTGAACATAAAGCCATATATACCCTTCCTTTAGAAAATAAAACAAAAAAGCTGTCCTGCAATGATGCAGAACAGCTCTCAGGGTATATGCTATTTCCATTCGTAAGGCGTCTGCTGGTACACATAGTAATTCAGCCAGTTGGAAAAAAGCAGATGGGCGTGGGAACGCCAGCGGTTCATCGGTGCTTCGCTCGGATCGTTATTCGGAAAGTAGTGAGAAGGAATCTGGACGCTGAGACCGCGGTCCAGATCTCTTTCATATTCTTCTTTCAGCGTAACCGTGTCATACTCCAGGTGTCCTGTGGCCATAATGTGTTTTCCGTCCTTGGACATAAGCAGGAACGGCCCTGCCTCCTTGGAGGAAGCGAGCAGAAGCAGCTCATCATGTTCCTCGGGAGCTTCGATGGAAATGTTGGTATGCCGCGAATGAGGGGCGATAAACTCATCATCAAAGCCCCGCAGCAGCTCAATTTTTTTCATCAACGGATCGATACGGTGCCGGAAAATACCCGAACACTTCTGTTCAAGCGGGACTTTGTTAATGCCGTAAAGGTGATAAAGAGCGGCCTGTGCGCCCCAGCAGATATGAAGACTCGACGTAACGTTATCTTTTGCCCAGTCCATAATCGACGTAATTTCCTGCCAATACAGAACGTTTTCAAATTGAATGTGCTCAATCGGTGCTCCCGTAATGATCATTCCGTCGAATTTATGATCTTTAATGCTGTCAAAATCCTGATAAAAAGCTTCCAGGTGAGAAGTGCTGACGTTCTTCGGCTGGTACGAAGCAGTACGCAGGAACGTAATATTAACCTGAAGCGGAGAATTCCCGAGCAGCCGCAGCAGGTGGGCTTCTGTCTTTTCTTTTTCCGGCATTAAGTTTAAAATAACGATGTTAAGCGGACGAATGTCCTGCATCGTCGCCCGCTCATCTTCCATGACGAAAATATTCTCTGTTTCCAATATATCTTTTGCCGGTAGGTTCTTCGGTACATTAATCGGCACTGCGCCCGCCTCCTTATGCGAAAATTTCTGATAACTTCTATTATAACAAGTGGCAGGAAATCTACAAAGGTTTAATGCTTTGCAGCAGAGAATTTATTGATGAACCTCTCTATAAAAGGGGGATTTGGAGAATCCTGATGCTTTTTTTAATGTATTTTTTCCCGACTGACATTTGAAAAATAAAGAAAAAGTCCTCATGGGTGTACTGCGTGCAGTCGTTCACTTATAATAGATAAAAGCGAAAGGCATTAGAAAAGGAGAGTTTACTCATGGAACAAAAAATACTTTTTTTTGATATTGACGGTACCCTGCTCGATGAAGAAAAAAAGCTGCCCGCATCAACGGAAGCAGCGATTGCAGAATTGAAAAAACAGGGCCATTACGTAGCGATCGCAACGGGGAGGGCACCTTTTATGTTTGCAGAGCTGCGCAAGCGCCTGCAGGTGAATTCGTTCATAAGCTTTAACGGCTCCTACGTGGAATTTGAAGGGGAGGCCATTTACAAAAAGGCCCTTGACCCCGATGCGTTAAAGTATTTTACCGAATACGCAACGAAAAATGATCACCCTGTCGTCTACCTCGATCACCGCGACATGAAGGCTAATGTCCCGCATCATCCCCATATTGAAGCAAGCCTCGGGTCTCTCAAGTTTGACCACCCGGCCTTTGACGAATCATATTTGCAGGGAAGAAACATTTATCAGACGCTGCTTTTTTGTGCCGAAGGAGAAGAGAAGCCGTACGAAGAAAAATTCGGCGATTTTGATTTTATCCGCTGGCATGAAGTTTCCACCGATGTTCTTCCGGCAGGAGGATCAAAAGCGATCGGCATCGAGAAAGTCATGAACCGCCTCGGAGCTTCCCGCGACGATGTGTATGTTTTCGGTGACGGCCCCAACGATGTGGAAATGCTCCAATTCACAAAAAACAGCGTAGCGATGGGCAACTCCGTCCCTCAGGCAAAAGCTGCGGCCGCTGTGCAGACGGCACACGTCAGTGAAGATGGTCTCGTAAAAGCCTTGCGTAACTTCGGTCTTATTAAGTAGAATAGAGAAAGACACAAAAAAAGCCGGTACGGAACCGGCTTTCCCATGACCCTGTAGCTCAGCAGGATAGAGCAGCCGCCTCCTAAGCGGCAGGTCGGAGGTTCAAATCCTCTCAGGGTCGCCATATAAACAACTGCCAAAACCCTTGATGAGCAAGGGTTTTTTATTTTTTATAACGTTGAGCAATTTACTAATATTTTCTATATATAGCTACCTTGAAAATATAATAACTTTATATGTTGAACTTAATCATTAGTTTCCACTTCTGTAAACACTCGCTTTCGTTTCCATGGGGGCGCAGGGCCGGCCTCAGCTAATTCCATCCTCCCTTCCGTCGGGCGGAATGGATCTTCGGCTCGTCCTTGATCACCTCGGAGTCGCTCCATCTCTACTACAGCTTATGGTAAAAAGACCGAGCAGCATCTGCCATCTAATAAAGGAAACCTCTTCTGGATATCATTGATTCCACCAGCGGACTTTCTGTATTGGAAAATCAAAACGAAGCGGCAAGCCTGCGGAGTTGTAGCGAAGTTTTCTACATGGATCAACAACAGACTTGGCTCTTACGCAAAGAAAGGGGACCTGGCTTTCCGACTTAAGATTACAAAAGATAACTTTACTTTAAAAGCTGGTGGCCCAGGCTTAAACGAAAGAATTTTAAAGGGTGAAATTAGCTTTTTTGTCAGATATAGTTTGTTTTCATCAAACGTGCGTAAGAACCACAGACTTAAACACCGCTTAAAAAAAAGAAACCCCGTAGGGCCTCTTTTAATCTTCTAATTCCACTTTCCAAATTGCTTGGCCGGAAGTGAAGGGATGTTCAAAAATAAATTCGTAAGTATCTGATTCATTCACATCGAAAACAACTTCTCCACGATTTTCACGACCCTCGCCTATTTCACCGTCTAAGCTGCCTTGGGATTCAGTATATATCGTAGCGTCATGTGTATAACCATCTCCGTCTTGAAGAGACATTTGTAATATAGTAGATACGTTAGCGGGTTCATCCGTTTTATTCACTATAGTCAAATCAAGAATAGCAAAATGATCATTTCCTGGCTCTTCAAAGTCATTTCCAGAAGAAGTGTAAGCTTTATTAAGTGTAATTTCTAATCCATCAAAATTGATGGTGTCACCCACAGATACAGCTTCTTCTTGATCAGCTTCTGCTTCGTTGTTCACTTCATTGGCATTATCTTCGCTATTATTGCTGACTGAATCTTCATTTTCATTATCCATTGCTGCTATTTCATTCGATTGGTTGTTTTCACTTGCAGTGGCGGTAAATTCTTCTGCATCCTCAGTAGGTATTAAAGCTATAACAATCCAAAATCCGAATTTGTATACAAGCGTTACAATCCCTAAAACCATACCTACTGTAGCACTACCTCTTTTGTAATTTTGTTTTCTTCCTATTATTCCAAAAATAATTGCCAAAATCCAGGCAGGAAAGAGAAACCAACCTAAAAATGGTATCAAACCAATGACTAACCCAACAATACCTAATACTAAAGATGCCGTAGCTAACCCATTGGCATTAATATTACTTTGACTTACACTGACTGCTTCTTCACTCACAAAAACTCCCCCTTAATTTCTCCAATAAAATATAAGATTATGAATCTATTCAATTTACCTCCTTAAATAGAATATAAATATAATTATAACAAAAAAAGGAATAAAATAGTTAAAAAATAACAGGTATTTGGACATTATAAATTAAATGTTTTTACCAAAAAATATACTATATATTCGATCTATTATTTATAAACCTCTCAAAAGTCACCAGTCTTTGTTTTACGTGGCACACTTTCCAAAGGGTTTGTCTTACGCTATTTACTCGGGTGGTCCCTCTACGAAATTAACGGAAGTAAGTGCTGATTTCCTCTGTAGTCGCCCTGTGTCACTGCGACTATCATCTACTAATATAAGAACTGTTACCATTCTTAATTCCACTATTTGTATTGGTATCTTCATTGCCAAAGTCAGCCAGCGTTAGTAATGGGCTATCGAAAAACTTAATCCGTATTGCCTTTTTATTAGAGGGAGAATAAAAACAAATATGATAATGAATAAACAGGAAGCAGTAATTAAATATGGTTCAAATAAGCAAATTGAACATTTTAATAAAGGCACTTGAACAACATCTTGAAAAGGTAACTTTAATAAAACAAGGAAACAAAGATGTCTTTTTACTGGAAGAGCCAAATACAGGACAAAGAGAATCCTCTCTATAACAGATTCTGTTACTGAGGGGTCCAGTTTAAGATAAGAAACCTTATAAAGGTTGATTTAACAGCCATTTCCACCGTTCAAATTATTTCAGACTATTTTGAAAACATTCATAATGTAAGCGCATTCATTTTTGAGGGTGGCCGTTGTATACTTCATTTACAGCAGGGAGGTGAGGAAAATAAACACAAGAAGACGGCAGCTTGTTCAGATGATTGTAAACGGTCATACGCAGTTCAAGTTGAAAGACACGGAAGACATGTTCAAAGTTGGAGAGCGGACGATTCGTTATGACATGGAATATGTTTCCGAGTGGCTTAAGACATACGGAGTTTATCTCGATCACGCTTCCGGACAGGGAGTGTGGGAGCTTGAAGAAATGCCGGATGCCGGAAAACGCAAAGAACTGGATGAGGCGATGAACCTTTATGGACGGGCGGATGCGGCAGCGGAGAGATTTCTGCTTATTATCTACGAGCTGCTCATGCAGGATCTCAGTCAGTCACTCCGGCAGCTGGCCGAAGAGGTGGATGTAAGCCGAGGCACTGTGCTGCAGGAGATGGAAAAAGTAGAAAAGTGGTCTGAGGTTTTCAATCTCACGCTTGAGCGGGGCAGAAAGGGATTCGTATTAGCTGGCAGTGAAAGAGACAAGCGTCTTGCCCTGCTCAGTGTGATGAGTCAACTGGAGTCAGCATGGAACAGCATGAATCCAGTCCCTTATTTAAACTGGTCAGAAATTTCGGTGAAAGAAATGGAAACCGCTGCAAAGACAGCAGAAGAAGAACTTCCACCCGACGGGAGTCCGACAGCCTTTTTAAAAGTTTGGATGCTTCATATGCAGCGTGTCCGCTCCGGGAGGACACTTTCAGTGGGCGATAAACAAATTAAAATAGAAGAATGGTTTCAGGCAGTATGGGAGCGCTTCTGCAGGGGATTTAACATGGAACCCGGGGAAGGGGAAATGGAGTTCGCCTACTGCTACCTCAGCGCAACATCGAATCTTTACAATGGCAGCGAGCCTGATTTTGAAACTGATAAAGCGTTTATTTCATTTATTGAAGAAATTAGTACAAGAATGGGGTTAACCGGATTCAACACCCAGCATCTGCAGCATATATTCAAAGAATGGCGTGCCTATTTTTACGCAGGAGACTGCGGTATTCAGTTTATTCATCCACTCAGACAAAAAGTTGAGGAACAGTATCCGTTTATTGTGTTTCACGTGAAAGAAGCACTTACCTCTCATATGCCGGAAAGCTTTATAAGAAATACGGATAGTATGATCCCACTTGCCATGAGCTTTGCGACAATTTATGAAAAGGCTTCCTTTGATAATGAGCGCTACCAGATCTGGGTAATGTGTCCGGGCGGAATCGCAGCAGGAAGGCTGCTGACAGTATCTTTAATGAAGCACTTTCCTCAGCTGGAAGTAAAACAGACAGCAGCCGTATCGATGCTTCATAAAACAGAAGGATGGGAAAAACCGGATTTCATCGTATCGACTGTGACACTTCCTGATTCCCCTTATCCTTACGTTACGATAAATCCAATTATTACAGATAATGAGATCAAAAAAATGGAGCATTTCATCAAAGATCTTAAACAGAAAAACGGCTCTACTAAGATTACCGAAACAACGGATTCCATCCATGCACTTATTCCCCCTTCGCGGATTTGTGTCAAGGATTCTACAGATCTGGATGAGATTCTGCAAACCGGGGTGGCGCTGCTGGAGCAGGACCATATAGTAGAAAAACACTTTTTGGAAGATATCCGCCGTACGATAATTGAAAAAAATTATTTATACGAAATTGTGCCGGGTCTGTCGTTTGTTCATACACATTCCGGGCACGTCAATCGGGCAGGTTTCAGCCTCTTACAGCTGAAACAGCCTTATATAGAAAAGGATAGGCTTCACTCCCATGCCGTTCTGTTCATGGCTACGCCGGACAAATACGCACACCTGCCGCAGCTTCAGTATTTATACCAGCTGCTCACAAATGCAGACAGAGTACAGCAGATACTGCACTGGGAAGAAAAAAATTAATAAATCAATGAGGTGAGAGATAGATGAGTGATTATCAGCTGGACGAAAACTGCATTCAGTGGTTTAACGAGAAAGTTAACTGGCAGGAAGCAATAGCTTTGAGCGCTGCCCCACTTATAAAGAAAGGAGCTGTAACCAAAAAGTATACAGAGGCGATGGTGGAAAACATCAATCAGCTGGGGCCGTATATTCTGATTGCGCCGAACGTGGCACTGCCGCACGCAAGGCCGGAAAATGGAGTAAAAGAGGCGGGGGTTGCACTGACAGTATTTCAGCAGGACGTCGAATTTCCTGCCGACAGCAGCGGTGAGGAAAAGCAGGCTAGAGTATTCATCTGCCTGGCAGCGGTGGATTCAGAGTCGCATTTGAACATGCTGCAGACGATTTCAGGATGGATTGACAATGAAGAGCTGATCAACAGTCTTTTGAATTCAGAATCACAGAAGGAAATACAACAGCTGCTCTACAGCAGCAAAAACTAAACGAAGAGGTGACGAGCGATGAAAGTATTATGTGTATGTGGAATGGGATTTGGATCAAGTCTGCTGTTGAAAATGACTGCAGATAAAGTGCTGAAGAATAAAGGTGTAAAGGCGGACGTGGAAGCGGTCGATTTCAGTACAGCGCAGAGTGTTCAGGCGGACATGATTTTGACAAATAATGAATTCGCTTCCCAGCTGCAGGGCGGAAGGGCGTTTGTAAAAGCCATCGTTAACATGGCAAGCGAACAGGAAGTGGAGAATGCAATCGACGAATTTTTGAGCCAAAACTAAGCAGGGGGATGAATACGGATGGAATTCTTTGAGTTCTTAATGAATGAGATATTGAGTCTGCCGGAAGTGCTTGTCGGCCTGATAGTTATGATTGGGCTGCTGCTGCAGCGGGCTAACTTTTCAAAAGTATTTTCCGGCACAACAAAGAGTATTATTGGATTTCTAATACTTGGGGCCGGTGCGGGTGTCATTATTGGCTCACTTGATTCACTTGGGGGGATCATTCAGGATCGGTTTGAGATACAGGGGGTCATTCCGAATAACGAGGCGATCGTCGCTCTCGCTCAGCAGACGCTTGGTACCGAAACCGCTCTGATCATGGGATTTGGCTTCCTTGCAAACATTCTTTACGCAAGGTTTACTCCTCTGAAATATATCTTTTTGACTGGACACCATACGTTCTTCATGGCAGCGTTGCTGTCTGCAGTGCTTGGAACGGCTGGAATGAGCGGGGTTGCCCTTGTTACGACAGGCTCTCTTATTTTAGGGGGGGTCATGGTTTTGATGCCAGCACTTGCACAGCCGTTCATGCGAAAAATAACAGGCGGGAATGAGATTGCCATCGGTCATTTTGGAACAATCGGCTACGTCTCTGCAGGACTGGTAGCTAAGGCTGTCGGTAACGAGAAGAAGACAACAGAAGACATTAAAATTCCCGAGCAGTGGTCTTTTTTAAGGGACTCATTGATTTCCACAGCACTAACAATGGTAATCATGTTTCTGATTTTGGTTATTATCGCCGGACCAGAAGTCGTTGGTACTTATGCGGGAGACCAGAACTACATCATGTTCGGATTAATGCAGGGAATTACGTTTGCAGCCGGCTTCAGCATTATCATGTATGGAGTTCGTATGATTCTGACTGAAATTGTCCCTGCTTTTAAAGGAATTGCAGAAAAACTTGTTCCGGGTGCGAAACCGGCACTAGACGTGCCAATCATTTTCCCTTATGCGCCGACAGCTGTAATCATCGGCTTTATCTGCAGCTTTATAGGCGGCTTGATTGGGATGTTCATGCTCGGCATTTTCTCGCTGGCCCTCATCATCCCGGGTCTCGTGCCGCACTTCTTTACCGGAGCGGGAGCGGGCGTATTCGGGAACGCAGTAGGAGGACGAATAGGTGCAGCTGCAGGGGGATTCACAAATGGGATTCTTATCAGCTTCATTCCAGCTTTCCTCCTCCCGGTACTTGGAAATCTTGGGTTTGAAAACACTACGTTCGGGGATTCCGACTTCGGAGTCATCGGTATTCTGGTTGGCGCCCTGGCGAATCTTTTCGGTGGCTGATACAGTTCACAAATAGCTTTTAAAATTAAGGGCCGTCTCAAAAGTGTTTCTGAGACGGCCCTTTTAAATTCAAACCTGTTAATGTTTGCTGTAGTTATTACGAATGACTTCGTTGCAACTGACCTGCCGTTGAGAGACCTCTCTTTTGCTCGAACTTGTGTCCCTGGGCGTCGATTCGAAGTGGAGATCATTGACGATTTTCGGGAATATTTTTCTTATAACAACGTATGGAAGCAATTCTACAGATACGATTATCATCAAACTTGAGTTAAGTTATTTTATTGTTGTCAGAAAGATACTTCTATATCTACTTCTTCACCAATATCATTAAAATCTTCATCATGGGGAGCGGACCAGGTAATCCGTACGTTTTCTATATCTTCTGCGTTAGAATTCTCTAATATGAAAAAGAATGATCCACTATGGGAAGTGCCGCTCATCATTTCACCATCGATATGATCAGACATCCACATATCAGACTCTAACTGTTCTCCTGTACTGGTCGCGATAGTAGCCTGACTGGCATAGAAAGTAATATCTTCTTCCCCTGTATTTTCTACAGTGATGTCCATCTGCACGTATTCTATGTTCTCAGTTTCCATCATCGCTGCCAGGTCAGGCGATAACTCTCCTGACGCAGCATTAACTTGCTCAATCTCCATTACAACGGGTCCTGTTTCTGCCGTATCTATGTCATCTTGTCTAGCATGAAGAGTAAAAGTACCTCCTTCATTTTCTACCGTTTCGCCAACAGAAGTTTCCCAGCCTTCTTCAGCGACCTCGTCAGTAACTTCTTCTGTATCTTCATTGACTTCGTTGTTTACCTCTTCAGCTTCTTCGTCTGCTTCTGCATTATCTGAATTGTTCTCCGTATCATTTTCTTCAGCTTCATTGCTTGAGTCATTGTTTGATTCACTTGTTTCCTCATTATTTCCATTGCTGCTTTCACTATCTGCATTGGCCGCTTCATTGGCGCCCTCACTACCGCAGGCAGCCACTGTTAATAATGCTGCTATCGATAAGCCTATTCCAAACTTTTTCATGTATTTTTCCCCCTGATATTTATTGAAATTAACATATACAATCATAACATTTTTATCCAATATAGTGTAAAAAAGAAAATATTTACTATTTTTTCGTTTCTCTGTGTTCAATTTAATCTAAATAGATGAATCAATCTCATAAAATATTTCCTGCCGATTATATGAATATTTTTAAACAATGGTACAGTTCTTTCGTCGAAAAAAAGCTGGATGATTGAAACAGAAGGCGGCGACTCCAGTGGGATCAGCGAAGTCTGAAAATCCATTCTAACGCAGCGAAGCGGAGACAGAATTAGTTGAAGACGAGCCCCACGGAAAGCGTCCGCCTGCAGTGGAAATCATTCCTCTCTATAAATTAATAACACTTGTTCAATATTTCACATAATAGACACAACTATCATGCTCAATAATTCACATAACTATGCTATTATAAACATATAGAAAAGCTGCTCAAAACTTCACAAACAAACAGAGAACATTCTAACTGCTTCAAAACAGCATTCTCTGGCGAACCAGAATCCGCCGAAGGATCCCGGCGGCCGAAATGACGAAAGAAACTCCAGCAGCTTTTCTCCTACTTATTAAAAAACTTATTCAGGAGGAATTAATTATGTTTATGAATTTTCTGCGAAACAATCGTTATGCTGCTGGTGCTTTAGTTTTTATTCGTTTGTATCTCGGCTGGGCCTGGCTCACCGCAGGGTGGGGGAAAGTCACCGGAGGATTTGATGCCGGAGGTTACCTGCAGGGTGTTCTTGCCAGTGAAGAAGTAGCCGCTACTTATCCAACATATTATGCCTTTATTGAAAATATAGCTGTACCAAATGCCGGGCTGTTCAGTTTTATGGTTGCCTGGGGAGAGCTTCTCGTCGGACTTGGTCTGATTCTCGGTATTTTCACAACTGCCGCTGCCTTCTTCGGTGTCACCATGAACTTTGCGTTTCTGTTTGCAGGTACGATCAGCACTAACCCGCTTCTCGTGCTCCTTACGATTTTCATCCTTGCAGCTGGAGCCAATGCCGGCCGCTTCGGCGGTGACCGCTGGGTGATCCCTTACCTTCGCACACACGTGCTTGCCCGTGACTGGATTCAGGATCACATTCCGCATCCGAAGAAAAAAGCTGCATAAAGAAAAGGGCCCGTCCGGATTCCGGACAGGCCCTTTTTATATTGTCTGCTACCGCTTTGCCGCAAATGCCGCACGATCCGCTTCAATGACTTCTACAGTTGAGCCATCAGCATCCACGCTCACCTGCTCAACGACCTGCTCCTGATAATGGGAACGGAGCTGAAGCTGTACTTCTTTTCCTTTTCCTTTCGGTACGAAGAAAAGAATGATCGGACCTGCACCGCTGAGTGTAGCGCCATAAACCGGCAGCTCTTCCATCAGAAGCTCCGCGCGCTGCCATTCCGGAATGGAAGGGAGGCGGTACGGACGGTGAAACAGATCTTTTTTCATTACTTCCCCGGCAAGCTTCCAGTTATCCTGAAGAATTGCTGCAACGAGGACGTTAGCAATGCTGCTTGCAGCGACGGCTGCTTTATAAGTGAAGCCTTCCGGGAGCGTGTCCCGTGATTCTTTCGTGCTGAGCTCATAGGACGGAATTACTGCCACAAGGTCGACGGTAGGAACGCCAGCATGAACGAGATGAGTATCTTCTTCAAACTGGCTTCCAATGACAAGGCCCCCGTAGATAGAAGGAACCACATTGTCGGGATGCCCTTCATAAAGGCTTGCCCAGTGGGCTTTATCTTCCTTTGTCATTTCCAGGTTACATAGCTGATCAACTAATTCGACCCCGGCAACGATCGCTGTAGCGCTGCTGCCAAATCCACGGGAAAGAGGAATGTCACTTTCCATCTTTACGTGGGCGGCAGGAAGCTCGACTTCGTACTTTGCAGCGACCCAGTCCGCAATGATATAGATCAAATTTTCTTTACCTTTTGGAATGCCTTCGAGGTGCTCGGAGTTTCCTTCAAAGAGCCATTCCTGCGATTGTTTCACGTGTAACGTTAAATATTTGCTGAGCGCCATTCCAACTGAGTCAAATCCCGGTCCTAAATTCGCTGTGCTTGCCGGGACGCGGATTTTCCATTGTCTGCTCATGTAGCTTTCACCCGCCCTAGTAGATGATCGAAAACGACTTGTTCTTCGTTCGGCAGTTTTGTCGGCTGGATCAGTGCAGTATCAATCGCTGTGTTTGGATCTTTCAGGCCATTTCCTGTGAGCACGGAAACGACGCGGGATCCTTTTTTAATTTCGCCGGATTCAATCTGCTTGATTAATCCTGCGATGGAAGCAGCAGAAGCAGGTTCTGCAAAAACGCCTTCTTCTCTCGCCAGAAGCTTGTAAGCCTCAATGATCTCCTCATCGGTTACCATATCAATTTTGCCGTGGGATTCGTCGGCAGCGTTTACTGCTTTATCCCAGCTGGCCGGGTTGCCGATACGGATGGCGGTCGCTACAGTCTCCGGCTGATCGATAATTTCGTTACGGACGATTGCAGCGGAGCCCTCTGCTTCAAAACCGCGCATCTGCGGAAGGCCTGTCTTTTTCGCCTCGTGATACTCTTTGAACCCTTTCCAGTAGGCGGTAATATTCCCGGCATTGCCGACCGGAATCGTTAAAATATCCGGGGCGCTTCCGAGCGCGTCGCAGATTTCAAACGCAGACGTTTTCTGGCCTTCGATGCGGTAAGGGTTCACGGAATTGACGAGGGAAATCGGTGTCTGCTTTTCAAGGTTGCGTACCATCTGCAGAGCGTTGTCAAAGTTGCCTTCGATACTGACGATTTCAGCTCCGTAAACGACAGCCTGGGCGAGCTTGCCCATGGCGATTTTGCCGTCCGGAATAACGACGAGACAGCGCATCTTCGCCTGTGCGGCGTAAGCAGCAGCGGCAGCGGAGGTGTTTCCCGTGGATGCGCACATGATCGCTTCACTGCCGGACTCTTTCGCCTTGGCTACTGCCATCACCATTCCCCGGTCTTTAAAGGAGCCGGTCGGGTTAGCTCCGTCATACTTCACGAAAAGTTCCACGCCGAGTTTCTCGGAGAGGTGTTTCATAGGAAGAAGGGGGGTATTTCCTTCCTGCAGGGACAGCATCGGTGTTTTTTCGTTGACTGGTAAATAGGCTTTATATTCTTCAAGAAGTCCTCGCCATAACATTATTTCATTTCTCCTTCCGCTCGGTAGCTGCTTTTCACTTCCACTACGACGTCTTCTTCTTTTAATCGTTCGAGTACGTAATCATAGTCTTTTTTCGATACTTCATGGGTAACAACGATAATTTCTGCCAGTTTTCCTTCATTCAGCGGTACCTGGAGAATTTTTTCGAGGCTTATATTATTTTTATGAAACAACGCTGTCAGGGAAGCAAAGGTTCCTGGAATATCCTTTGCATGAATGCGTAAAAAGTATTTGGAATGAATTTCTTCCGGTGTTTTTAACTTTTTCTCGAACTGCGGGATGATGGCGGAATTGCCGTTCACACCGAGTCTCTTGTTTTTCAATACTTCGACCAGGTCGGAGACGACGGCGGTTGCTGTCGGCAGTTTACCTGCACCCGGTCCGTAAAACATCGTCTCGCCGACTGCTTCGCCGTACACGTAAACTGCGTTGAACTCGTCATCCACGGAAGCGAGCGGATGGTCGTGCGGTACGAGTGTCGGCTGGACGCTTACTTCTACTTTGTCATCGTTTCGGTTGGCAATGCCGACGAGCTTCATCGTATAGCCGAGCTGTTTACTGTAGGCAAGGTCCTGACTCGTCACGTTGGAGATGCCGCGGATGGAAACATCATCGAGATCCAGGTTCATTGAAAAACCGAGCGTTCCTAAAATAGCAATTTTCCGGGCCGCGTCAAGTCCTTCAACGTCGGCGGTAGGGTCTGCTTCTGCATAACCGAGAGCCTGTGCTTCTTTCAGGACGTCGTCATAAAGCCGCCCTTCTTTTGTCATCTGGGTAAGAATATAGTTGGTTGTGCCGTTGACGATACCCATCATTTTCGTGATTCTGTCGGAAGCGAGACCTTCGACAATCGTGCGGAGAATCGGGATACCGCCTGCGACACTTGCTTCATAGAAAAGATCGCACTTTTTTTCGTTGGCGATCTGCAGCAGTTCACTGCCATACAGTGCCATAACATCTTTGTTGGCGGTCACGACATGCTTGCCGCTTTCGAGCGCTCTCTTCATATACAGGCGGGCATCTTCAATACCGCCCATCACTTCTACGACGGCATCAATTTCTTCGTCATTTATAATGTCGTCAATGTTATCCGTCAGCTGGTCTTTCGTTACAAGACTGCCGCGGTCTTTATGAAGGTCATTGACGAGAATCCTTTTCACTTTCACGGATGCTCCGATCTGGTGCGCCAGCTTATCCTGGTGCTGTTCAACAATTTCAAGTACTCCTGTGCCTACTGTTCCGAATCCGAGCAGGCCGATATTCATCTGCTGTGTCATGCAACGATCACTCCTGATAGATGTCTCTAATTAAAGAACAAATGTATTTGTATAAAGGACATTATAGAGGGATTTGCCTAATAAAACAACCATAGGAAAGGAAAATGGGAAGTAAATTTCCTGTATGCGCTTACTTAAGAATAAAAAGGTGGAATATGGTAATATAATGTTATAGATTCATGATAGAGTTCCGGAACTTTCTACGTACGAAACAAGCTTCAAGGAAGCAGTTTTCCCGAAGCCGCAGGAACTCTAAAAACAACACGGAGCTTTAACAGAGACTCTCATGCAAAAACCATGCACCATGAAGGGTGAAAATGGCCTTCTATAGGAATGGTTGATGATTAAACGGAATCTTCGTTATTAGAAAGCAGCTCCTGCTCTATATTTTTACTGGGCGCTGGAGTGGCCATGGGGCGCCTCCGAGGCGATGACGGACGAGCCGAAGATCCATCCTGCCCGACGGAAGGGAGGACGGAATCAGCTGTGGCCGGCCCTGCACCCCCATGGAAACGAAAGCGCCCGTTCATCGCTTATCAACTTTATTTTCAAGGCAGCCATTTTAGAAAGGCGGAGTCATCATGGAGAAGTATCAGCGTCTCATCTACGACAGAATTGAAGAGAACCTTCACCGCTGGAAGCAGCAGGGAAAGGTGGAAGAACCGGAACTGTACCGCTTTTTTCACAATTTGAAAGGCACAGCCGGGACAATTGGCATGAAAAGCATTCACGATGCGGCGGCGGAGAACCTGAACTCATTGGACGAACATTCGCCGAAAGTCTGGAGCGAAGCAGAATGGCACGAGCTGTTTCAGGTGATATTACCAGATCTTACATATACAGAGATGCCTTCAAAAGAAAGCCCCTTAAAAAAACCGCTCGTGCTGATCGTGGACGATGAAGCCGAATTTGCCGCCTATTTAAAGGACATGCTTCAGGATAACGGATACGAAGCCGTCATTGCGGTCGATGGAGGAAAGGGGATTGAGCTTTTTTACAAGCTGCATCCGTCCCTTGTTATTCTTGATTATTTCCTCCCGGAAGAAGGGCACGCCGGTATATTTGAACAGATGGTAAAGAAGGCGAGGCAGGAGTTCACACCGGTGATCGCTCTGAGTGCTTCGGCTGACAATAAACATAAGATCCGTGCTTACGATATGGGGATCACCGATTTCTTAGGCAAACCGATTAATAAAGAATTGTTCCTTCCTTTTTTAAACAACCGCCTGGAGATGAAGGAGAGGATTCGCGCCTCCTCGCTCGTGGACGAACTGACGGGAGCAGGCAATCTTCGATTTATGGATCAGGAACTAGCTGCCAATAAAGAACGGCTGCAGCGCGGAGAAATGGAACGTTGTACAATGCTCTTATTTTCGCTTCGCGGCTTTCGAAACGTGAACGAAACGTTTGGTTACGAGGCCGGGGATGCGGCCCTTACCCATTTTGTTCACTGTATAGATCAATCCTTTCGTGACGGAGACGCCATTTTCCGGATTCATGAACGAAAGTTTGCTTTACTCCTTCCCCAGACGGCAAAAGCCCGGGCTCAGGAATTAACGAAGCAGCTGCGTGCGCACCTCCACCGTTCACCGGTACCTCAACATCCGGACCTTTCCCTGCAATTTTCCGCCGTGGAAGTGGAAGTAACGGACGCTGCAGCTCTCTCAAGAGAAATCTTAACAGAAGCGGAGCGGCTTCTCTGGGAAGCTTCATCTGCGGGTAAGCAAATGAAAAAACAGGAGAATCCGGACAGTTCCGAACGCCATGTGCTCAACGTCATTACAGTTGATGACGATGAAGTAGTCCGCGACATGATGAAGCATTACCTTTCCCGCAGAACAACGCTCGGCGGGAAAACGATCCGCTTTCGAAGCTATGAGGACGGAGAAGCTTTTCTGGAGAGTGACTGGTACCGGGAAGGAGAGGCTTTCTTTATTCTGCTTGACCGGATGATGCCAAAAATAGACGGAATCGAAGTCCTTAAAAAAATCCGGCAGAGCTATCCGAAAGAAGGGATCCTGATCTCAATGCTTACAGCAAGGAAAAGTGAAGCAGAAGTGGCCCGGGCTCTTGAACTCGGAGCAGACGATTACATGCTGAAACCTTTCCGTGTCAGAGAAATTATTGCACGCATGGAACGTTTTGTAGAAAGGGTGTTTTAACATGGTCTGGGCCTGGTGGCTGATCTTGATTTTTCTTTTGGTACAGCTGGTTTTATTAGGATATCTGCTTATCATTAAATCCGCCAGCCTGCGTTACGATGCGCGGCTTCAGAAGAGTTACCGGCAGCTGCTCCCGGCATTTATTGCCTACGCTTCGGGAGATATTGAGGAAAAGCCGGTACTGCCGAGAGAGCCGAAGCTTCGGAGGGAAGTGCTGGAAATGACTCTTTCCCGTCTTGCTTCTTTAACAGAGGAGTCCGAGGAACGTCTTCGTTTATACTATCTCTCCGAAGTGGAACTGCTTCCTTTTTACGAAAAGTCGTTGAAAAAAGGAGGATGGGCGGAGCGGATGAACACGATGTATTTCATTGAAGACTTCCGTCTTGATTATATGGCCGATGCAGTAGCAGCAAGAGAAAGGAAACTTCGTGAAAACGGGGAGGAATACCGCCAGGCAGTGAGGACAATGGCGAGTCTTTCCCATCCGAGGGCCATTGACTGCCTATTTGATGACAGGCCGAAAAGCCTCACTTTCGTAAAGGAAATTCTCCGGCGTCTTTCTGCAGAGCAGCTTGCTCTTCTCCACAGCCGGATCAACCCGGAAGAAGAACAGGATTCGATGATACTGCAGGCTTTTCTCGTCCACATAGGAGAGCGCAACGAGGTTTCGTTTATTTCTTACGTGGAAGAAGCGCTGCAGCACGAGAGCAAAGAAATACGGCTGAAGGCAATGAAAAGCCTCTGCTTTTATCAGTACATGAAACATCCTGAAAAAATACAGTCATTTTTCGATTCGGAGCATTGGGAAGAGCGAATGTACGCCTGTAAAGTGGCGGCCGCCCTCTCCATGGAGCCGTGGAGAAAAGAGCTGATGGACAGACTCGGAGACTCCGCGTGGTGGGTGCGTCTTGCCGCAGCAGAAACACTCTGGTCCTTCTCCGACGGGGGTATATTATTGGAATATGCGAAAGAAAAGCATGAAGACCGCTACGGAAGGGATATGGCAGCACAGGTGCTGACGATGCATACGGAGGTGAAAGCTTAATATGGACTGGATATCAACATTATTAACCATTTCCGGATATATGGTCATTGTTTATATGCTTCTTGTCGGCCTGATTTATGTCATTCTATTTTTAATCGCTTCCCCGAAAATATACCGGGAACATAAGCTTCACCGGGAGGAACCGGTGGAAGAGCTCGTAAGCAGCCAGGATGCCTATCCGGTATCTGTCCTCGTCCCGGCCTATAACGAAGAAATAGGTGTCGTTACGACCGTGCGTTCCCTGCTCGCCCTTCAATATCCGCAGTTTGAAGTCCTTGTCATCAATGACGGGTCCAAAGACGCAACGAGTGAGCGGATGATCAAGGAATTTTCGATGTATCAAGCCGATGCAGCCATCCGGGAGCATTTTAAAACAGGCACAATAAACGCCGTTTATCGATCCAGCCAGTATCCGAATGTGCTCCTTGTAGAAAAAGACAACGGTGGAAAAGCGGATGCGCTGAATGCAGGGATCAACGTTTCGAAATATCCTTATTTCGCCGCGATTGATGGAGACTCTATTTTAGAGCGTGATGCGCTTCTGAAAACGATGAAGCCGATAATCGATTCCAACGGGGAAGTAACGTGCACAGGAGGAACGGTGCGTATCGCGAACGGTTCTGTCGTCAGAAGCAGTATTGTCGAAAAAATTGCGCTGCCTAAACAGCCGATTGCGGTAATGCAGATTATCGAATATTTCCGTGCCTTCCTGATCGGCAGACTCGGACTGAGCCGTCTTAATATTCTCCTGATAATTTCCGGGGCATTCGGCGTTTTTGAAAAAGAGCGTGTCGTTCGTGCAGGAGGCTACGAACCGAAAACTGTCGGGGAAGATATGGAGCTGATCGTCCGGCTGCACCGTATGCTGAAAGACGAAAAGTCTTCCCAGCGCATTGAATATATACAGGATCCCGTCTGCTGGACAGAAGCCCCGTCCGATATCCGCTCCCTTAAATCCCAGCGCATCCGCTGGCAGCGGGGGCTTGGGGAAACGCTCTGGCGTCACAAAAAAATGATGCTCAATCCGAAATATAAAGGCATCGGTCTCTTCTCCATGCCCTATTACTTTCTGGTGGAGCTTATCAGCTCTGTCTTTGAATTGATCGGCTATGTTGTGATTATTCTCGGACTGGCTTTCGGACTCGTGAATCCTCAGGTGACGGGGCTGATGATTGTGGTCACAATCCTTTACGGCTCACTCCTGTCCGCCCTCGCCGTTCTTCTGGAAGAATGGACGTATCACAAATACACAGAAGTCCGCAGTGTAGTGGTGCTTTATCTTTGGGCACTCAGCGAAACGTTCTGGTACCGCCCGTTTATGGTCTGGTGCCGGGTGCTCGGCATTTTTGCTGTCTTTAAACGTAAACACAGCTGGGGATCGATGCAGCGAAAAGGAATCTCGGAAGAAAAGAAAGGAGCCTGAGGATGAAACGTGTTTTAGTAGCAGATGATGAAGATATTTTAAGAATGTTAATTACGGATACCCTCGAAGATGCAGGATATGCGCTGGAGGAGGCGGAAGACGGGGAACAGACTTTCCAGCTTCTTCAGAAGAAAACGTATGATCTTGTTATTCTCGATTATATGATGCCCGGGAAAACCGGGCTTGAAGTACTGCAGTCGCTCCCGGAAGACGTGAAAAAAACAACGATCTTCATCATGCTTACAGCAAAAGCCCAGGAAAGTGATAAAAAGACGGCTCTTCAAGCAGGAGCAGCTTATTTTGTCGCCAAGCCTTTCAGTCCTGGAGAACTTGAGAGACTCGTAGGCGAAGTGATATGAAAAAGGAACAGGGCAGGAAAAGTCTCCGCTCCGGGTTTCTTTGGCAGGCAGCCCTTTTCATTACAACGGTCGTCATTGCCGGAGCTGCGTTTTTTACTTTCATCGGCTATGACCAGGGTCAGCATGATGATACTCACCAGACCCTCGTTCATAAAGTGCAAACAGCGGAAGAAGTAAAAGAAAGCCTGCAGCGTCTTTTTTATCACGCAAGGGCGTATTATGCTTATCAAAATGAAGCGGATCTTGAAGAAGCCGAACAAGATCTGGCAGGGCTGAATGCGGCACTGGAAGAATTCAGAGCTTTGGATCTTACAGCTGAAGAAAGAGCGTTTGCAGAAGAGCTGGCTGCTTTTTCCGCCGAATACGAGTCATCGATCCTTCCCGAAGCTTCAAATCTTGCGGAAGCCGGAGATTATGAAGGACTTCGTACATTTATGAACGAGGGAACGCTGGAAGATTCCGATACATTTTTTGAGCAGGCGGGAGTTATCCGGAACGAAGCATTTACAGAAATGCAGAATGAGTATAATGAAATCATTTCGCAGAGCAACAGAAATATCGTCCTCGTCATGGGGTTTGGTGCTCTCGTTTTTCTGGCGATGATCTTAGGTTCCCAGCGCCTGCTGCGAAAATTAATCGTTCCGATCGAGGAACTTACGACAGCGTCCGATGAACTGGCGGAAGGAAGAACCGTACATATTGACGCAGCGGACCGAAAAGATGAAATTGGAGCTCTAGGGAGTTCTTTCGTCCATATGTCTGCAGCGAGAAAAGAAAGTGAAGAAGCGTTAAAAGTCCGCAACAGGGAGCTTTCAGAACAGAGAGAAAAGCTGGAAAACTCCCTGGAGGAAGTCGAGCGGGAAAAAATAAAAATCGACCGCTACAGTCTTCTGAATCAGACGATGTCCACGAAATTGGACAAAACGGATTTTCTGACATCGATCTTTACGTATATTAATGAAATGTATCCATGCGATAAAAGCATGCTCGATATTCTTGACGAAGAGGATTACCGGGCCGACGGCCTGACACTGGAGACCATTGTACGCTGGAAAGAGGCGGATAAATCAGAACTGCTTCAGCGTCTTCGGAATCAGCCGCACGTCGTCGTAAAACGGGAAGCAGTGAACGGGGAAAAAGGCGTTGCTGAAGGCAGAGTTGATGCATTTGAGTATTATACGGTGATAAAAGATGGAAATGGGAACGCTATTGCTTTGTATTCATCGGTGAAAATCGGGAATCCTTATACAGCAGAAGAAATGGAGGAGATAGAAGCGGTGATGAGCCACGTCGGCCTCGGGCTTGAACGTGCGCTCGTGTATGAAGAGATCGCCCGCTCCCGTAAATTAAACCAGGATATTATGGATAACGTCAGCGAGGCGATTCAATTTGTTGATACAGAAGGCTCGACGATGCAGGTGAACCAGTCGATGTGCACGATGATGTTCTGCGGATCCTGGCAGAAGGAAAGTGTGCTCCCGAGAGAAACATGGGAAGAAGTGCTCCTAAGCAAAGTAAGCAGACCGGAAGAACTCCGCTCCTTTTTTGCAGGCTTTTTCGATGAGGCGTTTGAAGGAACTCTTTCCCAGCAGTACGAGCAGACGATCGATGGGAAACGCCACGTCATTACCGTGTATGGTACAACCGTTTACGATGAAGATGAAAAAAGCGGCACAGTCTTCGTTTACCGGGACATGACAAGGGAATATGAACTGGATCAAATGAAATCGGAACTTGTAAGCACCGTCAGTCATGAACTGCGGACCCCGCTTTCAAGCGTGCTCGGTTTTACAGAGCTTTTGTTAACGAAAGAACTGAAACCGGAAAGACAGAACCGGTATTTAACGACGATTCATAAAGAAGCCAAAAGGCTGACTACGCTCATTAATGACTTTTTGGATTTACAGCGCATGGAAGCGGGTACACAGTCCTATCAGATGGAACATGTACAAATGAACGAACTGGCTATGGAAGTTATTTATCAGTTTAAGCACGAAAAAAACCATCATCTGTCCCTGATTGATGAAGCCCTAGAGTCCGGGATGAAAGCGGACCGTGACCGGCTGTATCAGGTGCTGACCAATCTCGTAAGCAATGCCGTTAAATTCTCGCCGGGAGGAGGCGAAGTCACCCTTCACCTCCGTAACGAAAAGGAAAGTTTAATATTAGCGGTAGAGGATGAAGGGCTGGGCATCCCTGCAGATGCTGTGAATACACTCTTTAATAAATTCCAGCGGATTGATGACGGAGGCCACCGAAACATCGGAGGAACCGGTCTCGGACTTGCTATCAGCCGGGAAATTATCGAAAGGCATGGAGGGCAGATATGGGTGGAATCGGAAGCTGGCAGAGGATCCATCTTTTATATAAGCATGCCCGTCTACCGTTCGGTTACCGAGGTGAACCAGGGAATTTCTCCAGGCGGTGATGCCGTCATGATCGTAGAAGACGATTCCAGTCTCGCTCTGCTTTTGTCCGAGGAACTGAAATCCAGCGGCTTTAAAACGATTCACCATTTTCATCCGGAGCGTGCCTATGAAGACATTCTCCGTACGAAGCCTGCTGCGGTCGTCATTGATCTCATGCTGGGGGAAGCCGGAAATGGATGGTCGCTTGTACACCGCTTAAAAGAAAACGAGACAACTAAAGACCTTCCGATCATCATCTCTTCCGCCCTGGACCGCCCGGATGAAAAAATGAAGCGGTACGGCATCGATCAGTATTTAACGAAGCCTTACCCGCCTCAGGCTCTTTCAGAAACACTGCTGAGTTTTGTACAGAGCACAGAAGCCTCCAAAGGATACGTCCTGTTTCCACAGGATTGATGGAGACGGAGCAGGCTGGAAGCTGAAGGTCTCCTCCACGACAGAGCTGGAGCGGATTTTCCTGTATTAATTAACAACGAATGCTTTCACATCGCTTTTGAAAAAGGTTCATGAAACCAGTTGGAAAAACTTGTTCAGGAAGAAGAAAGAAGGTGGGGAAATGAATGCAGCCGGTATTGATGGGTGTCCGGGGGGATGGGTCGCTGCCAGAGCAGAAAACGGCCGTGTCTATTCTATAGATCTGGTTCCTCATTTACACGGATTAAAGACAGGTTACGGGGAGGAAATATGGATTGATATGCCGATCGGACTTCCGTCTGCCTCCGCCTATCCCAGAAAAGCGGAAAGAGAGGCAAGGAAACTGCTGAAACCCCGGGCCTCGAGCGTGTTTACAGTTCCATGCCGGGAAGTGCTTCATACAGAAGGCTATCGGGAAGCAAACAGGCTGCACCGGGAACTCACCGGCCAGGGGATATCCAGGCAGTCGTGGTATTTATTTTCGAAAATCAAAGAAGCAGAAGTGCTCGCCAATCGTATGAATCAAACGATGATCCGCGAAGCACATCCGGAGCTTGTATTTTACGGTCTTTCGGGAAAAACGATGAAGCACAGCAAAAAGAAAGCAGCAGGGATGGGGGAAAGACTGGACGTCTTAAAAGCTTATTTCCCGGATGCTGAAAAACAATATGAAGCGGCTGCTGGACGGTGGCTTCGCAAAGAAGCAGCAAAAGATGACATCATCGACGCTATGGGGCTTGCTGTTGCCGCCACGCATCCGGATCTGCAGCGAAAAACCGTTCTCCCGGAAGACGAACCTGACGAAACCGGACTGGGAATGAATATAAGCTACTCCATCAGGAAAGTGTAAGAGTAGTTCCTTTTGCACAGCGGCTATTTCAATGAATATCCGCCGTCAACGACAAGTTCGGTGCCGATAATATAGGACGCGGCGTCCGAAGCAAGAAAGCGCACGGTATTAGCGATTTCTTCCGGATGCGCATAATAGCCGCGGGGAGATTCTTTAGACGACTTTTCCAAGGCTTCTTCGCTCCCGTAAGCCTTGATGGAAAGCGCCGTTTTCGTCGGGCCCGGGGAAATGCAGTTCACGCGTATTCCCTGCCTGGCAAAGCGGAGCGCCGTACTTTTTGTCATCGCTACGATTGCTGCTTTCGTACCGCTGTAAGCCGGAAGCATTGGATTAACTTTATCGTTTCCGAGGATGGCGGCATTATTTATAATAGCTCCGGACTTCTGTTTCTGCATAGCCTGAAGCGTATGCTTCATGTAAAGAAAAACAGACGTCTGGTTCGTCGCAATCAGTGTATGCCAATCCTCCTCTTTCACCCGCGCGAGCGGACCGCTGCCAATGGAGAGAACGCCGGAATTGTTAAACAGCACGTCAATTTGCGATTCCTCCTTGAGCAGCTTTTCGAAAAAACTGCTGATTTGATCCGGATCTGTATTGTCGACCTGGTGGAAGTGAGCATACCCGTCTGCTTCTTTCTCAACTTCTCTGCCTTTCTCCTCTCTCCTTCCCGTAAAATGTACACGTGCGCCTCTTGCCGCAAACTGTTTCACCGTTTCGGCACCAATTCCTGATGTACCTCCGTTAACGACAACCACTTTTCCTTCAAAATTCTCCATAAAAAATCCCTCTTTTCTATTTGTTTAACCTTTGTATAATATATTCACCGATTTTTGTACAACGAAACCTGTTTTAAAAAGTTTCTCTGAAGGAGGTATAAAATACTGGTTTATTGAGGATATCCGAAATAAACGTTGGCTTCCGGAAGATACTCTGACAGAAGTGTTGAAATAGCTGCAAACAAGCCCGCGGTAAGCTTCCGCCGGTGACCGCAGGAAAAGATAAGAATAAAAGAATAAATATACTTCACCCTCTACTTAATCAACACGCTTAGGCTGTACTTATTGCAGCAGAGGTTTTTAAAGCTGCCACTTTCCTTCTTCTACAGGCGTCCACCTGTTTCCGCTTCGATTTATTTTCCCGACACAGTAAGCCCGCTGATTGAATCAAGAAGGTACAAAGGGAGAAACCAGTGCGAAGGCGATATTTCAAGACGCCTGCGGAAAGAAAGCGGGAAGACCCTCCCGGACGTCAGGAAATCCGCATGCTTTCTCCGCGGCAGGCGGAAAGAAGGATGTTCAGAATGGCCTTCCTTATTAGAGGAAGATCATGCTCTGTCTTTTTTAACGTAAGCTGTAGAGGACATGGGGCGACTCCTGGGCGAATAAGGACGAGACGAAGATCCATCCCGCACGACCGCAGGGAGGAAGGGATTAGCTGAGCCCGGCCCGCCCGGAAAGCGTCCCCATGGGAACGAAAGCGCACGTTCATCGCTTCAATACTTTTTTTTCAAGGCAGCCTTTTTCAAAGAAAGAAAAGTACTTCTTTTTTCCATGAAAAATCTATTTATTCATTAAAAACAGAGGTCAAAACGATTTTTCAAGAGGACCGTGGCATGCAGAACAGCTGCAGACCTTCCAAAAGCAACATAGAGCGTTTAACTGGCTTTCATTAACATAGTTCATTGAATAAATGATTGGAAGTGAGTTACTGGACAATGAAAAATATTTGTGAGTCTATAGAACTAAATAAACAATTCTTTAAGGACTTTAAAATCAAAAATACAATAATAATGGTATAGATAATTCGATACTTTTCTATTCGATTCAAAATACTTTGTTTATTCAGTATACTATTTAGAGAGTATGATATATAGTGAATTTATGAAAGCCCTTACAAAAAGAATGATTTAATTTCAAACGAAGGAGGCAGGTCTTGCGGCTTTCCACAAGAAGTTCCAAAAATCCAAATGTAAAGGGGAATGTTACATGCTTAGAGCATTAAGAAAACCTATCGCAGCAGGATTGACGTTGTCTTTATTAGTATCTATCGGCGGGGGGACTGCATTTGCTCAAGGGCCCGGAAACGGTGGGGCTCCAAAGGATGGAGTATTTGGAGAAGGACAAAAGGGAAATGGGAATGTAGATCCATTTGCATGGCAGGTAGCCTCACTTGCAGACAGATATGATGATTCGTTTGATGTTGGTGCAGCCGTAGAACCTCACCAGCTGGAAGGACGTAAAGGGAAAATTCTTAAGCATCACTACAACAGTCTGGTAGCGGAAAATGCGATGAAACCAATATCGCTGCAGCCGGAAGAGGGAGAATGGGACTGGGAAGGCGCGGATGCGATTGCAGATTTTGCCCGCGAAAATGATATGGAACTCCGTTTTCATACCCTTTTATGGCACAATCAGGTTCCTGACTGGTTCTTTATTGATGAAGATGGAAATCAGATGGTGAACGAAGAGGATCCTCAGAAGCGTGAAGAAAATAAAGAACTGCTGCTGGAACGCCTGGAAACTCACATTAAAACGGTAGTAGAGCGATATAAAGATGTTGTAACTTCATGGGACGTGGTCAATGAAGTAATCGATGACGGTTCTCCAAACGAGCGGGGACTTCGTGAAACTGTCTGGTATCAAATTACAGGAGATGAATATATTCGTACCGCATTTGAAACAGCGAGAGAGTACGCTGGTGAAGATGCAATGCTTTATATTAACGATTACAATACAGAAGTAACCCCAAAGAGAACTAACTTATTCAACCTGGTAGAAGAGCTCGTAAATGACGGTGTGCCAATTGATGGTGTTGGTCACCAGGCGCACATTCAAATCGGATGGCCTTCTCTAAGTGATATGAAAACTTCCTTTGATATGTTCAGCGAACTGGGCTTGGATAACCAGGTAACGGAGCTGGATGTCAGTCTTTACGGATATCCGCCGGATAATGCCTATGAAACTTATGATGATATTCCTGAGCAGGACCTGTTGAATCAGGCAGACCGCTACGATGATATTTTTGAGTTGTACGAGGAGCTTGGCGATGACCTCAGCAGTGTAACTTTCTGGGGTATTGCAGACAACCATACTTGGCTCGACGATCGAGCTGTCGAATTCAGCGGCTCCGGTATTGATGCACCGTTTGTATTTGATGAGAATTACCGGGTGAAGCCTGCTTTCTGGTCTATTATCGACTGAAACAGATGTTCTGAATTACAAAAATATGGATAACATTAAAGCCGCTGAGGTTTATCAGCGGCTTTTCAAGTGTTCCTTATAAGTAAAGAAGTCTTTTATTCGTACTTTATCCCCCAGCGCTTATTGTCAATGGGGTACCCGCCTGCCCCTTCGGAAAAAAGAGGAGGTTTCTGGAAACAAGGTAATGTGTTTTTTTCTATCAAAATCTTCTTGTTTTAAAATGACCGCAGGGGAAGACGGCGGCTCCCGGAGGATTGAAGAGAGGTATGAAAATCCCATTTCATGAAATTCAGCTGAAGGCAAGGCCTCGCAAAGGCGTCCGCCTGCAGCCGGAGGCCATCTGCCTTATTCGGTGTTTACAGGAGCAACTTCTATTATAAAATTGATTCTATCGAATAAAGATATAGAAATAAATGTTTTTTCAACAAACTTAAACGTACCTTTTCGTTATCGGTGATCTATCTTCTCAGGGTACAAGTCGTGGTTCATAAGCCGGTGTTCGGCCATTTTTTCGTATTTCGTTCCCTTTTTTCCATAGTTGACATACGGATCGATGGAAATTCCCCCGCGCGGAGTGAATTTTCCCCACACTTCGATATAGCGCGGATCCATTAAATCGACGAGGTCGTTTAAAATGTTGTTCATGCAGTCTTCGTGAAAATCTCCGTGGTTGCGGAAGCTGAAAAGATAAAGCTTCAATGATTTACTTTCGACCATTTTCTCGTCGGGAATATAGCTGATATAGATTGTGGCAAAGTCGGGCTGTCCGGTTTTCGGACACAGACTGGTGAATTCAGGACAGTTAAATTTAACAAAATAATCCCGGTTTGGATGCCGGTTTTCAAAAGACTCAAGAATGGACGGGTCGTAATCCATCTTATATTCAACATTCATATTACCGAGCAGGTTTACTTCTTCTTCACGGTTATGCGCCATGGTTATCTTTCCTTTCTATAATAAAACTTCGCTTTCTATGTTACCGTGAACGAGTATATTTTGCCAGTAGTCCACGGTCTGTTCCATCCGGCCTCAACCCTCCCTGGGAAGAGCCTGCGGGGCCGGGTGAAGTTGCATTATCCCGGGTATTATGATAATTTTAAGAGAGTGACCAACTGAAGGAGATGACGCGACATGATACCATTAATTCGCGTACAATTTCAACTACAGAGATAGCTGTGTCTTTACCACGGTACATAACGGTGATCAAAGGGAGAGCTTATTTCACATGCAGCCGCAATGATGAATCAACATACGTTGGGATCGATGCGGTTTTTTTGTGTCTAATTCTGTTTCAGCTTTAAAAAGGGAGGATAACCCAATGGAAGAGACAACGCTTAAGATCAAACAAAAGTATTCAAGAAACTACGTAGCAGGCTATCCGCTCCTTATGGAGGAAACGATTGCGAACCCAGAGGTTCTCACGACAGAAGGAGAACCGCTTGAAATTGTTATGGAAGATGGAACGTTCATCGGCAAAGGCTACTACGGGGCTCAGAACAAAGGTCTCGGCTGGATTTTAACTCATAAAAAAACGGATCAGATCAACGGGCAGCTTTTTGAGAAAAAACTGACTGTTGCTCTCGGCAGACGCAGTTTTCTATTTGAAGACGAAAGCACCACCGCTTTCCGGATCGTTAACGGAGAAGGAGATGGTCTCGGAGGATTAATCATCGACTATTATGACGGCTATTACCTTCTGCAGTGGTACAGTGCCGGCATTTACACTTTCAAAGATATCATTGTCTCCTGGATCATGCAGAACACCGATGCAAAAGGCATTTATGAGAAAAAGCGCTTTTCCAGCGAAGGCCATTACGTGGCGGACGAGGATTTTGTCACGGGAGAGCGTGCCGAGTTCCCTTTGTTAGTTAAAGAAAACGATGTGATCTTTGCAACTTACCTGAACGACGGAGCTATGACAGGGGTCTTTCTTGATCAGCGGGAAGTAAGAAAAACGCTTCGTGACAAGTATGCAGAGGGGAAGACGGTACTGAATACGTTCTCCTACACCGGAGCTTTCTCGATTTTTGCAGCACTCGGAGGCGCCGCATCGACTACGAGTATTGACGTGGCCAACCGCAGCCGCGAAAAAACCGAAGAGCAGTTCAAATTAAACGACATTGACCCTGACAAAAATAAAATCATTGTAGACGACGTTTTTTCCTACTATAAACGGGCCGCTAAACTCGGGGAAAGCTATGATATTGTGATTCTCGATCCTCCGAGCTTTGCGAGAACAAAAAAGAGGATTTTCCGCGCAGCCAAAGACTATTCGGCACTTCTGAAAGAAACGATTCCAATTACGAATAAAGGCGGAACGATTATTGCTTCAACCAATCATGCCGGATTATCACAAAAGAAATTCCGGACGTTTATTGAGCAGGCTTTTGAAGAAACTGGAGACAAATACAAAATTCAGGAGTCCTTTTCGCTTCCGAAAGATTTCCGGACGCATCCGTCGTTTCCCGACGGGGATTACCTGAAAGTCTACTTCATTCAAAAATTGACTTAGGTTGAAAGCAGTACGGGGAACAGGATTCAGACTAAGAGGCAGAATAGAATAATTCAAATGGGGAAAGGTGAAGCGATATGAGCGAAAACCACACACACTTTATAAAACACATTGTAGCGAAAGATATAGAAGCGGGCAGCTACGAGCAGATCGTCACACGCTTTCCGCCTGAGCCGAACGGGTATCTTCATATCGGCCATGCTAAATCGATTGTCCTGAATTTCGAGCTGGCGGATGAATTCGGCGGCCGTACAAACCTCCGATTCGATGATACGAACCCATTAAAAGAAGATAAGGAATATGTGGAAGCTATCCGCGAAGACCTCGAATGGCTTGGATACGAGCCGGAGGAAGTCCGCTATGCGTCCAGCTACTTTGAAGAAATGTATAAGCAGGCCGTCAAGCTTATCGAAAACGGTCTCGCTTATGTAGAGGACCTGTCCCAGGAAGAAATCCGCCGCATGCGCGGAAGCCTGACGGAAGCCGGTGAAGAGAGTCCTTCCCGCTCAAGAAGTGTGGAAGAAAACCTTGAGCTGTTTGAGCGCATGCGCAAGGGAGAATTTTCCGACGGAGAAAAAGTGCTGCGTGCAAAGATTGATATGAGCTCACCGAACATCAATCTCCGCGATCCGGTGATCTACCGAATTTCGCACACCGAACACCATAATACAGGAAATACATGGTGCATTTACCCGATGTACTCCTTCGCTCATCCATTGGAGGATGCTATCGAAGGCGTGACTCACTCTATCTGCACACTGGAATTCGAAGACCAGCGCCCTCTGTATGACTGGGTCGTAGCCAATGCAGATCTATCCGCGGAGCCGAAGCAGATCGAATTTGCCCGGCTTAACCTGACGAATACAGTGATGAGCAAGCGTAAACTAAAGCAGCTTGTCGACGAAAATTTCGTGGACGGCTGGGATGATCCGCGTATGCCGACGATTTCCGGTCTGCGCCGCCGCGGATTTACTCCGGAGTCCATTAAACAGTTCTGCCGGGAAATCGGCGTAGCCAAAGCAGATAATCTCGTGGACTACCGCATGCTCGAACATTTTCTGCGGGAAGACCTGAAGATGGAGGCGCCGCGTACAATGGCGGTTCTAGATCCACTCAAAGTCGTCATTACGAACTATCCGGAAGGCCATGTCGAGTGGCTGCCGGCAGATATTAATCCGGAGAACGAAGAGATGGGAATGCGCGAAATTCCTTTCTCCCGTGAAATTTACATCGAGCGGGAAGACTTCATGGAAGATCCACCGAAAAAATATTTCCGCCTTTATCCTGGAAACGAAGTGCGTATCAAGCATGCGTATTTCCTGAAGTGCCACGATTTCGTGAAGGATGAAAACGGCGAAATAACAGAAATTCACTGCACGTACGATCCGGAAACGAAAAGCGGCTCCGGATTTACCGGCCGTAAAGTAAAAGGAACGCTTCACTATGTGGAAGCTTCCAAAGCGGTTCCGGCAGAGTTCCGGCTTTATGATTCGCTGATTGATGACGACGTGGAAGGCGGCGATTTCATGGAACACGTCAACGCTGATTCCCTTCGCGTGCAGCACGGATTTGTGGAGCCGAATATGAAGAAAGTGCAGCCGCACGATAAGTTCCAATTTTTCCGCCACGGCTACTTCAACGTGGATCCAAAAGACAGCTCCGCAGAAAAGCTTGTTTTTAACCGTGTCGTCGGTCTGAAAAGTTCTTTTAAATTATAACTGCATGTGACGTGATGAGCCGCCCTCCGAGATGGATGGGCGGCTTTTTTGCGGTTGAGGGGCGGAATGCGGAAGTTTGCGGACAGGACTAGGATTTAGGACGGCGGAATTAGTATGGAGCGGCAGGCGGCGATATACAGGCGGAGGAATTAAAAGAACTTCGGCCTGAATTAACAGAACCTCCGCCCCAATTAACAGAACCGCCCCGCAGTTTTCGTCCCATCCACCATCCTCAGCCGCAATCAATCCTCAAAAAAAGCCTCCATGACAACAAATGTCACAGAGGCTTTCTCTATTGGTCTATCATCCGGCCAGCTCCGAAACATACGCTCGGAACTCCTGGAGAAAATTTCTGCTTATCTGCCTTCGACAGCGTCGACGACTTTATCAGCTGCACTCTGGCTGGACATTGGATTCTGGCCGGTCACGAGGTTGCCGTCACGGACAGAGTAGTCGGACCAGTTGTCACCGCTTGTGAAATCAGCGCCTTTTTCCCGCAGAGTGGATTCAAGCAGGAATGGGACGGCGCTTTCGAGCTTCATATCCTTCTCTTCGGCATCCGTAAAGGCACTTACTTTTTTGCCTTTTACGAGCGGAGTACCGTCAGAATACGTCACGTGTACAAACGCGGAAGGACCGTGGCAGACAGAGCCGATGACTTTGTCCTGCTCGCCGTGTTCGCGGAGAACGCTCTGAAGCAGCAGGTTATCCGGGAAGTCAAAGACTGTGCCGTGGCCACCTGGTAAAAAGACAGCGTCGTAGCCGGCTTTCACATCTTCTTCAGATAATTTCTCTGTATTCGTGAGTTTAGCCTGAGCTTCCTGCCATTCCAGGTTTTCTTCTTCCGGAAGACTGTTTGGATCGAGGGGAACCTGTCCGCCCTCAATGCTCTTCACGATAACGTCATATCCCTGACGGACGAACGTAACGTAGGGAGCAGCGTACTCCTCAAGCCATAGTCCTGTATCATTTCCTGCAATTTTATCTGCGCTGGTTACCACCATTAATACTTTCTTACTCATGTGTGAAACCTCCTTCAATTTTCGAACATGTTCTACAAGATGGGAGATTCCCGTTTCCGCTTTTGCCTAAACATCCCCGAACATAAACGACGAAAGCAGACGCACATGAGCTTCGGTGGAATCAATTACCGGCAGCGGGATCTGCCGGGGCGGCAGCAGCATGGAAAGCTCCGTACAGCCGAGGATAAGCGCGTCTGCATCTGCCGCTTCAACAATAGCTGCAGCCCGCTTTTTTGCTTCTTCGGTTACCCTGCCGCGGCAGAGGTCCTGAAAAATAACGTCGTTCAGGAATCGCTGGTCCCCCGCTTTCGGAATACAGGGTTTCATTCCCATCGAGGTAAGCGGGTCCGCGTACAGCCGGGACTGCATCGTATACGCTGTACCGAGTACGAGCGGACGGGCAGTCTCTTTGGGAATTTCCGACGTGACGGCATCGATAATCGAAAGAAAAGGCACGCGGAGAGGACGGACGGCCTCTGCCGCAGCAAGGTGAACGGTGTTTGAACAAAACGCTACGGCCTCCGCTCCGCCTCTTTCCAGAGACAGGGAGGCATCCTGAAGAATTTTCGTTACTCCTTCCCAGTCACCATCTTCCTGCCGGGAGGAAATTTCGTGAAAGTCAAGCGAATGGAGGAGGCAGGAAGCGGAGTGGCCTTCGCCGAGACGCTTCTGTGCCTGCAGGTTCAACCCTTCATAATAAGCCGCGGATGACTCCCAGCTCATGCCGCCGACAAGTCCGATCATACGCATAGGCACTTCTCCTTTCAGACTGGTTCTCTTAAAACCGGGACTGCAGTAGCTTTGTTAATGTGCGCTTCCTTGCTGAATTTCAGAGTGGTCTTCGAAAATAAGTCAGCGGGCGGGGGACAGCTGCCCGAGAAATTCCTGCTTTATTTTTTCGCGGACCGATTCATTGGCAGCAATTTCGATACCCGTGAAAGCAAGGGCTTTTGCTCCGAGCATCATTCCTTCAAATCCCTCGTCACTCAGGGCAGCATCCCGGAACTCCACAGTATGAGGGGAGAGGGGAAGGTGGGTAATCCTGACGTATGGATGAATGGAAGGACAGCGCTGGCTGACGTTCCCCATATCGAGGGAACCCCCGCCGTTTTCTTCTTCAAAAATCTCCTCCGGTTTGATGCCGAGCGTATGAAGCTGTTTTGTAAATACAGCGGAAAGAGCTTCATTTGTCTGCATGTCATCGTAGGAATACTCGTAGTTCTGAATCTCAAGACGGGCCCCGGTAGCGAGAGCTGCTGCCCTTGCACAGTTTTTCACCTTTTCCGTTACCGGATTGACGGTTTTTCTCGTTTCAGCCCGCACGTAAAAGCGGGCGGTTGCATAGTCAGGAACGACGTTCGCGGCCGTGCCGCCTTCGGGAATAATCCCGTGAATACGCACATCCTCTGTAACGTGCTGGCGGAGCGCATTGATTCCGTTGAACGTCTGCAGGACGGCGTCGAGGGCGTTGACCCCTTCTTCAGGCGCTGCGGCGGCGTGGGCGGTTTTTCCATAGAAGGAAAACTCAATCGC
This sequence comes from Alkalicoccus halolimnae, assembly GCF_008014775.2. Taxonomy (GTDB): domain Bacteria; phylum Bacillota; class Bacilli; order Bacillales; family Salisediminibacteriaceae; genus Alkalicoccus; species Alkalicoccus halolimnae. The sequence goes on along the minus strand of NZ_CP144914.1, from coordinate 3,525,697 downwards.
ATCCATTGCAAGTGACGTGCCGCTCTTAACGTAGTCGGAAGAAGGATGAGCCATCAAGGCCGCGTCAAGATGATAAAACATGCCGGACTCGGCCATCGTCACTTTTGCCCCATTCGTCTCTTCGGCGGGGGTCCCGTATACATAAACGGTACCTCCGGAGTCTTGCAGTGCTTCGGCACAACCAATCGCAGCTGCTGCACTCTGCGTGCCGATCAAATTATGCCCGCACGCATGTCCGATTTCGGGAAGGGCATCATACTCACACATGAAACCAATTTGAGCGCCCGGCTTTCCGGAACTCTTTTTAGCAGTAAAGGCCGTCGCGGGCTGTCCGGGAAGCGGCTGCTCGATTTCAAATCCATGCTCCTTCAGCAATTCGGTAAGTTTTTGGGAGGAGTGGTGTTCTTCATTTCCCAGCTCCGGGTGGCGGCCGATAAACTGGCTCACCTCGTAAAACTTCTCCCGGAGAGAATCGATTTTTTCTTCTGCCTTTTTCTGCATGTCTCCTGCACTCCCCTTCGCTGCATTTCTCGTATATAAATTTACTTTAACGCAACCGGTACGTGGATACAACTTGTCGGAACGAACAGTAGGATAGTTTCCAAAAAAAGTGTATAATGAACACTAGTAAGAAAATTCGAAAATTTTACAGAAAAGAGGCGATGTCCGTGCTTCAGAATTATCCCGCTTCATCTTTTTATGATGAAATGATGGCGGATGCGGAAAGTACGCGTCCCCACTACGAAAAATTTCACCGTATTTTACAGCAGATGACGGAAGAAGAGCTGCACGAAAAGCACGAAACAGCTCAGCTTAATTTTCTGCGGCAGGGAATAACGTTTACCGTTTACCATAAAGACGGCGGCACCGAGCGTACGATGCCTTTCGATCTCGTTCCGATTATCATTCCTCCCGACCAGTGGGAGACCATTGAAAGAGGAGCCAAGCAGCGGGTAAGGGCGCTGAATCATTTTCTGGAAGATGTTTATAATGGAAAAAAGATATTGGAAGACGGGATTATCCCCCGTGAATTTGTAGAAAACAATCAGTATTATTTTGAGCAGCAGGCAGGCGGTCTTTCACTTCCGCACAAAAATCACATTTACCTGGCGGGAATCGACCTTATCCGCGATAACGAAGGAACGTACCGCGTTCTCGAAGATAACCTCCGTAATCCATCCGGTATGTCCTACGTTTTCCAGAACCGCTTCGTAATGAGGAAAGTATTTCCGGAATTTTTCTTCGAGCACGACATCTGTACGCTGGAACACCAGATGTCCCATCTTCATCAGGCGCTGCTCAGCCACGTGCCGGAAAACTCAAAAAATCCGCAGGCGCCGACAGCGGTGCTGCAGACTCCGGGAATGTATAATTCTGCCTATTATGACCACGTCTTTTTAGCGCAGCAGATGGGCATCGAATTGATCGAAGGCCAGGATCTGCTCATTAAAGATCACGTCGTTTACATGAAAACGGTCCGCGGGCTGCAGCGGGTCGATATTATTTACCGGCGCATCGATGATGAGTTCCTTGATCCTAAGGAGTTCCGCGAAGATTCTGCATTGGGAGTGCCGGGCCTCGTGGAGGCATGCCGGCGCGGAAATGTTTCTATTGTAAACAGCGTCGGAAACGGGGTGGCGGACGATAAAGCCGTTTATGCGTTTGTGCCGGACATGATCCGCTATTATTTAGAGGAGGAGCCGATCCTTCCAAACGTGGACACTTATTTTCTCCGTGACGAAAAAACGCGGGAGGACGTACTTTCCCGTCTGCCGGAGCTCGTCATTAAAAATGTCGGGGCGTCCGGGGGATACGATATGCTTATCGGTCCGCAGGCCTCTCCGGAGGAAATTGAACGGTTCCGCAAAAAAATTCAGGAAACCCCGGAACAGTATATCGCCCAGCCGACAATTCAGCTTTCAAGAGCACCTGCTTTTCAGGAGCAGCGCTTTTATCCGTGCCACGTCGACCTGCGCGTCTATGCCGTTGGAAGCGATGATGTGCATGTATTGCCGGGGGGACTTTCCCGGGTTGCCTTAAAAGAAGGATCGCTCGTCGTCAACTCCTCTCAGGGCGGGGGCGGAAAAGATACGTGGGTACTTAGAAAAGGGGGTTCTGAACATGCTTAGCCGGGTAGCATCAAGTTTATTTTGGATGGCCCGGAACGTGGAACGGGCAGAAAGCAATGCGCGTGTACTGGAATCCCGGCTTATCAATGCGCTGGAGACGTCCGAGTATGGAGCGGTGGCTGTCAGTGACTGGGAAACGGTACTGGATATCTGTGCGTCGACAGAGGAGTACCGTACGATGTATGATGCATGTGAACCAAAAGATATCGCCTATTATATTTCGTTTCACCGCTACAACATCAATTCCATTTTGAACTGCATGGAAAATGCGAGAAATAATGCTCGCTCGATCCGTGATATTATCCCCGAGGAGCTGTGGGAAACACTGAACGCCCACTACTTGACGATGCAGGATGAAGATTACAAAACGTGGTCGATCCGCCGGGTGCACAGATTTCTCCAGGAGATTAAGACGTTCTCCTACACAATGCAGGGAATTGTCGAGTCCTGCATGCTGCGCGAAGAAGCCTATCACTTCATTAAAATCGGCAAATGGCTGGAGCGCGCGGAGAAAACGTCGCGCGTGCTGAACGTCGTCTGCGAAAAAACGAAAGAAGCCGAAGAATTGACGCAGACGAGCCACTATTACTACTGGCTGAGCGCCCTGCAGTTTTTGAACGGGCACGATGCGTATTTAAAACGGTTTCCGCCGACGATGGAACCTTCCCAGGTTCTCTCGTTTCTCATTTCCTACGAACAGTTTCCGCGTTCGATTGAATATTGTATGGAGCACGTACGGGAGGGAGTCATGAAACTGGAAGACGGGAAAGTTTCCCACTACTCGGAAGAATTGTTCAACGCACTTGATCATGTAACAAATGAATTTATGAAAATTAAATTTCAAAAAATATCGACGGAAGAAATCGGGCCTTTCCTGGACAGGTTTCAGAATGACTGCAACCGCATCAGTTACCTGTTTGCAGGAACCTACTATTTCGTATGATAAATTTCTTTAGATTAGAGGTGGAGCCCGTGAAGTACAAAATTGAACATGTTAATCACTTTGTTTACGATACACTGGTTGATCAAAGCCTGAACCGAATCCGCCTTAAACCACGGACAGATGAATGTCAGCGGCTGCTCACCTATACACCGGAGATATCCCCCGTTTCCCTGACGAAAGAACATGTCGACATATGGGGCAACAACGTAGAAACATTTTTTCTCGCAGAACCTCATAAGGAACTGGAAGTGAAAACAACTTCCATCGTGAGTATTCAGCGGAGTCCGTTTATCCGCATGATTGATTTTTCGAAGGAAATGCAGAACATTTATCGTTCGGACCTTTTTCATACGCATTATTTGGCTTACCTTGCTCAGACGGACTATACGTTCATGACTCCTCAGCAGGTGGAAAAGATAAAGAAAGAAATCTCAAGTATCGACGATCCGGTTAAATATGCATTATCATTAATGAATTATATATACGAAAACTTCACCTATGACCCGGAAGCCACCGGAGTGGAAACCAAAGCTCAGGAGGCATTCGATTTGAAGCGGGGAGTCTGTCAGGACGTTACGAACGTTATGCTTGGAGCGCTCCGTGCGAACGGCATCCCCGCCCGGTACGTCAGCGGCTACCTTTACGTAGGGGAAGATTCTGCCCTGATCGGGGACTCCGCGACACACGCCTGGGTCGAGGTTATGGTACCGGGCATCGGCTGGGTCGGCCTGGATCCCACAAACAACGTGGAAGCACTGGAACAGTACGTACGGGTCGGCGTAGGCCGTGATTATCAGGATACGAGTCCGGTGGAAGGCGTTTACCGCGGGGGAGGCCACACCCTGGACGTCAAAGTAAGTGTCCAGCTGCTGGAACAGAACCAGTAGCCTTTTTTCACCCAGCCACTGGATATTTAGTGTTCAGAAGGATATAATCGGGAAAGCGATTTCAATTTCCGCCTGCTGAAAATACTAGCCGCCAGCTGCCAATGTGTGAGAAAATATGGCAAATAACGATCACTGAACGAGGGATGAGACATGAGCAAGGGAGTTATCGACAACGTTACGCCGTTTACAACTTTTACCCGGGAAGAGTGGGCAGCTCTCCGGCAGTCCTATCCGATGGAAGTCACAACGGAAGAGATTGAAAAGTTAAAAGGGTTCAACGACGTATTGAATTTGGAAGAAATCGCGGATATTTATCTTCCGCTTACAAGATTGATTCACCTGCATGCAATTGCTTCGCAGGAGCTTTACCGGAGCCGCTCGATTTTTCTTCAGAAGCAGGAGAAAAAGGTTCCCTATATTATCGGCATCGCCGGAAGCGTAGCAGTCGGGAAGAGTACGATCGCACGTGTTCTTCATACTCTGCTGTCAAGATGGGACCGGCACCCGAGAGTGGATCTTGTCACAACAGACGGATTTCTGTATTCCAATGCGGAGCTTGAGAAGCGCGGGATCATGAATAAAAAAGGGTTTCCCGAAAGCTATAATGTTCATGAACTTTTGAAGTTTTTAGCTGAACTCAAATCGGGTAAGGAAAGAGTAGAAGCACCGGTGTATTCTCATATTACGTATGATGTGATTCCGGATGAAAAGCAGGTGGTCGAACAGCCCGACATCGTCATTATTGAAGGTATTAATGTGCTGCAGCCGCCCCGGCAGAGATCGGTCAATGAAGAAGACGAAGTCTACGTTTCTGACTACTTCGATTTCTCCATTTACGTGGATGCTGCTGAGGATCATATTTTTTCCTGGTATGTAGAGCGTTTTAAAAAGCTCCGGGAAACTGCCTTCCGCCATCCGTCTTCCTATTTCCGGAAATATGCGGATTTGAATGATGAAGAAGCCTATGATTTTGCCAAAGATATCTGGGACAGAATCAATCATCCGAATTTAACAGAGAATATCCGGCCGACAAGACACCGCGCAGATTTGATTTTAAGAAAAGGCGGCCATCATCTAGTAAATCAAATTAAGATGCGCAAAATATAGATTAATCACGCTGTTTGGAGGAATGCACAATGAGAAATATCATTCACACAAATCTGGCTCCGGAAGCGATAGGGCCTTATTCCCAGGCTGTAGAAGTAAACGGTTTGATTTATACATCCGGCCAGATTGGTATTGATCCGGAATCAGGGGAACTCGTTCCGGGAGTTGAGCAGCAGGCTCATCAGGTCATGAAAAACGTTTCAGAAGTTCTTAGAGCAGCAGGGACGAACAACGACAGCATCGTCAAAGCGATGATTTTCCTGCAGAATATGGACGATTTCTCGCTTGTTAACGATATTTATGCTTCTTATTTAAAACAGCCTTATCCAGCACGAAGCGCTGTAGAAATTTCTAAAATGCCAAAAGGCGCCCTCGTGGAAGTGGAAGTCGTAGCAATAAAAGAATAGAAAAACCGGAGGAGCTGTTCTGATAGATTTAATCAGGCCAGCTCCTTTAGTTACAGTCCTCCCATTTCACAGTGCTGAACAGCTCGTGCTGGTGATTTTTTCAGTTCGAGTTTTTGAATGGAGGCCTTGAAAATAAAACCTCTATTATATGTCAAACACCATTTTACGTTTGCGTTTCAGTAACCGGAGGTATTTGTTTCAGTGAGGCGCAGGGACGTTCTAAGCTAATCCCTTCATCACCCCGGCGTCACCCCCTCTGCCCGCCAGCTTTCGGAAGAATTCTTTTTCTCGTTTTCCCTTTCTTGCTTATAAAGCAGCCCCTCCCCTTATTTTTTCAACATAGAACATAAGAACAGCTGCCAGTATTTCCGCTGTCCATAACATTGCAAATAAATGCCAATAGTATCGAATTACGGCTTATATAACAGAAATCTATTGAATTATCAAAATTATTGATATATGATTAAAAATAAAGAAAGCGCTTGCACTTATTATTTAAAAAATAGCAGAGAAGCGCTTTTTAATTTTGTCGTTTGTGCAAACGTTTCCGCACGTTGCATTACGTTGCACAAATTTACGTTCTGCATCGAAAGGAGGCACGATCCTTTAAAACGAATTGGTCACTTAACTTTGAAGGGAGAGAGTTACTATTGTATAAAAGAAAAACGAAACATCGTGCCCTGTTTATGGCAGGAGTCATGGGAATCAGTGTTTTTTCGGGTTTTGCTCCGGCGGCCGCAGAGGAAGAGCAGGATGACACGGCGGGAGAAGAATCGCTCCGTGTCCATTATGATTATGGAGATATGGATGTGGAGGAACTTGGCGTCTGGTTCTGGGGGGACGTGGCTGAAGAGCCGACGGACTGGCCGGATGGCAGCTGGTTCTCTGATTTTGGAACGACCGATTTTGGATCCTATGTAGACATTGAACTTTCCGAAGCAGCTTCTTCTTTAGGTCTGGTGATTAATAACCGGGACGGAGAAAATGTCTCTGACGATATAGAAGTGGATATTCTTGCGGAAGAGATGGACGAAGTCTGGATAACGGAGGAGGAGCAGGTGTATTACTATGAGCCGGAAGAGCTTGCAGAAGACACACTGCGGGTGAACTTTGAGGCGGAAGGTGACTCCTACGAGCCATGGGGCCTCTGGACCTGGGGAGATGCAGCAGAGGAGCCTTCGGACTGGCCGATGGACGCTCATGCCTTCTCGAACGAACAGACAGGCCCTTACGGCGCTTACTATGATCTTGCGCTTGCACCTGATGCTTCAGAAATCGGCTTTTTACTCGTGGAGCGTGTGGAAGAAGGGCAGCAGTCCGGAGACATGAACTTTGGTGATTTTGAAACACACAGCCAGATCTTTTTACAGGAAGGCGACGATGAAGTTTACACGAATCCTTATTTTGTCTCCACTACCCTGGAGGAAGAGGACCGGGAGCTGAAAGAAGGAGAGTATGACATCAGCGTAAGCGGTTCAGTGGAAGCATTTAACTACAACGAAAATGCTGTATTGGAAGTGAACATAGAAAACAACAGTGATGTAGAAATCGATACAATTTATGCTGATACAAGTGAGATGGGAGGAAGCAGTGAACTTTCTGTTTCTGCAGAGCTTCAGGCAGTATCGATCGCTGCGACTCATTCAACTGAACCCGGCACATATGATATTCCTATTCGTGCTATTGACGAAGAAGGCGGCGTATACGAAGGTTCAGCGGCAGCGGAAGTCATCGACAGGAGTAAAGAAGAAGGAGATTTTGACTGGGATGAAGCGATGATCTACTTTATGCTGACAGATCGATTCGCAGATGGGAATCCTGATAACAATGATCCTTACGACTTAAACTATTCGCAGTACGATGATGAAAATCCGCGCGGTACATATCAGGGCGGTGATTTCGCAGGCGTTACAGAAAACCTGGATTATCTGGATGATCTCGGAGTCAACACGGTGTGGATTACTCCCATCGTAGAAAATATTGCCCACGATGTAGAATGGGATGCTTCAGCCGGAAATTATTTCGGTTACCATGGCTACTGGGCAAGTGATTTTGAAGAACTGAATCCACATTTAGGAACGCTGGAAGAATTTCATACGTTAATTGATGAAGCCGCAGCGCGGGACATGAAAATCATGGTAGACGTCGTGTTGAATCACCCCGGCTATGACGTACGTGAAAGCGATCAGCTTCCGGAAGACGAAGCTCCCGACGGATATCCGGGGCAGGAAGTCGTCGAGCGTTTTGACGGAATGATCCGAGAGAACCCAGGTTCTGATGACCTCACGATGGAACTTGCAGACCTGCCGGATTTTGAAACGGAGAATCCGGACGTTCGTGACCAGCTGGCAGCCTGGCAGACAGCCTGGCTGGACCGTTCAACTACGGAGAATGGGAATGCTGTTTCTTTTTTCCGGGTCGATACAGTCAAGCACGTAGATGACACGACCTGGCAGCACTTTAAGAACGAATTAACAGCAAAAGACAGCGAATTTAAAATGATCGGTGAGTCGTGGGGCGCGGACCAGAATGACGATCAGGGATATTTGCAGACAGGAACGATGGACTCCCTTCTGGACTTCGGCTTCAAAAACAGCGCACGTGACTTTGCGCGTGGAAATCTGGAGGCTGTAAACGAAGATCTGCAAGAACGAAATTCAGGGATGGATAACACGTCCTTGCTTGGGCAGTTTCTGGGAAGTCACGATGAAGCAGGCTTTCTTCATAACCACGGAGAAGAGGCCCTGTTGATAGGTGCAGCGCTTCAAATCACGGCAAAAGGACAGCCGGTTGTATATTACGGAGAAGAGCTCGGGCAGTCCGGAGAAGACAACTGGCCGCAGTACGACAACCGTTATGACTTTGCCTGGGACGAAGTGGAAGAAAGCGGAATTCACAAGCACTATCAGAAGCTTCTTCAGTTCCGGGGAGAACACTCAGAGATATTTGCAAGAGGAGACCGCAGTCAGACAGCGGGATCTGACGAGGAAGAATTTCTCGTATTTGATCGTACCTATAACGGTGAAAGTGTGTTCGTAGGGCTGAACACAGCATCGGAAGCGCAGGAAGTGACGCTCGGTGTAGATGAAGCAGAAACAGTGGTGACAGACGCCTATTCCGGGGAAACATATCAGGCTGAAAATAATCAGGTAACGATAACACTCCCGGCAAAAGCAGATGGCGGAACCGTTCTTCTCACAGCTGAAAACGGAACGATTGCAGGAGAAGAAGCACCGGCACCGGAAGAACCTTCCAGTGACATTCCGGAAAATCACCTTCGTGTCCACTATGAGGCAGGAGAAGCGGATATTTCCTCGCTGGGTGTCTGGTATTGGGATGGTGCTGCCGTACCATCAGAAGAAAATGCTCCCTGGCCTGGAGATGAGCGTTTCAGTGAAGAAAACAGTACGGCTTTTGGACCGTATGTTGATATTGAACTGGAGCCGGGAGCAGACAGGTTGAGCATGCTCGTAAACAATGCGGGCGGCGATAACATTACAGGAGACGTGCAGGTAGATCTCATTTCAGAAAGCATGAACGAAATATGGCTTTATGAAGACGGTTCTTACGTACTTGCCGAGCCTGCAGATCTGGAAGAAAACGAAGTCCGGATTCATTATGAGCGTGAAAACGACGATTATGAAAATTGGTCCGTCTGGTCATTTGAAGATGTAGCTCTTCCATCTGATGAGCAGGGAGAGTGGCCGGACGCCGCCGCAGATTTTGAAGGTACGGGGAAGTATGGTGCCTATCTTGACGTGGAACTGACAGAAGACGCAGAAGAAATCGGATTTCTTTTTCTAAACAAAGAGACCGGAGACCAGACGGATGACATGAGCTTTGCCGATCTGGAAAGATACAATCAGATTTTTGTACAGGAAGGGAATGATACCGCTTTTAATAACCCTTACTATACGACGCAGGACGGGTTAAGAAATGCAGAATTGCTTTCTGAAGAGCAGATTGAACTTACTTTCTCAGGTACAGAAAATGTAAATGCAGAACAGCTGCAGGAAGAGATCACTATTACAGACCGGAATGGAGACCCGGTTGCTTTTGACGAGGTAACGATAGAAGATGATGGAGTAACGGTCATTCTCCACGGCACTTTCGATCTGGACCTTGCACCGTTTACGGTTACATTTAATAACCGGGAGGCGAATGCGATGATCGGCTGGCGTTTAAAAGATGAGCTTTACAGCTATGACGGCGATCTTGGAGCAGAGCTTCACGACGATGGATCCGTTACGTTAAAGCTCTGGTCGCCAAGCGCGGAAAACGTAAGCATCAAGCTTTACGATAAAGACGATCAGGACAGCGTCGTTTCGGAAGATGTAGATATGGAACGTCAGGAGAGAGGAGTCTGGGAAGTAACGCTTGATGCAGGCAGTACAGGCGTGGAAGATCATACAGGCTACTACTATCATTATATGATTGAAAGAGATGGAGAAACAGTCGAGGCTCTCGATCCGTATGCTCCTTCGATGGCCGCCTGGAACAGCGATGATGATGAAAACTATATCGGTAAAGCTGCCATCGTGGATCCTGCTTCGATCGGACCGGAGCTTGATTTTGCGGATATTGAAGGATTTGAAAAGAGGGAGGATGCGATCATCTACGAACTGCATGTTCGTGACTTCACTTCAGACCCTTCCATTGAAGGAGAGCTGGAAAACGAATTTGGTACGTTCGGAGCGTTTTCCGAGCGTCTCGATTATCTCGAGGATTTAGGGGTAACCCACGTGCAGCTTCTGCCGGTGATGAGTTATTTCTTCTCCAATGAGTTTACAGCAGAGGAGCGTATGCTGGATTATTCTTCGACTCAAAACAATTATAACTGGGGATATGACCCGCACAGTTATTTCTCCTTAACGGGAATGTATTCTCAGAATCCGGAAGATGCGGAAAAGAGAATAGAAGAGTTTAAACAGCTGATTCACGAAATTCATGAACGTGATATGGGAGTCGTACTTGATGTCGTTTACAACCATACAGCAAGCGTGCATATCTTTGAAGACCTGGAGCCGAACTACTATCACTTCATGGATGCAGATGGCACGTCCCGTGTAAGCTTTGGCGGAGGACGTCTCGGCACAACGCACGAAATGTCGCGCCGCATCCTTGTGGATTCGATCATGTACTGGGTGGAGGAATTTAAAGTAGATGGATTCCGCTTTGACATGATGGGCGATCACGATGCAGAAACGATCCAGATTGCCTACGATGAAGCAAAGGAAGTCAATCCGAACATTGTCATGATCGGAGAAGGCTGGGTAACGTATGCAGGGGATGAAAACTATCCGGACGTACAGCCTGCAGATCAGCAGTGGATGCAGGATACAGAAAGCGTCGGATCTTTTTCAGACGACTTCCGCAATGAATTAAAATCAGGATTCGGAAGTGAAGGAGAGCCGAGATTCCTTACCGGTGGATCGCGTGATATTGAACGAATTTACAATAATCTCACCGCAGACCCGGCAAATTTCACGGCCACGAATCCAGGAGATGTGGTTCCTTATATCGCAGCACATGACAATTTAACGCTGCATGACGTGATCGCACAGTCGATTCAAAAAGATCCAAAAGATCATCAGGAAGAAATCCATCAGCGCATTCGTTTAGGAAATGCGATGGTCTTAACCGCGCAGGGAACAGCGTTTATGCACGGCGGACAGGAATTCGGCCGTACAAAGCAGTTCCGCGACGATGACTACATCGAGCCTGCAGCAGAAGGAGAAGAACCGTATAAATCCACTTATATGGAGGATGCAGATGGCAATCCATTTGAATATCCATACTTCATTCACGACTCCTACGACTCTACAGATGCCGTTAACTTGTTTGACTGGGAAAAAGCAACGAACGCAGAAGCTTATCCGATTAATAATGTCACCCAGGAAATGGCAGCAGGAATGATTGAACTGCGCCGGTCTACCGACGCCTTCACATTTGGCACGATGGAAGAAATTGAAGAGCAGGTTTCTCTGATCGATGCGCCGGAAATCAAGGAGGAAGATCTTCTCATCGGCTACCGCGCAGCGTCTCTGGAAATGGATGAAACCTATCATGTATTTATCAATGCAGATGACGAGGAACGCACGCTTTCTCTCGAAGAAGATCTGACCGTGGGAACAGTAGTTGCAGATGCCGATGAAGCAGGGGCAGGAGCAGTTGCCGAGGAAAACGGTTTTGAACTTACTTCTGGAGATATTACAATCGATCCTTTAACAGCAGTTATTGTGAGAACTGGAGAAGAACGGGAAGAGCCGGAAACACCGGATGAGCCCGGCGAGCCGGGAAAACCAGATAAGCCTGGTAAACCGGGTAAGCCTGGTAAGCCTGGAAAACCGGAAAATCCCGGACCGCCTGAATGGGTGAATCCCGGACCTCCGGAGGAGCATCCTGGAAAAGGAAAAGGACAGCAAAATAAAAATAAATAATAGAACGTTATTTTACGGGCTGCTTCGGCAGTCCGTATTTTTAAAGTGTGTGTCAAAAAGCAGTACTGTCGGCGTACGTTTTATGCCCATCAGAACCAGTGTCTTCATAATATAACCCTGATACGTTATCCATGGAAAATATTGTGAACAGGGCAGATTCGGAGTATACTAAATATGTTAGTTATATCCATTTATTGTCTTTTGTAAGCACTTTAAAAAGAAGGAGTGTTGAAGATGAAGCTGGAGGAAAAAACAGCAGTAGTAACGGGTGCAGGTTCTGGAATGGGAAGAGCGATTGCCATTCTTTTTGCTGAAGAGGGGGCGAACGTTGTAGCAGCAGACATGAATGAAGCGGCAGTTATGGAGACAGTAGAAAAAATCAAGAAAGCAGGCGGCAGGGCCGTAGGTTTACAGGTGAACGTCACGAAACAGGAAGATATTGATAAAATGATGCGTGCAGCGGTAGGAGAGTACGGCTCACTGGACGTCCTCGTTAATAACGCCGGGATCATGGATAATTATATTCCGGTTGGAGAAGTGACGAACGAGCAGTGGGATAAAGTCATGAACGTTAATGTGACGGGACCGATGATGGCTTCGCGGGCAGCGATTGACCAGATGATGAAACAAGGAAGAGGGGTGATCGTCAATAACGCTTCTGTAGGCGGGCTGTTCGGGGGCAGAGGAGGTTCAGCCTATGTTGCTTCCAAGCACGCCCTGATCGGTATGACGAAAAACATTGCCGCTGTCTACGGAAAAGACTATCACATCCGGGCGAACGCTATCGCACCAGGAGGAGTCAGGACTAATATAGGCAGTACCATTGATAACCCGAGTGCTTTAGGTTACAAGGCGACTGAACGAGCCGGGGAAGTCCCCATCGGCGAGCCGGAGGAAATTGCAAAAGCAGCGCTGTTTTTAGCTTCTGAGGATGCAAGCTTTATTAACGGAACTGTTTTGACAGCTGATGGCGGATGGACTGCCGTCTAAATTAAGCGCAAAAAATTCCCGGTTCCTCTTGAAGGAACCGGGAATTTTTCGTGTTTAAAGATGGAGAATGAGCTGGAATTTTTCTGCTCCTAAAATAACAGGTGAGCGATCAGAACAATAATAGGCAGGGAAATCAGCGTTCGCTCGATAAAGATGATGAACAAATCCCGGAGCGTCACCGGAATTTTCGATCCGAGCAGCACGCCCCCGACTTCAGAGAGGAAAATGAGCTGCGTGACCGATACACAGGCAATAATAAAGCGTGTCATCTCACTTTCGATGTCAGAAGCAAAAATCGCAGGCAGAAACATATCTGCAAAGCCGACGACCAGTGTCTCCGCAGCGGCAGCCGCTTCCGGGACATTCATCAGCTGCAGCAGTGGAATAAACGGGGCTCCAAGCCATGCGAAAATTGGAGTAAATTCGGCGATAATTGTCGCCACTGTTCCGAAAGCCATCACGACAGGTGCCACAGCGAGCCACATGTCGAGCACTGTTTTACTTCCCTGGGCAAAAAAAGCACCGGGACTGCTGTTTCTGGAAGCACGTCGGGAGGCGAGATCGAAACCGAAACGGATGGAACTGAAACTCTTTTCTTTATAGGTTTCCGGGATAGTTTCATCAAGCTGATTTTCCATGTTATTTGCATATTTATTTGATTTCCACGAAAGCGGCGGAATTCTCGGCATGATTAAAGCAGTTATAAAGCCGGCAAGAATGACCGTCCCGTAAAAAGGAAGAAACATATGAGTAAGCCCGACTTCTTCAATGACTACGAGTGAAAAAGTGATCGAAACGACAGAGAAGGTTGTTCCGATAACGGCAGCTTCGCGCTGGGAATAATAGCCTTCTTCGTACTGCTTATTCGTTAAAATAACGCCGATCGTACCATCTCCGAGCCAGGAAGTAAGGGAATCGATCGATGAACGGCCCGGGAGTGTAAACAAGGGGCGCATAACTTTTGTAAGCAGCCCGCCGAAAAATTCAAGCAGACCGAAATTCAGCAGGAGCGGCAGAAACAGCCCTGCAAATAAAAAGATCGTAAACAGCGTCGGGAGCAGTCCTTCAAGAAGGAGTCCACCTGTACCTTCAGACCAGAGAAACTCGGGGCCAATCTGAAAATAAGTAATAACTGCAAAAACGGCTGCAGCAGCCCGGACAAAAAGCCAGAAAAGGGAAACATCAAACAACCGCTGTAAAAAAGCACTTTTATCCATGATGTGCGGCCGTATGAATTTGTGTATAAGCGTCCCGGCGAAACTGATAAATATAATTACCATGAGAATCAGCGGAAGTGCGCCGGCAAGAATGTCCTGGACGTAGCCGGATAGAACCGCTATTGGTATAGTAAACCCTTCAGCTGTTGGAATAGGCGTCATAAACAGAGCAATACCGAGCAGCGAAAAAATAATGAATTTTAATGGAGAACGAGGTTCCATTCCAATCACCTCTTCAGAAATATTTATAATTATTCACAAGAATTTATTTTAATAGATCGAAATTAGAAAATCAACAAAAATATTGTTACGCCTTTAATTACCTCTGACTTTTCGCAGGTCGTTCTTTTTATGACTGCTTTGAAAATAAAGTCACGCGCGCTTTCGTTTCCATGGGGACGCTTTCCGGGCGGGCCGGCCTCAGCTGATTCCGTCCTCCCTTTGGTCGAACGGAGTGCGGCTCGGCCTTGATAGCCCCGGGAGTCGCCCCATGGCCACTCCAGCGCTCAGTTAAAATATAGAGCGGGAGCTGCTTTCTAATAACGAAGATTCCGTTTGATCATCAATCATTCCACCTGTATAGAGGAAAGTCCATTCCTATAGAAGGCCACTGTACCTTCTTGATTCAACCAGCGGGCTTTCTGTTTTGGAAAATCAAAACGAAGCGCAAACATGCCCGTGGAAGAAGGAGATTGATCCCTCAAATTTATACAGTTTTTCAGTATTTCTAAATCAACGTTGGAAAGCTGAAAGTTTTTTTCCGGGGGAAGCGAAGAAAGTAAAGGCGCAGTCCTAAATAAAACAATACTGGCCACTGACAGAAATTATTTATTTAACGCCTGAGCCTGCAGAATAAACTAAAAGCGGCATGACGAAAACTCCGTCATGCCGCCTAAGGCCTGCGATTTACTTTCTTGCAGCAAGATCGCGCTGCTTTTCTTCACGGGCTACTTTCAGGAATTTGTTTGTTTCTAATACGACAACACCACTCAGGCCGAGAAGGCCGATTAAGTTCGGTATCGCCATTAGGCCGTTCATGACATCGGCCATAGCCCAGACGAGATCAAGTTCTGCGACAGCACCAAAGAAAATGGCGACTACGAACGCTCCCCTGTAGTAAAGTGCGGCTTTATCACTGAACAGATACCCAAAACACTTTTCGCCGTAGTAGGACCAGCCTAGGATGGTCGAGAAGGCGAAAAAGACGAGTCCGATAGCAACGATGATACTGCCTGTAGCTCCGAGGAAGGATTCAAAGGTAGCGGAAGTGAGAGCGGCTCCATCCGGACCATCGATATACATATCCCCCATAACGATAACAATACCAGTAATCGAACAGACAACAATCGTATCGATAAATACCTGTGTCATGGATACAAGCGCCTGTCGTCCTGGATAGTCGGTACGGGCTGCAGCAGCTGCGATTGGAGCAGAACCGAGACCAGCTTCGTTGGAGAAAACCCCTCGTGCGACACCCCAGCGGATGACAGCGCCGACAGCACCGCCGGCTACGGCCTGGCCGGTAAAGGCATCAGTGAAAATGTAGCCGACAGCTCCCGGTACAAGTTCCCAGTTCATAATCATAATAATTAATCCGGCCGTAACGTAGAACAGGGCCATAAAAGGGACCACGAAAGCGGTAACCCGTCCGATGGCACGAATGCCCCCGAGAATAACAAGACCGGCAAGAACAGTAAGTATAATACCAGTAATAAATGGATCCACATTGAACGTTTCGTTCAGCGCACCGGAAACAGAGTTGGACTGCACCATATTCCCGATACCGAAGGCAGCTACGGCGCCGAAAACGGCAAACAGAACAGCGAGCCATTTCAAGCCGAGCCCTTTTTCAATATAATACATAGGACCGCCGGACATCCGGCCTTTATGATCCGTTCCGCGGTATTTAACAGCAAGAATCGCTTCCGCATACTTTGTAGCCATACCAAAAAGAGCACTGATCCACATCCAGAAAACGGCGCCGGGTCCGCCGAGAACGACGGCCGTAGCAACCCCGGCAATGTTACCGGTTCCGATGGTGGCAGCGAGTGCAGTCGTGAGCGCTTCAAAATGGCTGATATCCCCCGCGGACTTTTTATCCTGTTTACTCGGGGTGAAAGCCAGTTTTAAGCCGTAAAAAAGCGTGCGGAACTGGAGAAATCCGAGGCGGATAGTTAAGAATAAGCCGGTTCCGACAATAAGTACGAGTGTTGGAATGCCCCAGACCACATCACTGACGGCACCCAGAAAGTTCATTAATGACTCCTGCAATTGAAATCCCCCTTTTTTTATAAGTATGATGTTATTATATTCAAAAAAATTAGAATAAAAAAGCAGGAATTTTAAATATTGAGAAATTGAGGAAATTTATTAAGTGAAAAGAGGGAGGGGAAAAGCGTCACACCAGGGAATAAGGGGAGAAACAGTGTGAAAAAATATGACCCGGGAAATTTCCCCGGGTCTTTTGTTCTTTCTTTATTCTGCCCATTCTCCGTTGCGGAAAACCGGTTCTGTGCTGCCGTCATTTTTCACGCCGTCGATATTCATTTTGTCTGATCCAATCATGAAGTCAACGTGGGTAATGCTCGTATTAAGACCGGCCTGCTTCAGTTCTTCTTCGCTCATATCCGCCCCGTCTTCTACACACGTGGAATAAGCGCTTCCTAAAGCGATATGATTGGAAGCATTTTCGTCGTAAAGCGTATTGTAGAAAAGAATGCCGCTTTGGGAAATCGGTGAACTGTGAGGGACGAGGGCTACTTCTCCAAGGCGCCGCGCTCCGTCGTCGGTATCAAGCAGATTCTTCAATGTTTCTTCGCCCTGTTCAGCGGAGAAATCAACCACTTTTCCATCTTTAAATGTAAGACTGAAATCATCGATTACATTGCCTCCATAGTTAAGAGGCTTCGTATTGCGGACAGTTCCATTTACTCCGTCTGCCTGTGGCGCGGTAAATACTTCTTCTGTCGGCATGTTGGCTACAAAGTGAACCCCGTCTGTATTCGGGCCGCCGCCGCCGATCCAGACGTGATTGTCCGGAAGTTCAATCGTTAAATCCGTACCCGGCGCTGTGTAATGAAGCTTCTGAAAGTTTTTCTCTGTTAATTCTTTTGCTTTCGTCTGCAGTTTTTGATCATGATTTTTCCATGCCTGCACCGGGTCTTCCGTATTAATACGGGTTGCTTCAAACATTGCTTCCCACAGTTTTTCTTCCTGCTGCTCTTCCGGCGTATCCGGAAAGACTTTTGCTGCCCAGGCAGGAGAAGGTGCTGAGATTACGAGCCAGCTTACTTTATCAGACTGAATGTATTTTCGGAAAGTATTCATCGCCTGTCCGGAAGCTTTATTAGCTTCGGCAATCTTCGTACCATCCACTCCCTGAAGAAGATCAGGATCCGTTGATTTAATGGTCATAAAGGCAGCGCCGTTTTCGGCAAGCTCTTCAAACCCGCGTGCTTTCCACTGCGGGAACTCCTTGAAAGAGTCAAGCGGGGCTTTGTCATAGCGAAGGCGTGTCAGTTCGTCGTCATTCCATTCAACGTGGACATTTTTTGCGCCTGCATCATAGGCTTTAGCGGCTACTTTACGCACAAAGTCAGCAGAAGTTATCGGAGCGTTTAATACGAGCGTCTGATCCTTCTGGACGTTGACGCCTACTTTAACAGCCAGTTCGGCATATTTATCGAGCTTTTGTTCAAACGATGTCATGAATGAGTCATCCTCCTTTAAGGTATGGTTCCAAAATTAATTTTATCAGTTTCCCGAAAAAATAGATACTTCGTTTTCCTAAATAAAAGGCTCCCTTAAAAACAAGTTTTAACGGCAGGCCGTTCCTGCTGGAAGAACAGAAAGGCAGTAGAGAACGCTGGAGTGGACATGGGGGGACTCCGGAGCGAATAAGGACGAGCCGAAGATCCATCTCTATCGACCGCAGGGGAAAAGGGATCAGCTGAGGCCTGTCCGCCCGGAAAGCGTCCCCATGGGAACGAAAGCGTTTGTTTACGGAATTGGAAACGAATTATTAAGTTAAACATATATAATTAACTCAAACCGCTTATACCTGTTACTGCGGATTTTGAAGAGAAGAAGCAGACTTTAAGTGATAAAAAGCAGGAACAATTTACTTTACATGCTTAAGAGCCAAGTCGGGTGTGGATACATGTAGAAAACTCCGTTTCAATTGACCTGCCGTGAAGGATTTTCTTTATATACAGCATTGTCAGATGGCACTGTCAATCTGGATCTTATTAACATTTTTAAAACTTTCAGGATAACATTCTCTGAAATAGGCGGTTAATTTATAAGAATAAAGGGTATAATAAGATGATAAGCTTTTCTATTAAAGCGTGTAAAAGAGTCTTACAGCTTGAGCATATAAGCCTTTTCTTATTAAAATAGAAGAGAGACTATCTTATTATAGGGCAGGGACTGCCTTTTATATAAACAGAAAGGAATGGGACATCATGCGTGATTTTTTAAGCCGTCACCGTTTTATGCTGTTCTGTCTGACTGTTTTATGGATTAAAACAGTTGTTGTCTCCTTTCTTACATTTGATCTTGTCATGAATCATTGGTCCGAAATGGTAATATTCATCATCAACCCTCTCGCTTTTCTTCTGCTGATTTTTGGAGCCGGTCTGCTATTAAAACCCTCCTGGCAGCGACCCTACTTTTTTATTATTAGTGCGGTACTTTCAACGATTTTATACAGCAACACGGTTTACTACAGAGAGTTTGCAGATATTATTACCCTTCCGATGCTCGTGATGAGCGGAAATGCAGGAGATTTGACTACGAGCGTATTTGAATTGATCCAATGGTGGGATATTGTTTTCTTCCTTGACCTGGTTTTTATCGGATACTTTGCGGTGAAAAAGCCGGAGGTGCTGTCTGTAAAAAAGGAGAAATTCTGGACGTCAAAACTGACATATGCCTGGATAGCCACTGTGGCTGTTTCGATTATTCTGGTGAGCCAGGTGGAAGTAGAAGAACCGGAAGCTCCGGCACATTCCTTTGATAGAGAAAATCTGGTTAAAAGTCTTGGAATTTATAATTTTTACTTCTATGATGTCTATCTTCATTTTACAACAGGTGCGCAGTCAGCCTTTGCGGAAAGGGAAGATCTGGACGATATCAAGCAGCATTTGGAAACGTATCAAATTGACCCGAACGCCGATTACTTTGCAGAGGCGGAAGGAAAAAATGTTGTCGTCCTCTCACTGGAGTCGTTTGAAACTTTTGTCATTGGTGAGACGATAAATGGGGATGAAATAACGCCTTTTTTAAACGACCTTATTGAAGACAGCTTTTATTTTGACAATATTTATGACCAGGCCGGCCAGGGAAAAACTTCGGATACGGAATTTATGGTAAATAATTCTCTTTATCCGCTTGGCCGTGGCGCTGTATTTCATACCCATCCGGAAAATGAATTGACACCGCTGCCCCGCGCTCTTGGGGAAAAGGGTTATTATAACGCTGCGTTTCATGCCAATGTGGATACTTTTTATAACCGGGGAGAAGTCTATCCCCACTTAGGATATGATCATTATTACGATATTGATGCCTACGATATTTCTGATGAGAACTCGGTCGGGTGGGGTCTGAAAGATATTGAGTTTATGGAACAGTCAATGGATTATTTTGAAGAAATTCCCCAGCCGTTTTACTCAACGATGCTGACACTTACGAATCATTTTCCTTATGAACTTGATGAAGAAGACACGTACGTTGATGAAGCAGACACGGAAAGTGATATTGTTAACCGTTATTTTCCGACTGTACGGTATACAGATGAAGCAGTACGTGTCCTATTCGATGAGTTCAAGGAAGCAGGAATGTACGAAGATACGATCTTTGTCATATACGGAGATCATTACGGATTAGCGGAAAGTCATTATGAAGAGCTGGAAGAATTTCTGGAGAGCCCGATCGGTCCATATGAAACCGTTAAACTCGACCGCATTCCGGTTATTATTCATGCGCCCGGAATGGAAGATCAGGCAGAAACAATAAGCACGGTAGGTGGCCACATCGATATTATGCCGACGCTTGTAAATCTGCTCGGAATGAATCAGGAAGAGCATGTTATGTTCGGCAGCGACCTCCTTTCGGAAGATCGGGATGATTTCGCCGTTTTGCGGAGTGGAAATGTTGTCACCGATGAAGTAGTCTTCACCGGGGAATTCTGCTTCGATGCAGAGAGTGGAGAAGAGCTGAATATGGAGGCCTGCCTGGAAGCTGCGGAACGGGGAGAGGACGAATTGTACTACTCCGACCAGATTATATACGGAGATCTGCTCCGGTTCTTTGAGGCAGGCTGATGCACCTCAGCCTTGCTTCCTGGATGTGTAAAGAGCCGGGCGTTTATCTTCTCCGAAAAAAGGGAATTATAAAATATTATCAATTCTTGCATTTTTGGGGGTGGGAAAATGCTTCGTTATGGAAATCCATTTTTAGGAAGGTACCTGCGATACGTAGTTACACTGCTGATTTTAGGAATTCTTCTCCCGGTGATTCTCTTTCCCCAGCAGCCGGCTGCAGCGGTCGTAAGTATACTGGCGGCGGTATTATTAACGGCTGGGCTGGACGCTGTTATTTATTTCGCGGCAAAAAATAAAGCGGCTGCTTTTACGAAAGAGGATGTTCGTGTGATGATTCCGGCTCTCAAGACAAAAGCTGACTGGCGCGGATACCTTATTATGACCGATTCTTATATTTTATTTGTCCCGATTTTCCATAAAATCACATTTGTTTCGGAGTGGCGGAAAGTTGTTTCCTACGACATGGAAGGCGGCTATATAGAGCTGCTGATCAGCCACGCCGCCTACAAACGCTCCGTCCATTTTATCGTCGCTTATCCAAATATGGCCCGCGAAGAGCTGGACAAACGGACAAAAGAGGCAAGAATAGCGGTGGAAGTTTAAAAAGCCGGGCATTACTTTTTAGAAAACACATTTCCAACATACGAAAAGGAGCACATTCCGTCTATACACGGAATGTGCTCCTTTTCAACTGGGGATAAAACCAGGTTACCTGCTATAGCTCACAGGGGCTGATTTCTTCCTTCACTTCCGGCTTTCTAAAAATAGAGGACCAATCAGAAGCTCTTTCGATAGAAATTACAGAAAACTCCTTTTGAAGGTAAACCCTCTGACCTCACCCTTTCTTTCTAAAGCGGGCGGCGGAGACTCCGGAGGGATTAGCTGAAGCGGGCCCGCCCGGAAAGCGTCCCCATGGAAACAAAAGCGTACGTCTATCGCTTATCTTTTTATTTTCAAGGCAGCTTTTTGTATTAATCTTCGACAGGATAAGTCCAAAATCGTTCTGTCTGCAGCATATATTCAATCGTTTCATCGTGTTCTTCCATTCTGCTGCGGACCTGTTCCATTAATCCGGCAGTCTGGGAGGCATGAGCTTCAATCACCTGCAGTTTTCGTTCCCGGTATTCGCGGACGTCTCTCACTACATCCGGCTCCCCAAGAGCTTCTTCACTGCCATCGGCAAAAGCAATGGCATGAATCCCGGGACGGTTTTCGTCAGGAAGCTTCCTGACAGCATCCACGACAGCTGCTCCAGTAGCGTCATGATCCGGATGAACGGCATAGCCGGGGTAGAACGTAATAATGGTAGTAGGATTTACTTCCGAAATGACATCGGACAATCTTTCTGAAAGAGCGTCCCTGTCTGTAAATTCGACTGTTTTATCCCTCATCCCGAATCGGCGGAGATCCTCAATGCCAAGAAGGCTGCAGGCTTCTTTAAGCTCTTTCAGGCGGATATCGGGAAGCGACTCCCGGTTTGCCATAACAGGCCGCCCCATATTACGTCCCATTTCTCCTAGAGTCAGGCAAATATAGGTAACCGGAGTCCCTGCATCGGTGTGGGATAAGATTGTTCCCGAAACGCCGAATGCTTCGTCATCCGGATGGGGGAAAATCACAAGAATATGTTTGTCTGTCACAGGGCATACCCCCTTTTCTCTATTTATTTTCGAAACGGCTTTTGACTTAATTCGAGGGCCACCGCGAGGCGCCCGCTTTCATCATGACCGGCCATCAGCACCCGGTCTTCCTCATCTATCTCCCAGTCTGTCAGGCCTTCCGCATACAGCCATCCGATTTCTGTTTCCAATCCGACCCGATAAGGACCGGAACCGGCGATTTTTCCATGAATGTAGCGGAGCTGGGCGTTGCGGATGAAGGCTCCGGCAGAAAAGAAAGCTTTATCATTATGATTGGCGTAAGCGCCGTTGGTCGTCTCCAGATGGACATATACTGTTTCCCCTGAAAGCTCATTTAACTTTTCCTGAACCTGGGAAGGGTCAATTGTTTTCAAAGCCGTGAGCTCCTTTCTAACGTGTAATTGAGGCACGGTGCAGGTAGGTTTTCAAAGCTTTCGCAATTTCCTGCATGCCGTACGTCCCGTAAACTTCTTCAGCTTCTGCGTTGTAATTTGTATTGGTATTCACATCATACGTATAGGTGGTCCCATCTGAGTCGGTAATCTGTTCAATGCCGGCAAAGGAAATATCGTTATCCTGGAGAAATGCTTCGTATTTCCTGATTAAAGGACTGTCGAATCCGGGAATAATTTCGAACTTTGCCCTCGTTTCTTCCGTTCCTGTCGGGCAGAATTGATCCTCGATCCGGCATGCATCCGCGGGACACAGCTCAAAACCTTCGGATGTATCTACCTGGACAGCGTACATAAATTTTCCGTCGACAAACTCACAGCGGGTAATAGTAGAAGAGGGTGCATCGATAAACTGCTGAAGCAGCATCACACCGTCGATAGAAGGCTCAATTTCCCCGTCGTTGACTTTGTTTTTCAACGCTTCCACACTGTCAAAGCGTTCCACTCCCAGCCCCTTGCCGGCACGGTTGTGTTTCGTAATAAAGGGAAGAGGCATGCTCTCTGCAGCTTTTATAAGCTGGCTTGCACCAACTGCTGCCGTCGTTTTTGGAACAGCAATGCCGTGTTTTTTCAGCGCTTCATATTGAGCTGCTTTACTGACTTCCAGATAGAGAGCTCTTGTGCCGTTTAATACGGTTCTATTATGGCTCTCCAGCCAGTTTAACACAGCTTCCGTTAATTCGGGAGCATAGCGGTGCCCTCGGGAATGCGAAGAGGCACTCATCCGATTATAAAAGACGCCTTCAGGAGGCACTTCATCCAAAGGAACAATGCCTTCATGGAGGTGCCAGTCTTCAAATGGAACATTCAGCTTTTCCAGTGCTTCCAGCAGAGGCTTCGTCCATTCATCATTTTCATGTAAAATATATATTTTTTCCAAATCATATCTTTCCCTTCTCTATAAATTACTCCTCCAACTGGAGAGGAAATATTATTTCTGTCCTGCCCGCACAACCGGGCAGTTTCCTTTAGTGTCAGCTGCTTTCATTGTAGCAGGTGTGAAGAAAAATTCAATAAAACCTCCCTCTTTACCAGACTTTGAAGCAGCTCCCTTCTTTTCCGTAAATCTCGGAAAAAACAACGATTCGATCTTCCCTGCCAACCAGCCTCTTCCAGCCATTTTTTGTTTACGCTTGTAGGGGATAAAACGCAAACGTATAATGGAAAGAAGGAAGCTGTACATAAATGGGAAGCAATGAACACTCAAAAGAAGGAGTAGATGACTGTGAACAAAGGAATAATCTGTTTAGGTGAAGCTTTAATCGACTTTATCCCGCTGGACGACCATAATGAAACCTTTCAAAAAAGTCCGGGCGGAGCTCCGGCCAATGTAGCAGTAGGCCTTGCCCGTCTTGGTGCAAAAGCTTCTTTTCTCGGGAAAGTCGGTGACGACGTCCTCGGGCGGTTTTTAAAGGATACACTGAACCGCTACGGAGTGGATACGACCCAGATGCGCTTCACGAAAAACACGCGGACCGGCGTCGTCTTCGTTACGCTTGGAGAAGGTGGAGAACGAAGCTTTGAATTTTACATCGACCCAAGCGCCGATCGATTTTTAGAGGAAAAAGAAGTGGTGGAAAAGCTGTTTGATGATCATAACCTGCTTCATTTCGGCTCGATCAGCCTTATCAGCGAACCTGCTCAGTCAGCGACTAAGAAGGCAGTCAAAACAGCAAGGGAAAAAGGCCTGCTTGTCTCCTACGATCCGAACCTCCGCCTTGGACTCTGGGAATCGGAGGAACAGGCACGAAGCGCCATCCGCAGCATGCTTGGAGAAGCGGATATTTTGAAGATCTCGGAAGAAGAACTGGAATTTATAACAGGGGAAGCAGATATAGAACGGGGAGCGGGGCGTCTGGACGAATTCAACATTCCGCTTATCCTGATTACGATGGGAGAAGAAGGCAGTTATATCTTCATGCAGGGAGAAGCTCCTGTAAAAGTACCGGCAATGAAAGTAAATGCAGTGGATACGACGGGAGCAGGAGATGCCTTCGTTTCAGGTATGCTTTATCAGCTTCACCTGCTGGAAAAACCAATTCGGGATCTGGCACCGGAAGAAGTAAAAGAAATGGCTTCATTCGCGGCTGTTTCCGGAGGGTTGGCCGCTTCTACAAAAGGTGCTATGACGGCTCTGCCGACACTGGATGAAGTGAATAAAAGACTTGAAAACCTGGAGGGATAACGAAATGACGGAAAAAGAAAAACAGCTTCACGAAGCTGCCTATGAAGCAGTGGAAAAAAATAAGTCGACCGTAGAGGGTGATCCTTACAGACAGGCTTACCATCTGATGCCTCCTGCAGGTCTGCTCAATGACCCAAACGGATGGATTCAATGGAAAGGCACCTATCACATGTTCTTTCAGTGGAATCCGTTCAGTCCCGATCACACTCATAAATTCTGGGGGCACTTCACGTCGGATGATCTGATCGAATGGAAAGAAGAGCCGATCGCCCTTGCTCCGAGCGAATGGTATGAGAAGAACGGCTGTTACTCAGGAAGTGCGATCGAACTCGATGACAAGCTTGCCCTTATTTATACGGGAAATGTAAAAGATGAAAACAACAATAGGGAAGCCTACCAGTGTGTGGCAGCTTCGGAGGACGGGGTACACTTTGAAAAACAGGGACCTGTAGTAGATACGCTTCCTGAAGGGTACACGGCAGACTTCCGCGATCCTAAAGTCTGGAAAGAAAACGGCCGGTATTATTTCGTCATTGGAGCAAAAACTACTGAAAAAAAGGGGCAGGTGCTCCTCTATCGCTCCGATGATTTCAAAAAGTGGGAACTCGTCGGCCCACTCGCAGGCAGCGGGCTCAATGGACTCGGTCCATTCGGCTACATGTGGGAATGTCCGGATCTTTTCTCTTTGAACGAAAAAGAGGTACTGATTGTTTCTCCCCAGGGATTGGAAAAGCAGGGTAGACATTTCGAGAATACGTATCAGGCAGGGTATTTCCTGGGAAATGCGGATCTTGAAAAGGCTTCTTATTCCCACGGGGAGTTCAGGGAACTGGATCAGGGTTTTGAATTTTACGCTCCGCAGACGACAGTCGATAAAGAGGGACGACGTATTTTATTCGGATGGATGGGGGTCCCTGACTCTGATGAGGAATTCCAGCCGACTGTTGGACATCAATGGATTCACTGCCTGACTATCCCTCGGATTATAACCGTGGATGGAGATAAAATTCGTCAGGAGCCTGCAAAGGAACTGGAAAACCTTCGTGTGGAGGAAGCCCTGGAGCTGCGGGTCGATACAGCAAAAGGAGCAGAAGTGGTCATAACGGAAGCTTCAGAAATGGTCATTGATACCGCTCAGGCAGAAGACCTTTATTTAACTTTCCGGAATGAAGCTTCTTTCTTTTATGATGCTTCCGAAAAGCTGGTCACCTTCACACGTCCCCGCTTCCGGGATGGGGAAATAGAAACAAGACAGTGTCACCTCGATACTCTGGAGCGGCTTCATATTTTCATGGACTACTCATCATTGGAGATTTTTATGAACAATGGAGAGACGGTGATGACTTCCCGGTTCTTTCCTAATCCTGCAGATAACACAGTAGAAATAAGCGGAAATGCAGGATCGATTACCTGGAAATCATGGGAGCTGAAATAAATAAGCTTCCATTAACAGCGGGATGGAACGCTTTGTGTTACAGGTGTAACGCTCTGAAAAAACCTTCAAATAAGTACTTTTGATAATGGAGCGCACGGAGTGTTGTAACGCCGTGCGCTGTTTTGGAACGCAGTAGTCTCCGCAGAATCCCACCCTGAAGCAGTACTGCTCTTTTCAGCAAAGGTAATAAGACTCGGTCTGTTAAAGACGAAAGGTTTTGAAGTGCCTGCGCCTTTTATTTCTTTATTTACCACGCAGAAAATCTTCAGCTATCCATCTATATGAATGTCTGGGAAGCCGCGTGCCCGCCCGGAATACGCCCCGATGGAAACGAAAGCGCACGTTCATCGCTTACCTGGTTTATTTTCAAGGCAGCCTTTCTGAACAGCAGCACCGAAAACTGAAAGAGCCTGCTGGAAAAGAAGAACTTTTTAAAGCCTGCAGCCGCCTGTCGAAGAGTTCCGGTAAATACTGCAAAAACGTTTCTTCAGAGGGGTTTGTTACATACTACGTGCAGGGAATAGAGAGCAGAGAAGAAAGGAGGGGAAATATGGCAGAAGCTTTTCAAAACGACTGGCAGGATCAGGTCGGAGCCGAGCTCACAAAAGAATATTTTTCAGAGCTGCGAAGCTTTTTGAGAGAAGAATATAAACAGCATCAGGTGTTTCCGCCTAAAGAGGACGTAATGAATGCTTTTCATGCTACAGCTTACGAGGATACGAAAGTTGTCCTCCTCGGCCAGGACCCCTATCACGGAAAAGGGCAGGCCCATGGTCTAAGCTTCTCTGTCCGTCCCGGGGTGAAAGTCCCGCCTTCGCTCGTGAACATTTATAAAGAACTGCACGAAGATCTTGGATACCCTATCCCCCGCCACGGCTATCTTCAGAACTGGGCAGAACAGGGTGTACTTATGCTTAACACCGTTCTTACCGTAAGAGCGGGAGAACCTCAGTCTCATCAGGGTAAAGGCTGGGAACAGTTCACGAATGAAGTGATTGACCGCCTGAACGAAAGAGAGCGTCCGGTAATTTTTCTGCTTTGGGGGAAACCTGCTCAGAAGAAAAGAGAAAGGATCGATGAAGAAAAGCATGTTATTTTTACTTCTCCCCACCCGAGTCCTTTTTCCGCAAACCGGGGTTTTTTCGGAAGCCGTCCCTTTTCAAAAATTAACGAGCAGCTGCAGGTCTGGGGAGAAGAACCGATCAATTGGCAGCTCCCGGTTGATCCGCCGGAATAAGCGTTTTACTTATGCAGCTGCGGTGTTAAAGTCTGTTGTTAATACTCCGCTTCGTCCCGCCCTGTGCACCCATGGGAACGAAAGCGCACGTTCACCGCTTATTTACTTTATTTTCAAGTCAGCCTGTGCAGAAAGTAATTTTTAAGGAGGAATTCGATGCGTTCTATAAAAGAAAAATCTTTGCTTCACAATGGGGTAGAAATGCCGTGGTTCGGTCTGGGGGTATATAAAGCCGATAATGATAATGAAGTGGAAGAGGCCATATTGACTGCTCTTGAAGAAGGGTACCGCAGCATAGATACGGCTTCTTTCTATAATAATGAAGAAGGAGTAGGCAGAGCGTTAAAGGCAGCCGCTCTTCCGCGGGAAGAACTCTTTATCACCACCAAAGTGTGGAACGATGATCACGGATACAACAATACTATAAAGGCATTCCATGAAAGCCGCCGCAAGCTCGGACTGGAAGTCATTGACCTGTATCTGATTCACTGGCCCGTTGCCGGTTTGTTTAAAGAAACGTGGCAGGCCCTTGAAAAGCTTTATGAAGAAGGGTATGTAAGGGCGGTAGGTGTCAGTAATTTTCAACCGCATCATCTTGAAGAATTGAAACAATCTGCGGAAATTTTCCCGATGGTCAATCAGGTGGAATATCACCCGTGGCTGACACAGCCGGAACTGTACCAGTACTGCAAGGAAAACCACGTGCAGCTGGAAGCGTGGAGTCCGCTTACACGCGGCCGTAAACTGGACGATAAAACTATTACGGCACTTGCTGAAAAGTATGGAAAGACGCCTGCCCAGGTGATTTTAAGGTGGGATCTTCAAACAGATGTCGTGACTATTCCCAAGTCTGTCACACCGAAACGAATCAGGGAGAATGCGGAGATTTTTGATTTTGAACTGACGGAGGAAGATGTTAAAAAAATCTCTGATCTGAACGAAGACCTCCGTTTCGGACCGGATCCGGACAACTTCGTTTAATAGGGAGAGGATAATATGACAACTATAGGCTTTATTGGAACGGGAGTCATGGGAAAAAGTATGGCCCGCCACCTGCTTCAGGGCGGCCACGGGCTGCACCTGTACACGAGAACGAAATCCAAGGCGAAGGATCTGCTTGAGGAAGGCGCAGTCTGGAAGGAGTCTCCCGGTGAGCTGGCATCGGTATCGGACGTCGTCATAACGATGGTCGGCTATCCGGAAGATGTGAAGGAAGTTTATATGGGAGAAAACGGACTGATTGAACGTGCGGAAGCAGGCGCGCTGTTAATTGATATGACAACGTCTGATCCCGCGCTGGCAGCAGAAATAGCCGAACAAGCGGCATTAAAAAATATTCATGTACTTGATGCGCCGGTATCCGGAGGAGATATTGGAGCAAAAAATGCCGAGCTTGCGATTATGGCCGGAGGCACAGAAGAAGCTTTTGCAAAAGCCGAACCTGTATTCCGACTGCTCGGTACCAATATAAGGCACCTGGGGAAAGCAGGAGCCGGCCAGTCCACGAAAATGGCCAATCAAATCGCGATTGCCAGTACAATGATGGGTGTAAGTGAATCGCTTGTCTATGCTGAAAAGGCCGGTCTGAATGTGGAACAAGTTCTTGATACAATCGAAACCGGAGCAGCAGGCAGCTTCTCTCTTTCCAAACTCGGAAGGCGGATGATTGCGGAAGATTTTGAGCCGGGGTTTTACGTAAAGCATTTCATTAAAGACATGCGGATTGCTGTTGAATCTGCGAAAAAAATGGGGCTGGAACTCCATGGACTCGAGCTGGCGGAATCACTTTATGCGCAGCTGGCAGAGAACGGGTGGGAGAACGCCGGAACGCAGGCGCTCATCAAATATTATTTTCAAAAGTGAATCAATGTCATAAGTGCTTTTCCAAGACAGCGATACGAATATTTTAATAAATTCTATTCTGATATTTGTGTTTAGTAATGGCTGCAGGGAAAGGCAGCGAGTGCTGGATAGTGGCAGAGCAGTCTGAAGATCCTCCCGTACGTAAGAAAGCCGCGTGCTTTTTCCGCGGCAGAAGGAGGAGCCGCGGGCGCTCTTTAATAACAACGCTAAGCACTAATCGAGCTAATAAATAAAGGGGCGCCTTGAGGATGTTTGACAATTTACGCCGTAAGCTGTTTGTATTTATGCTCCTCGTATCGCTTTTGCCGATGGGACTTGTTGGGGTAGTCAGTTTTATTAATCAGGAAAATGAAATAACAACCCAGGCTGAGCGGACATTGGTGGTACAGAGTGAACGTATTACAAACGAAATTAACCGCTTTATGGGAGAACGGCTGAATAATGCAGCATATCTTGCGAGAGACCCCGTACTTAAAGATCCTTTTATCGGCTCATCGGAAATGGAAGAGCGCATAGGCCAGTTTTTAAATACTCATGACATGTACGAAGATGTTGTAGTTGTAAACCGGCAGGGAATTGTGATGACAGATATGAAAAGCGGTCTGCGTGGATATGACGTAAGTGATCGTCCCTGGTTTGAACGGGTGGCAGACGGAGAAACGGTACTTTCCAATGTCTACCGTTCTCCTCTGCTGGGAGAACCAGTGCTTCTGCTTGCTGCTCCTGTGTTTGATGAGGAAGGAGAGCTGCTCCGCATTTTACTGCCGGTTTTTGATTTTGGTACCTTTCATAGTGAAATTACCGCTTTTTTAGAAGAAGAAGAGAATGTATGGGAAACGAATAGTGTTTTGATGGATGAGACAGGCACCGTTATAACGCATCGTGATGAAGAGCAGATTCTTGAACAGAACTATTTTGAACATACGGCACTTACTCCTTCCGACCTGGAACAGGCTGCAAACGCAAGGGAGACGCTGAAGATTGAAGAGGATAATGTTCATGCGTTTGCCCGTGTAAGCAGCTTTCCCGGATTTGAGCATGACTGGTATGTAGGTTTGTCTGCAGACGAAAACGAAATGTATGCGCCTCTGACAAACCTGCTGATTAATTACCTTCTTATCTTCGGGGTGGTCCTATTCTTACTTGCAGCTGCCGTTTACTGGCTTTCCAACAAACTTGTTTCCCCCATACAGCAGCTTGTACACAAAGCAGGGGCACTTGCTCACGGGAAGAGAGTAAACGAACCATTCCGGGGAGGGTACGGGGAAATTAATGAATTGAATTACGCTTTCGATACAATGGCTGAACGACTGCAGGAAAGAGAACAGTTTCATAAACATTCCACCCTCGTTTTGGAATCGACTGATAACGCTGTCTTTGCGTTTGAAGAGCATACCGGGAAAATCACGTTATGGAACCGGCGGTGCCGGGAATTGTTCTGTGTAGAAGAGCCAGGATCCTTAGCGGAACTTGCAGCAGGATCTGTTTCATTTTCTCAGCTGAAAAGGCTTCTTGCCGGCCTGGAAGACGAATATCCCGGTACGAACAGGAGAATGGAGCTTAATTTAAATGGAAATAGGGAAGGAGAAGAGTATCTCGTTTCTCTTTCCCCGCTGCAGAGTCCTCAGCAGAATGAACGGCTTGTCATTTTGTATGATCTCAGTGACAAACGTAAAGCGGAAACGGAAATGATCCGCTCTGAAAAACTGAAGGTAGTAGCGCAGATGGCCGCGGGGTTTGCCCATGAAGTCCGGAATCCCCTGACGACGATCCGGGGGTTCATTCAGCTCGCCCACGAAAATAAATCGCCTATTAACGATCAGTACTACCTGCTTGTTATTGAGGAAATTGACCGGGTCAATAAAATTATCCATGAGCTGCTTGATACGGCAGACCCGAATGCCCCGGATGAAAAAAGGGAAGTGGATCCGAATCAGGTGCTTCAGGATATCCTGACTCTGCAGCAGCCGCAGCTTCGTGAAAAAGGGATAGACTGGAATTTGCTGCTTGATCCGCAGCTTCCACCGGTGTACACAGATAAGAACAAATTGAAGCAGATATTTGTGAATCTTGTTCAAAATGCAGTGGAAGCCATGCCCGAAGGAGGCGAACTGATCATACATACGGCTGTGGAAGGGAAGCAGATCCGTCTGGATATTGGTGATACGGGTATCGGCATGAATGAAGAGATTCTCCGTAAAATCGGGACCCCATTTTTCACAGAAAAAGCAGAGGGGACTGGTCTGGGACTTACGATGAGCTACCGGCTCGTAGAAGAAATGCAGGGGAAGGTTTCTGTCGAATCGGAACCGGGGAAAGGAACAACATTTACTGTGCTGCTGCCGCTTGAGGAAGATGAAGAGAATACGAGTTTTTTTTAGGCGTCTTATTTCATTCCTGGTTCAGGGTGGATTGACTGCTTTTTCTTCTGCCCGGCAGCTAAGTTTTCCCCAAACAAGAAGGAACATGAGAACATTTATAAAAATAAAAAACAGAGGTGAAAGCCAGTGAAACAAGCATTAGTAGCCGGAGCAACCGGTTTAATTGGACGGCATTTAGTGGAGGAACTTCTCGAAACAGACAATTACGATAAAATTCATTTATTGACGCGGCGCCGAACTCCATTTTTTGAACGCGAAAAAGTGGTGGAACATATCGTTTCCTTCAACGAACTCGATGAGAATGATACGCTGTTTGAAGATGTGGACGATGTCTTTGTCACGCTTGGAACGACAATGAAAAAAGTGAAATCAAGAGAAGGATTCATGCAGGTCGATTACACTTATCCGGTAAAAATCGCTGAACTGGCCAAAAAGAATGAAGTGAAACGTTTTCTCGTTATTTCTGCCATGGGAGCCGATTCAGATGCCCGCTTCTTTTACAGTCAGGTAAAAGGAAGCATGGAAGAAAACATCAGAGATCTCGATCTTCCGGCGCTTCACATCATCCGCCCTTCATTGATTACCGGAGACCGCTATGAATTCCGCTTCGGCGAAAAAAGTGCAGGACTGCTTGCGAAACCGCTGCAGGGTCTGAAAAGCAATGTTCTTGATAAGTACAAACCGGTCGAAGCTGTTTCTGTTGCAGAAGCACTCGCCACGATAGCCGGTTCAGACAGCCAGGGACTTCACATTTATGAAAATGAAGACATTCATCGTATCCATGCTGCCCTGCACGGAAAAACGCTGAACAGCTCCATTACTTCGAAGTACAGCGAGCAGTGGAATCTGGAAACGATATTTCCCGGAGGAAGCGGGTCTCAGCAGTTTAAACAGTTTCTGGTAAATACGGAAACGGACCTTGCTACGATGAAATTAAAACTTGAACGCGCCCAGAATAAGGATGCATCGGACGTAGAAGAATGGGCGGAGCTTATCGAGCGTGCCCAGACGATAGGGATGAAAGTCAGAGAAGTAAATGCTTTTGTCAGTTGTCTAACAGCTCAGGATGTTACAGATGACGATGCAAAGCTGCTCGGAGGGAAAACGAAACAGCTGGCTTCCCAGTACGGCCAGATTACTTCTGCCATCGATGAGCAGCTGCTTCACTTTACCGACGCCCAGTGGGATGAATTCGTCAGTCTGGAGAGCATGCAGAAGATCCTCTTCAATCTCGAAGAACGCCGCAGCAGAGCGAAAGAAAAACTGCCGGCAGATAAAGAGCAGCTGATCCAGAAGCTTAACGTGGACGGCTATCATGCCTGGGGAGACCTTTACGATACAATCGTCGGACGCATGAAAGTGGAAATCCGTGAAAAAGGAATCAAAAAGAAATATTCCGTCGGTCAGGCCGCGAATAAACTCTCCGACAAAAATAGAAATGTACGTAAACACGTGTTTGATCAGTTTGAAAAAGCGTGGGAAAAGGAAGCGGATCTTTTTGCAGAAACGCTGAACCATCTTGCCGGTTTCCGTCTTGAAACATACGACGCACGCGGCTGGGAGAACGTATTAAAAGAACCGCTGCAGATTAATCGTATGAAGCAGGAAACACTCGATACGATGTGGGACACGATTACAAAAAATAAAGACGTCTTTACTGATTACCTGCACCGGAAAGCAGAGCTGCTCGGCGTAGAAAAACTTGCGATGCATGATATCGGTGCTCCGCTGACGAAAAAAGTGCCACAGGTAAGTTATGACGACGCTGCGGATATGATCGTGGAACAGTTTAACAAATTCAGCCCGCAGATGGCGGACTTTGCCCAGATGGCATTCAACAACCGCTGGATTGAAGCGGAAGACCGCGACGGTAAGCGTCCGGGAGGATTCTGTACAAGTTTCCCTATTCGCGAACAGTCCCGTATTTTCATGACTTATGATGGTTCTGCTTCCAATGTCGCGACGCTCGCCCACGAACTCGGTCATGCTTATCATCAGCACGTCATGAATGACCTCCCGTATATGTCCCAGGGCTATGCGATGAACGTAGCGGAGACAGCTTCCACTTTCGCAGAAATGATTGTGGCGGATGCTTCGGTTAAACAGGCAGAGACAGACGAAGAAAAAATTCAGCTTCTCGATGATAAATTAAATCGAAGTGTCGCGTTTTTCATGAATATTCACTCCCGCTTTCTGTTTGAGACACGGTTTTATGAAGAGAGAAAAAGTGGACTTGTCAGTAAAGAACGATTGAATAAGCTGATGGTGGAGGCACAGAAAGAAGCGTACTGTGATTCACTGAGTGAGTATTCCCCAATGTTCTGGGCTTCCAAGCTGCACTTTCATATTACCGGCGTACCGTTTTACAACTTCCCGTACACGTTCGGTTATTTATTCAGTATGGGAATCTATGCAAAAGCAGTGGAAGAAGGAGAAGAGTTTGAAGAGAAATATATTAAGCTGCTTCGTGATACAGGCCGGCTCGATGTGGAAACACTTGCCGAGAAACACCTCGGAGTTGACCTGACGCAGCCTGAGTTCTGGCAGGATGCGATCGACTTCCTGAAAAAAGATGTTGAAACATTTATGGAACTGACAAAATAAGAAAAACGAAGCCCGCAGTGAGATTTTCACTGCGGGCTTTCATAGGTATGGAGAGGTTCACCGGAAACATCTTCTTTGAATGACTTTCTTTAAAGCTGTCCCCTGGAAACGAAAGCAGCTGTTTACAGAAGCAGGAACTAACAATTCGGTTTAATATATAAATTGAACTTAATATTTATAAAGATAGAATGTATGACCTCGAAAGCGGTCTTCCCTATCGAAAGAAAAAAGGGTGTTATCATTTTTAACGGCCGACCATACCTGCAGGAAGAACAGAAATGGAGAACAGGCCGCTGGAGTGGATATGGGGCGACTCCGGGGCGAATAAGGACGAGCCCCACCCCGTCCGTCCGCAGGGAAGAAGGGATCAGCTGAGGCCGGCCCGCCCGGAAAGCGTCCCCCTGGAAACGAAAGCGGCTGGTTACAGAAGCGGAGACTAATTATTAAGATCAACATATATAGCTGTTTTATTTTTCGGAAGGAAGAACGCTTTCTGAACTGCTTTCAGATTTTCCCATCACAGAAAGAGACCCGTCCGTTTCGAGCACAACCGCCTGCACAGTGTTCAGGGAAACATGCCCGTTCGTACGGACGGCCTGCTTGATCTCATCCTCTTTTATGCGCTCTTTTTTCATAGCGCCGTCCATAAACGTTCCTTCATAAAAAAGCAAACGGGGTTCTCCTTTAATCAGCGAGTTAAAAAACGCTGCATGAACAGAAAGCCACGTAGCAAGAAACTGCAGAAGAATCAGCATTGCAATTGCGGTCATTCCCTCTGCATAAGCAATATTTGCATCAAGAAGAATAGTAGCAACGGTAGAACCAAGTGCAATTGTAATAATGAAATCGAACATATTCATTTTCGACAACGTACGTTTTCCCGAAATACGAAGCATTAGTATAAGCAGCGGATAAACACAAAAGGCAATAATAATCGTTCTGTAAATTCCCTGCCAATCGTCAAAAAACATCGAAAACCTCTCCTTTCAAACGTCTATGTATAGTCAAGTTCCCGGGCGTTCCCCTGTCTAACCCTGTGATTCATTTAGAGAGGGAAACAAGGTCTGTCACACGTCTTTTTAAGGTGAAGCTGCGTTAAAGTCTGTGGCTCTTACGCAAACTTGGTGGTATGGAGCTATATATACCAATAAATCTAAAATGAACTAATTACCTCGAACCGCTTTTGCCTGTTACTGCGGCTTTTAAAGGGAAAGCTCTGTTAAAGCTTTAACAGAGACACTCATGCAAAAGCCTTGCACCATGAAGGATGAAAATCCCCTTTTACAGGAATGGAATTTCCTAACTATAAAGGTGGTATGAATGATTTTCAAGAAGGAATTTTCTTTATTAGATGGCAGGTACTTCTCTATCTTTTTACCGTAAGCGGTAGAGGCAATGGGGCGACTCCGAGGCGATGGAGGACGAGCCGAAGATCCATCCCTCCCGAACGCAGGAAGGGATTAGCTGAGGCCGGCCCATCCGCCCGGAAAGCGTCCCCATGGAAACGAAAGCGCACATTCATTAACTATCTACTATTATTTTCAAAGCAGCTTAATGTTTAAACGGTGTAAAGAAGTGGAAAAGCATAATTAATAAGCTTACCCATTATAGAAGGAGAGATATACTATGGCAGAAACACAGCAGAGCAAAGCGAGTACAAAGCTGGTAACAGGAATGGCAGTCGGAGCCCTCGTCGGCGCAGCCGTTGTTATGTTCGATTCGAACACCCGTACAAAAGTTGTCGATAATGCCGGCAGCCTGAAGGACTCAACAATGAAAAAAGCAGGTGAAATAAGAGAGGATCCAGGCGGTACAAAGGACCAGGTAATGGAGCGGGTTCAAAGTGCCACTACTATTTTGAAGGAGGCTGTTAACGATCTTCAAGGCTTATATAATAAGGCGAATTCTGAGGTTTTTGAGCAGGTCAATGAGGTAAAAGAAGACGCAGAAAAGATTATTTCCAGTGCGAAAGAAGCAGGAAGCGACCTGGAAGATGTCGGCGAAAAAGTGATGGATGCGAAAGAAGAGCTGGTAAGCGACTCTTCTGAGAACAGCCAGGAGGATAATCAGACAGGCGGCAACGATACTACGGGCCGTCCGGTTTAGTAAATTTCAAACGGGTAAAAGGACCAGGTATGGACAAGTCCGATTCGAACCGTTCCCTGGTCCCGGAACACATTCAAATTGCCTGCATGGCATGGCCATGCAGGCAATTTTTGTGCACAAAGTTGTCCGGCAGGGAAGGTTTTTGAATGACGTGCAGCCTGAAAAAGCAGAGCTGTTTCGTTTCCAGCCGGAACAAGGTAAAATAAAAACGAGAAAGGAGCGATGCCAAATGGACATCCCTGCAAAGCTCGTTATTGAAAAGATGGAAATGGAGCTTCATCGTTTAAAACACAGCGTAGATGATCCGAACGCAGGTACGTCTTACCGCGATCACGCTCAGTCGCTGAAAACATATTGTGAACTGCTTCTCGAGTCCCAGCATACCGGCACTCATTATAAAGTTGATAAAGTGCAGCATGCTTCTGTCGAAAACGTCCGGCCGCCGGAAAAGCCCATTGAATCAAAGCAGCCTAAAAAGAAAGCCTCGATTTACGATGACGGGGACGAGCCGGCGAGTGACAGTCTGCTGGACTTTTAACGAAAGCACCGTAAAGAGCCTTCGCTTTCTTATCCTGTTCCTCGGAGAAAGAGAAACCCGGCATATCCAAAGAAACTTTAAAGAAAAGCCGGGTTTTTCCATTCTACGAGCACCCCGTAATCCTTTGACTCCTCATCTTCTAAATAATCGGGAATGACCTCAACCACCGAAAGCCCCTGTTTCAGCATAAAGGAGAGGACGAGGTCATGGAGTTCCCCGCTTTCCACTTTCTGCACGTAGGCAGCTGCATCGAGCTCCTCAGCATAGCTGCTGTATCCGGGAATGCGGCAGCCGGCGACGTAACGCTTCAAGCCGAGCGATTGAACGAGCCGTTTCCGTTCCTCATACAAAGCGGCTGCGATCCCGCGGCCGCGGAACGAAGGACGGACGCAGACATCGATCCCGTAGAGCGTATCACCGTCGGGGTTGTGCGATTGTTTGATATACCCTTCATCGGCGATTTCATCCCATGTATGACGGCCTTTCTCCAGTGTTGTGATGAGAGAAGTCGCCGATCCTGCCGGACTCTCTCCATCAAATGCGATCATCGCACCTTCCGGAAATGTCTCTGTATGAGCTTTAATGTGGGCTTTAGACCACCACAGCTCTTCGGGAAAAGGGGGTGGGAAAGCTTCTTTTTGAATGAGCAGAAGATCTTCATAGTCATCCATAGTATAAGGACGTACATAAACGGATTTTGACATCGTAAACAACCTCCAATCAGCATTTCCCCCATTATAGAAGATAATGAAAAGCGCTGCCAGTTGATTGCCGTTTCCAGAAGCTCCGTGATAAGATAAGTCGAGAAAGCCACCACAAAGGAGTCATCATTTATGAAACTATTTTTAGTGCTCGGCGGAACCATGTCTTTTTTATTCGTAGCGATCGGGGCATTCGGGGCGCACGCGCTTGCGGATAAACTCGAAGCAAACGGCTATACCGCTACGTTCGAAACAGGGGTTCAGTATCATATGATCCATGCTCTGGCGATTGTAGCCGTAGCGATTCTGACTCAGCATTTATCATCCAGCGGACTTCTAACCGGGGCGGGCTGGGCCTTCTTTACAGGAATTATTATATTCTCCGGAAGCCTCTACGCCCTCAGTTTAACCGGCATCCGCGTTCTCGGAGCAATTACGCCTATTGGAGGCGTCGCCTTTCTCACAGGATGGGTCTTACTCATTATCGCTGCGTTAGCAGAATAAAAAGAAAAAAGGAGCTGTCCCAAAAGTTTATTGGGGCAGCTCCTCTGCATATGCCGTGCGTGACATTTACACCTCGAAGTAAGGTTTTATTTCGCTGTTTTCCATCGTCTGGCCGACGTAAAACGTGCCAAACTCGCCGTAGCGCGCGCTGACTTCATCAAAACGCATTTCGTAGACAAGCTTTTTAAATTCAAGCACATCGTGGGCAAACAGCGTAACGCCCCATTCCCAGTCGTCAAAGCCTACGGAACCGGAAATAATCTGGCGGACTTTTCCTGCATATTGACGTCCAATCATGCCGTGGCTGCGCATCATTGTCTGACGATCTTCCATGGAAAGCATGTACCAGTTGTCGCTGCCCTGACGGCGTTTATCCATCGGATAAAAACAGACGTACTTCCATTTTGGAAGTATCGGCTTCAGACGGGCCTGGATTTCAGGATCCTGATTCGGATCTTTATCAGATGGCAGATAATTGCTCAGCTCCACGACGGAAACATACGAGTACGTCGGTTTCATGTAAGCGGCAAGGCGGGATTTATTCAATGCAGCTTCCAGGTCAAGCAGCTCATCCATCGTTGGACGAAGCCATAGAATCATGATGTCTGCTTTCTGTCCAAGAATAGAATAGACACCGTGGCTGCCTTCAAATTTTGCCTGCACATCTTCCCAGGCTTCAACCATATTTAAAAATTCATTTAATATTGAATCCCGCTCACTGTCGGAAAGCTTCTGCCACTCCGGCCAGTTGATCGTGCGGAAATCATGGTAGCAATACCATCCATCGAGGGTCTTTGCTGGTTCTGCCAAAACTATCACTCCGTTTCTCATTAAAAATTATCGGATATTTTTGCTCACAGGTGCCATTATACTAAAAAGCAGCCGAAAACAAAAATACAGACAATTGGAAGATGAGTCTTAGGGGGTCTTCATTTCAAACCCGCCAGGAAACGAAGGAGTGAATCCGCCTCTTATAAAAGCGGCCCGGCTTCACCACTGCAGGTGGAAAGCCGGGCGGTTTTTCGTCAG
This sequence comes from Alkalicoccus halolimnae, assembly GCF_008014775.2. Lineage (GTDB taxonomy): Bacteria > Bacillota > Bacilli > Bacillales > Salisediminibacteriaceae > Alkalicoccus > Alkalicoccus halolimnae. Next base: position 3,486,579 of record NZ_CP144914.1, on the reverse strand, counting down.
CGGAACTCTTTACTTCTTCTGGGACTTTTGCAGAAAAGCCTGCAGGGCATCCTGGTGTGCCTGGGACTTTCCGGCTTCCCGCTGGCCTTCGACTTCGTATGCGAGCACTTCTTCCAGACTGTCTTCAAAACCGCGGCGCATATTGCGTTTCATCATTCCATAGGCGGGAAGAGGTGCCATCGTGAGCTGCTCAATCCACGTGTCCGGATAGCCGTGTCCGTTGATCAGCCCGATCTGCAGCGCTTTTTCAACGTCAATTTTTACACCGGTACCGAGCTCAAGAGCTTTCGACAGACCGACGAGCCTCGGCAGATAGTAGGAAGCACCGGCGTCGGGGACGAGTCCGATTTTCAAAAAGCTGAGCGCAAAGGAGGCGTTCCTGTCCGCAAAACGGAAATCACAGGCAAGCGCCAGGCTCAAGCCGGCCCCGACAGCCATGCCGTTAATATAAGCTACGATTGGCTTTTCAATTTCTTCCATCAGCAGCAGGAGGCGATTGTAGGTTTCGTCTAAATAAAAACCGTAATCAAACGTTCCGAGCTCTTCTGTCGGGATACTTTTCAAGTCCGCTCCGCTGGAAAAAGAATCACCGCTGCCAGTGAAGACGATCACTTTAACAGTTTCGTCCTTTTTCGCTGTGGAAAACGCTTCGTAAAGTTCTTCGTGAGTTTCTTTATCGATCGCATTTTTCACCTCGGGACGGTTAATAGCAATGGTCGCCACCTCGTTCTCTACACTGTACATCACTTTATTATTCATTTATTCTGCCTCCTCTTATAATGCTCTTGCCGTCACCGCACCGTCATAGATGGCCCGCTTTGCGTCCAGTCCGAGGGCGTCTTTGGCTCCTCCGATAATGTGTACTTTCTTTCCTCGTGCCTCCAGTTCTTCCCCGAGGGAAACGTTGACGAGCTGGCCGGCAGCGATCACGACCGTATCGCAGGAGACGCTTTGTTTTTGTCCGTCAAATGTATAGACGACCTGATTCTTTTCAATCCGGTCGTAGTAGTCGATGCCTCCGATCATCTGAATCCCTTTCTGCTTCATCTCCATCAGCGTCGCCCAGCGCGTCGTTTTACCGATGCCGCGAGCAAACGATTTGCTTCGCTGCAGCATTGTAATAGAAGGGGCGCTTTCTTTACTGACAAACAAAGCCAGATCACAGGCGATACCTCCGCCTCCGATAATCACAATCTCTTTTCCTGCCTCAGCTTTGCCGTCGAATACGTCTTTATAAGAAACCGCGTGTTCGAGTCCGGCAATTTTCGGCTGGCGTGGAAGGATGCCTGTCGATAGGACAACTTCGTCAGCTTTGGAAAGCAGCTCATCGTCTGCGTCGATTGTTTTATTTAAATGAATGTTAACGCCGAGTTTGTTCAGCTGAACACTGTAATAGCGCAGCGTTTCATAAAATTCTTCTTTACCCGGAATGCGCTTCGAATAATTCAGCTGGCCGCCGATTTCCGGCCGTTCATCGATGAGCGTGACCTCGTGTCCGCGTTCGGCTGCGACACGTGCTGTTTCCATTCCAGCCGGGCCGGCCCCGACGATGACGATTTTTTTCGGTTCTGCTGTGGGAAGGAGCGGCATGTCAAGCTCTCTTCCTGCTTCCGGATTAACGAGGCAGGTAGCCGGTTTCCCTTCAAATACATGATCCAGACAGGCCTGATTGCAGGCGATGCACGTATTGATCTCCTCGTGCCGCGCCTCTTTTGCTTTCGATAAAATGGCAGGGTCAGCCAGAAAAGGGCGGGCCATGGAAACGAGCTGAACCTTGCCGCGCTGAAGAATCGCTTCGGCATCACGCGGGTCGTTGATGCGGTTGCTGGCGATTACCGGAATGGAAACGTGCTCGGAAATGCCTTCAGCTACCGGAACAAACTGCATACGCGGAACCTTCATCGAAATGGTCGGCGTGCGGGATTCATGCCAGCCGATCCCGATATTAATGGCATCGGCTCCGTATTCCTCAAGCTTTTTTGCCCATACAGCTGTTTCCTCTTCCGTTGTACTTCCGTCGATTAAATCCAGTCCTGACATCCGGAAAACAACCGGGAAATCAGGACCGACCGCAGCGCGGACCGCCTCAAGCACGGCAAGCGGGAAACGGAGACGTTTTTCAAAAGAGCCGCCCCACTTATCCTCACGTATATTAGTCACTGGAGAGACAAATTCGTTTATCAGGTAGCCTTCCGATCCCATGATTTCCACGGCATCAAACCCGGCTGCCTTCGCCCGGGAAGCTCCATCGGCGAAATCGCGGATCGTCTGCTCGACTTCTTCTGCGGATAACGCGCGCGGCGCATCGGGATTGATAGGAGAACGAAGAGCGGACGGAGCGACAGGATCGAGACCTGTCATCGCCTTATAAGCATACCTTCCGGCGTGAAAAAGCTGCAGGGCAATCGCCCCGCCTTCGTCATGAACGGCCTTTGTGAGCGGCTTCCAACGGGTTACGTCCTCTTCTTTGTAAATCGTCATAAAGTCTTCTCCGCCGCCGTTGCCTTCGGGGTTTACTGCCGCGCCGCCGGTGACGATAAGGCCGACATCATGCTGAGCCCGCCTGCGGTAAAATTCGGTGAGCCGCTCTTCGCCGCGGTCCATTCCTTCGAGACCGACGTGCATGGATCCCATCATGACACGACTGCGGAGCTTAAGCGTCCCGATCGATAAAGGTTCAAATAACATCTGCTTACACCTCCATAAATAGTAACGGTAAATGACTGAATACTCATTCATTATGATAAGTATAACGCATTCTGTTAATATGTGTAAGCACGATTCTGAAAATTAGAACTTTCCTCCGAAAGCCTTTTCAACGTTTTATTTTTAAGGCAATAACGGGTATGGTAGTAATAATGCAAAAATTGAAGGAGGAATTCCTGTGAGCGATATGTTTACGGAGATAAAACAAGAGGTGAAAGAGGTCAATCCCGCAATTGTGTTTCCGGAAGGAACAGATGAAAGAATTCTGGAAGCGGCAGCCCGTCTGCACAAAGAAGGCATTATACAGCCGATCCTGATCGGCACCCGTCAGGATGTGGAGATTAAAGCGAAAGAAATCGGACAGGACGTTTCCGGGATTACTATTTTAGATCCGGAAACGTACGAAGCCTTTGATGAGCTTGTCGATGCTTTTGTCGAGCGCCGCAAAGGTAAAAATACTAAAGACGAAGCGCAGCAGATATTAAAATCAGCAAATTACTTCGGCACGATGCTCGTATATACAGGCAGAGCCGCGGGACTTGTAAGTGGGGCAATTCACTCGACCGGAGATACGGTGCGGCCGGCACTGCAGATTATTAAAACAAAAGAAGGCGTCAAGAAAACGTCCGGCGTTTTCGTAATGGTAAAAAATGACGAACGGTATATTTTCGGTGACTGTGCCATCAACATTGCTCCGGACAGCAGTGACCTTGCTGAAACAGCAGTGGAAGCAGGCAAAACAGCCAAAGTGTTCGGGATCGATCCGAAGGTGGCGATGCTCAGCTTCTCGACAAAAGGGTCCGCAAAGAGCGAAGAAACCGACCGCGTCGCGGAAGCGGTTATGCTTGCCAAAGAAAAGAACCCGGAGCTTAATGTCGATGGGGAATTTCAGTTTGACGCCGCCTTTGTTCCGGATGTAGCAGCAAAGAAAGCACCGGATTCCCCACTTAGGGGAGAAGCAAACACGTTCATCTTCCCGAGTCTGGAAGCCGGCAATATCGGCTACAAAATTGCCCAGCGTCTCGGCGGATACGAAGCGATCGGTCCCATACTTCAAGGACTGAATCAGCCGGTGAACGACCTTTCCCGCGGCTGCAGCCAGGAAGATGTCTACAAGCTCGCACTCATCACCGCCATGCAGAGCCTGCAGAAATAATCATATAACAACGAGCAGAAGCTGTTCCCAGGGAAATAGGGAACAGCTTCTTTATTTAGTTTTACGGTCTTATTTTCTGAATCTGTATAAGGTTTATTCCGCTGCTTCCAGCAAAGTATCCCTTCGCTGGAAAGAATCTTCAAACTTCATTTTACCTCGCAGGAGTCCACACAGTTCGCTTCAGAAAAACCGCTCGTAAGCAAAGCAGAGATTTTTTTCATTAGCTACCTTGAAAATAAAGCATTTAAGCGATAAGCCTCTGCTTTCGCTGCCATGGGGAAGCTTTCCGGGCGGGCCGGAGTCGCCCCATGTCCACTCCGGCTTATGGTAAAAAGACCGGGCAGCATCTGCCTTCTCCTAAAAACCCCTTCTTGACCATCATTGATTCTACCTGTATAGAGGGAAAGGCCATTTTCATGCCTCCATGGTGCAAAGTTTTTGCATGAATGTCTCTGTTAAAGTCCAGGGTTCTTACGCAAGTTTGGTGAAAACAAGATATATCTGACAAAAAACTAAATTCACCCTTAAACCTGCTATTAAAGTGAAGTTACCTTCTGTCATCGTAAACCGGAAAAACAAGTTCCCTTTTTTCGCGTAAGAGCCAAGTCCAGTGTTGATAAATGGAGAAAACTTCGCTGCAACTGACCTGCCGTGCAGAAGATCACTTACTGTATGCATTTTTCTATATGATTAATTGGCCGAATTCATTTCATAAAGCAAATTCGCCGCTGATTTCAAGACCTGTTTAGATTTCCAATAAAAAAGACGAATGATTGAAACAGAAGGCGGCGACTCCGGTGGGACCAGCGAAGTCTGAAAATCCATTCTGACGAAGCATAGCGGAGGAAGAATTAGTTGAAGACGAGCCCCACGGAAAGCGTCCGCCTGTCGTGAAAATCATTCCCCCGTTAGAAAATGAACGGAAAACCGTGACTTTTAAAGATGATTCATCTATTTTGATTCTGGAACAGCGGCAAGCTTTCTCCGGAAAAGCTCATCAAACTTCACCCGGCTTTTTACGGTACTTACTTCCAAAACAGCCTAAAAATTTTCTTTTTAAAAAATCCCGTTATAAAGCCCTTTGTCATATGTATGGGAAATTTCCCGGAAAAAATTTTAAAAATAGTGTTGCAATTCAAATTCTTTGTTATATAATAAGTTTCATAAACATTAACTGTTGTAATACAGTTTAAAAACATAAGTTAAAGGATGCGAGGAGGCACTGCATGAGTACTTACAGAAAGCAGGGAAAGCTCGAAGTAAATGAACTGCTCTATCAGTTCATAGAACAGGAAGTGCTGCCCGGTACAAAAGTAGATTCAACCACCTTCTGGAAGGGCGCAGAAGACATTATTTCCGAGCTTCAGCCGGGTACGGAGGCGGCGCTCGAAATCAGGGAAGAGATACAAAAAAAGCTGGACAGCTGGCACCGGGAAAACCCCGGCACTCCGGATCCGGAAAAGTATCACAGCTACTTAAAGGACATCGGCTACCTCGAGCCTGAAGGTGAGGACGTTACGGTTACTACCTCCAACCTGGACAAGGAAGTAACCGAACAAGCCGGACCGCAGCTCGTCGTTCCGGTAAATAACGCCCGCTACGCCATCAACGCGGCAAACGCCCGCTGGGGAAGCCTGTATGATGCTTTATATGGTACAGATGTTATACCGGAAAAGGATGGAGCGGAAAAGACAGGCGCTTATAACCCGAAGCGTGGAGAAAAAGTGATCGCCTATGCGAGGGAGTTTTTAGACGAACACTTCCCACTGGAGGAAGGCAGTCATAAAGACGTTTCTTCTTATCAGATTAAAAACGGCAGTCTCACGATTGAAGCAGCCGGGATGAAAACCTTAAAAAATCCGGCAGCATTTTTAGGACACAGAGGAAAAGAAGAAGATCCGGAGGCGGTCATATTAATCAACAACAGCCTTCACGTGGAAATACAGATCGACCGCACCCACCCGATAGGGAAAACCGACAAAGCCGGAATCAAGGATGTGATGCTCGAAGCAGCGACGACAACGATCGTCGACGCGGAAGACAGCGTAGCAGCCGTTGATGCAGAAGATAAAGTCGGCGTTTACCGCAACTGGCTCGGGTTAATGAAGGGGGACTTATCGACGACCTTCAAAAAAGGTGCGGAGGAAGTGAAGCGGACCCTCTCGGAAGACAGGACGTACACAGGCAAAAACGGGGAGGGCCGGATTTCGGGAAGGTCGCTCCTCCTGATGCGGAATGTCGGACATTTAATGACAACCGACATGATAAAAACCGCTGACGGAAAAGAAATTCCCGAAGGTATCGCAGACGCGCTCATCACGTCACTGATCGCCAAGCATGACTTATTAAAGAACGGGCGTTTTCAGAACTCGAAAACGGGATCGATTTACATTGTCAAACCAAAAATGCACGGTTCGCAGGAAGTGAAGCTGACCAATGCTTTAATGACAAGAGTGGAAGAAGTCATCGGCGTTCCGAAAAATACGATCAAGATCGGGGTGATGGACGAGGAAAGAAGAACATCGCTCAACTTAAAGCAGTGTATACGCGAAGTAAAAGAGCGGGTGTTCTTTATTAATACCGGATTCCTCGACCGTACCGGCGATGAGATTCATACTTCTTTCCTCGGAGGGGCGATGATCCGCAAAGGGGACATGAAACAGTCGGTCTGGCTCTCTGCGTACGAAGAGTCCAATGTCTACCAGGGGCTGCATACCGCACTTTACAAACGGGGACAGATCGGCAAGGGCATGTGGCCGATGCCGGATGAAATGAAACAGATGATGGAACAGAAAAGCGGCCATCTTCTTGCAGGAGGGAATACAGCCTGGGTGCCGTCGCCGACCGCCGCTGCGCTCCATGCAATGCATTACCATCAAATTGATACGAAGCAGGTTCAGACTGGTAAATTGCAGACGCTTCATCCCCGTGCAGAAGATATGCTGCAGATTCCACTGGAAGCTGATCCTTCCTGGGAGGAACAGGACCGGCGCCACGAACTGGAAAATAACGCACAGGGCATTCTCGGCTATGTAGTCCGCTGGGTGGAACAGGGAGTCGGCTGTTCGAAAGTACCTGATTTAAACAACGTCCATCTTATGGAGGACAGAGCCACGCTGCGGATAGCAAGCCAGCATATGGCAAACTGGCTGGAACACGGTATCTGTTCAAAAGAAGAAATTCGAAGCACGATGGAAAAAATGGCAAGACTCGTGGATAAACAGAACGAAGGAGATCCCGATTACCTGCCGATGGCTCCGGATTTCGATCATTCCACCGCCTTTCAGGCAGCGCTGGAACTCGTTCTTGAAGGAAAGCATCAGCCGAGCGGGTACACAGAGCCGATTCTTCACCGCAGAAGAAGAGAATTCAAAGCCAAACAGCTGCAGCATCAGTAGAAAGTAGGTTCGTTGTCAAAGGAAGAAAGCTGGGTAATCCCGGAGCGGGAAAGCCCCCGCTCCGTCCATAATATAAAAAATAAAAAGGAGAGGTGTGAGCGCACATGCTTACGAAACAAATGACATCAGCAGAAGAATTGGTTAAGAAGTGGATCGAGCAGCAGAAGGAAGATGGAAAGACAGAGGCACAGCTTCGTAAGACTATGTTCGTTTACGGCGACCGGGTAATGGAAATTGAAGCAGACGAAGAAGAAAAGCTGCAAATATCCGAAAAGAATGATCAGGATATCGTTATCTTCCGCACCCCGGAACCGCAGCCCGGCCCATTCTGCCGCTGCTGCAGCATGGAATACGATAATGAAAAAGAAGCGCTGCAGTGCTGTGCATATATCGATTAAAAAATTTTAGCTAGCGTGTTATATAACAAAATATATAAAAATAATCTGTTTAGTACAGAAGAGGAGAGATGAACAATGACAAACGCAAAACAAGAATTAGAACAGCAGTGGAGTGAAGATCGGTTTCAAGGGGTAGAACGCCCTTATTCACCGGAAGAAGTACTGAAATTGAGAGGCTCCGTGAAGATAGAGCATACCCTGGCGCGAATGGGTTCCGAGCGCCTCTGGAATCTGATGAAAAAGGAAGACTACGTTAATGCCCTCGGTGCTCTTACTGGAAACCAGGCGATGCAGCAGGTGAAAGCGGGACTCCAGGCGATTTACCTCAGCGGCTGGCAGGTGGCAGCAGATGCCAACCTTTCCGGAGAAATGTACCCGGACCAGAGCCTCTACCCGGCTAACAGCGTTCCGCACGTCGTAAAGCGCATTAACCAGACGTTCCAGCGTGCAGATCAGATTCAGACGGCGGAAGGAAAAGGGGATACCCACTGGTTTGCGCCGATCGTAGCGGATATGGAAGCCGGGTTCGGGGGGCCGCTCAACGTATTTGAACTGACCAAACAGATGATTGAAGCCGGTGCTGCCGGAGTTCACCTCGAAGATCAGCTTTCTTCCGAGAAAAAGTGCGGGCACTTAGGCGGAAAAGTTCTCCAGCCGACCCAGGTGGCAGTCCGCAACCTCATCTCGGCCCGGCTCGCAGCGGACGTAAGCGATGTACCGACAATTATCGTTGCCCGCACAGATGCAAACGCAGCGAACCTGATCACAAGTGATATCGATGAATACGACCATCCATTTTTGACCGGAGAACGAACTGCGGAAGGTTTTTACCGCACAAATCCTGGCATCGATCAGGCGATCTCCCGGGGACTTGCTTATGCACCGTTTGCGGACCTTATCTGGTGTGAAACAAGCGAACCGGATCTCGAGGAAGCAAAGAAGTTTGCGGAAGCAATTCACGAAAAATTCCCGGGCAAAATGCTCGCCTATAACTGTTCTCCTTCCTTCAACTGGAAAGGGAAGCTGGATGATGAAACGATTGCCAAGTTCCAGGACGAACTCGGTAAAATGGGCTACAAGTTCCAGTTTGTTACCCTTGCTGGATTCCATGCCCTTAACCACAGCATGTTTGAGCTGGCTCATGACTACAAAGATAACGGTATGGCGGCCTACTCCAAGCTCCAGCAGGCTGAGTTTGCTTCAGAATCAAAAGGCTACACTGCTACACGTCACCAGCGTGAAGTTGGAACAGGCTACTTTGACGAAGTTTCCCAGGTTATTTCCGGAGGGACTTCCTCCACTCTGGCCCTTTCCGGCTCCACAGAAACATCCCAGTTTAAATAAAAGTTTTGTTAATGTTTGTTTATTAAGAGAAAACTTCTCTTCAACTGACCGGCTGGGTGAGGAGATCTCAGGATAGATCTGCCTCCTGCAGGATCGCTGCACCATGAGGCATGAAAATGACCTTCCATAGGAATGGAGCTTTCCTTTTATACACGAGGATTAAATGATGGTCAAACAGGATCTTCTTTATTAGAAGGCAGCCCCTGCTCTGTCTTTTTACCGTAAGCTGGAGTGGACAGGGGGCGACTCCGAGGCGATCAAGGACGAGCCGAAGATCCATTCCGCCCGACCAAAGGGAGGACGGAATTAGCTGAGGCCGGCCCGCCCGGAAAGCGTCCCCATGGAAACGAAAGCGCCCCTTTTTCAATTATCAAATTTATTTTCAAGGCAGCCTAAATAAAAAAGAGCGGCAGCGTTGTGATTCACCTCGCTGCCGCTCCTTTTTTGTATGTGTACCTATTGAAGACGTTCGTTTCTTTTCTGCATCCGTTCCAGGTGATACGCAAAGCGCTCCTCTTCCTGCTCCGTCAAATGATAAGAAGCCAGCTGCTCGCTCTGCTTTCGGAGAGCAGACAGAATCCGCTTTGTGAGCTCGTCATTTGTCAGCGGCGTGCCTGTAATTTCGGATAAAGAGGCCATCCTCTCCGGCTCGATGCGGGGGTAGTCGTACTTTAAAGGGCCGCCCCGTGCCGCTTTTTCGTAAAAACGGCGGATCAGCTCGGCCCGTGCCGCTCCGCTCCCGTGAACCGCAAGATAAATCTGCACGGCAATGCCGCCGCGGATCCTGCGCTGGGAAATGCCTGCAAACTTCCGGCCGTCCACGCTTAAATCATAGCGCCCCGGGCAGTAGGAGGGGGCGATCTCTCCATCGGTAATGCGCTCTCCAAGCTCAGGAAGCAGCTCCTTCGTAAAGGAAACCATCGCTTCGTAGCCGCGGTCGATCGTCAGCGAGCGCTGTTCCTGAAAGATGAGAGAGAGATTGTATATGCCGGGATCGAGTACGACAGCAAGGCCTCCGGAATTCCGGACAATCACCTGATAGCCTTCCTCTTCCAAATAAGCGATCCCCTCTTTGATAGAAGGAAGTCGGCTGTCCTGAATGCCGAGAACGACCGTTTTATCATGCACCCAGCTTCTCGCAAAGCCGGTGTCCGGGGCCGCGGCCATTTTTTCGCAGAGCGTATCGTCCATAGCGAATGAAGCCATGGGATTCATCGTGAGTCCGGTGCGTGACTGGTCAATAAAATACCAGCTGGGCTGCTGCAGGGCATTTGGTAAGTCAAACATAGTTTTTTCTCCTTCATAAGCTGATTTCCGCTCCAAATTATATCATATAATCCTTAAGAAAAACTCATTGCCTCCCTTCCGGCAGAAAGGTAGAATAAAACATGTCGAATAAGAACGGGAGCACAGCAAACGGAGATCGGGGGAAGAGCTATGAAGAGGCCAGATGGACAGCTGGATGAAGAAAAAGTATTTAAAGACCCGGTACACCGGTATATCCACGTAAATGACGAGCTGATCTGGGAGCTGATCGGAACGAGGGAATTTCAGCGGCTCAGAAGAATCCGCCAGCTCGGGACAACCTATTTAACGTTTCACGGAGCGGAGCATACCCGGTTCAATCACTCTCTTGGCGTCTATGAAATTATGCGGCGCATGCTGGAGAACCTGGAGAAAAAGATGACCTGGGATACGGATGAACGTCTGGTCTGTCTTGCTGCAGCGCTGCTTCACGATGTAGGTCACGGTCCATTCTCCCACTCGTTTGAAAAAGTATTTCAAACAGACCATGAGGAATGGACACGCTGGATTATACTTGGAGAAACAGAAATTAATGCTGTTCTGAAAAGAATGGGAGAGGACTTTCCGGAGCGCGTCGCCGACGTCATTGCTAAAACCTACGAAAACAAGCTGATCGTCAGCCTGATCTCCAGCCAGATTGACGCCGACCGCATGGATTATCTGCTGCGCGATGCTTTTTATACAGGAGTCAGCTACGGTCAGTTTGATATGGAGCGGCTGCTTCGCGTCATGCGTCCGCAGGAAGATCAGGCCGTGTTTAAACACAGCGGAATGCACGCGGTGGAGGACTACATTATGAGCCGGTACCAGATGTACTGGCAGGTTTATTTCCACCCGGTGACCCGCAGCGCGGAAGTAATTTTGAGCAAAATCCTGCACCGGGCCAAGGAGCTGCTGGCAGCGGGGTATGAGTTCAGGCAGACGCCGCATCATTTTCATTCGCTGTTTGCCTCCACGATGACGCTGCAGGAGTACATCCGGCTCGATGAATCGATTATTTTCTATTATTTTCAGGAATGGGAACAGGAAGAGGATCCGATACTGAGCGACCTCTGTCAGCGGTTTATGGACCGCCACCTGTTTAAATATGTGGAATGCGATCCGAGTAAACAGATGCTCATCTGGCCGGAGCTGCAGCAGCTTTTCACGGCGATCGGCCTGGATCCGGCTTATTACCTCGTCATTGATTCCTCTTCGGATCTTCCTTATGATTTTTACCGGCCGGGGGAAAAGGATGAACGCATGCCGATCCACCTGCAGATGCCGGACGGGTCACTCCGGGAACTTTCCAGAGAATCTGATATCGTGGAAGCTATTTCAGGAAAAAAACGCACGGACCATAAATTATATTTCCCCGAAGATCTGTTACTGGATCAGGAGGAATATGGAAAAGAAAAGCGCCGGATTTTGTCGCTGCTACATCAACAGGAGGGATAATTGTGCTGCATGAACATGCCAAGCTTCTTTCTTTATTAAAAGGAACCGGGGAAGTCGTCGGAAGGAAAAAGCTTCAGAAAATGGTGTATATCGCCAAGCGGCTGAACCAGCCGTTCCACGAAAAATACCAGTTTCATATGTACGGCCCCTACTCCGAAGAACTGACGCTGAAGATAGAAGAAATGTGCCAGGCGGAATTTGTATCGGAGCTCCGCGAAAAAAAAGCGGGCTATTACCAGTACCGCTACGAGCTCTCAGAAAAAGGGGAGCAGTTTCTGGAGGCAGTGCAGCCGGGAGAGGAAATCGACCGGGCGATGCTGCTGGAACTGAACGGATGTTCCTCTAAATTTCTTGAACTTGTTTCCACTGTCCTCTATTTTGATCACCTGCCTGAAGAAGAAGTGAAAAAGAAAGTATATAAAGTGAAAGCCAAACAGAACTATTCGGAGGAAGACATCGATCAGGCCTATGCCTATATTGCCACACTCCGTCCTCATTAAAAAAATGAAAAAAGCCTCCGCGGAAAGTTAAAGTTTCTGCAGGAGGCTTTTTTCCTCGTTTTGCAACGGATTCTCCGTATCAGAGAGTTTTTTTCAGCTGGAACGCCTTTAAAAGACATTTTTGAAAGGCTGTTGAAGAAATTCTGACCTTGCTGACGGCGGAGGAGAGGTATTGAGAGAGGAATTCTTCCATTTCCTCTCATAATTCCGCCACAACTCCAATTTTTTCTGCCGCTTCTCTGAGTATTTCCGCCGTTTATTCCGTATTTCTACCACTCACATATAATTCTGCCACTTCTCTCTGCTTTCCTGCCATTTCTTCCCGGATCCAGCAAAGTTCTCTCAAAAGAAGCAGCATTATTGTATGCTGACTGAGGCTTTTTTATTACTGGTCGCTGGCGCGGACTCCTGCTTTTCCGAAGTTCTGCGGCTTCATCTCTTCGATGACGACAGAGACGCGGTCCGCCGGGGCATCCACAGTCGTTGTCACGGCTTTCGTTACTTCTTCTACAAGCGCTCTCTTCTGGTCATCAGTACGGCCTTCAAGAATTTGAACGGTTACAATCGGCATAGCTGATCATCCTCCTTTATTGGTTATTCCTAATCAGGGACTGTTCCCTGCCCTTCAGTATACTAGAGAACCGGATTATAGGGGAGGATTGAAAACCGCACCATCCGCTTGGCAACCGAAGGCACTTATATGATAAACTGAAAGCAGCGTCTGTAAATATCACCGGCAGCCCAAAAAGAGCTGCACTATTTATATAAACAGCCAGATCTGATAGACAGATTCACACAGAAATAATCTAAGGAGGCGGTTAATAATGAAAGAAGAAGATCGCTTGAAAAATGAAAAAATAAAAAAGATGAGCGGTAACTTTAATATTTTAAGCAATGACTCTACGGACGGACACGGTGGTTATGGCGTTGGAACAATCAACTTAAATAACGTAACTCCGGTTTTTGTTGATCCGGAAGAAAACCGTGCCTTTGTAGATATGGGAGCTCTTCATGCCCGCAGTGAAGTGGAAAAGCGTGTTAAGTTTCTCAAAGAAAAAGAAGCAGTACCGAACGGCAAAAAGTACTGGCTCGTCTGGGTCACCGTAGAAAACAGACAGGGCGTTCCATCCTACACAGGTGTGGGAGCCTGTGAAATGATCGTCGATAAATCGATCCGCCGCGGGTATAAAAGCATGCCGGAACACGTAAACAATATGGACAAATCGATGAAAGGGCGTATCGCGGTAGAGCATATGGACGATAAATCGAAGCAGGTGCTTCGTGACTATCTTAAAGATTTCAATAAAGATTTCTGGGACAATTCCACAGATGAATTAAAGCAGAATTTAAACGATGAGTAAATATAAATCCGGTGCCTTTGGTGCCGGATTTTTAAAATCATTTCATATGTGAACAAAGTGTGAAGAAGCCTGAAATCCCTTGCAGGGTAGCTCCAAAATTTAGTACACTGTGAAGACACGCAGCATACTAAGACAGGAAAACAGACGAAGGAGGATCCCACACACATCCCTTTCGTCTGTTTTTCTATGTTGTGTTGCAATATGTTTTCAGAAGAGCTGTCCATCTAAGGGCAGCTCTTTTTTTATGGCTCTGTTAAAGCTCCGTGTTATTTTCGGAGTGCCTGCGGCTCCTTCGCCTGTCTTGGAGCGCCTCCTCTTCCGTTTCTTTCGTTGATCTATCCGTCAGGTGCGATCGAAAAAGGGGAACATCCTGCGAATGAGCGAGTATTTGAGAGATAAACCTATCTTACCGAGGGAGTCTGTTGTTCTTAAGCATATAAAGGGGATCGTTCCTGCTCTTTATCATTTAAAGTCTGTTTCTTCCCTTTAAAAGTCCAAATCCTTCTATAACAAGTGGAAATGAATGATTTTCAAGAAGGAGTTTCCTTTATTTAGAAGGAAGGCTCTCTCTGTATTTTTACTGGGGGCTGGAGTGGACAAGGGGCGACTCCGAGGCGATGAAGGCCGAGTCGAAGATCCATTCCTGACGACCGCGGGGAGAAAGGGATTAGCTGAGGCCGGCCCACCCGGAAAGCGTCCCGGTGGAAACGAAAGCGGTTGTTTCCAGAAACGGAAACTAATTATTAAGTTCAACAAATATAGCCTTTTTATATGTTTTCTATTTATTATCTTCCTTTTAGGAAAACCCCCGCGTACACCTGGCCTGTTGAAATTTCAACCAGGAAATAATTGAAATAATAGAAACATCAATGCTACATTAAAGAAAGCAGTGCTTTACTTAATTTTCCAAAAAGAATAGAGGACAGCTTGAAGATTTGAAAAATAAACTTGCAGATTACAAAATTCCCAGACAGTTCCGGATCATCGACGAGCTTCCAAGAAATCCAACCGGCAAGGTTTTAAAGCATCATTTAAGGGGGACTGACGCATGAATTTTTACGAACAGGATCCGCTTCTGAAAGAAATTCTCCGTGAACAGATGGATGAGACTTTTTTCGCGTGGGCCGAAGAAAAACTTCACGCATTCGGCGGAAGCTGTGCTCACGAGATCGACGAACGGGCCAGGCATACGGACGGAGACGGACGTCCGCAGCTGATTAAATATGACCGCTACGGTAACGATCAGTCGTACGTCTGGGTCAATGAAGGGTACCGGGAAACAGTGAGACAGACCTACGAGGCAGGCATTGTCGGCTACGTGCATAAAGACATTCCCGAACTCGGCAGGCGCGGCAGCTACCTTTATTCCTTTGCTCAGGGCTACCTGCTTTCCCAGTCAGAACCGGGTTTTTACTGTCCGGTGACTTTGACGATGGCGGCGGCCTATCTGGTCGAGCAGTATGCAGACAGGGAATTGAGGGAGAAATATCTTCCTCATCTTACCTCCACAGGGGAAACTGAATTATTTGAAGGCGCCACCTTTTTGACGGAACGTCAGGGAGGATCGGACGTCGGCGCCAATGATACAACCGCCTTGGAGGCCGGGGAAGATGGGAAGTACCGCCTTTACGGAGAAAAATATTTTGCAAGCAATGCCGGCATGTGTGGAGTGGCGATGGTTCTCGCCCGTATCAACGACGCTGAACCAGGATCGAAAGGTCTTTCGCTGTTTCTTGTCCCGTGGAGAACGGACGAGGGGGCTTTGAATAACCTGTCTATCCGGCGTCTGAAAGATAAGCTCGGTGTCCGTGCCGTACCTTCTGCCGAAGTGGAATTCGACGGAGCAGAGGCTTTTCTCGTCGGCGACAGGACGCGCGGCTTCTATTACATGATGGAAGCACTGAACTTATCAAGAATCTGCAATTCCGCAGCTTCGATAGGGATTATGAGGAGAGCATTTACTGAGGCAGAAAGCTATGCAAAGGAAAGAAAAGCATTCGGCCGGGAGCTGATCCAGTATCCGATGGTGCAGGATACGCTCGTGCGCATGAAAGTGAAATTGGAAGCGGAAACGCGTACGGTTTTCTCTCTCGTTCACACCTTCGACGGCTGGTACAACGGCCAAAAAACGAAAGAGAAGGACGGCTTCCTGCGCCTGCTGATTGCACTCGTCAAAGCAGAAACGGCGGATCAGTCCATTCATTTTTCCCACGAGGCGATTGAGATGCACGGAGGCAACGGCTATATAGAGGACTTTGCCACCCCGAGACTGCTCCGCGATGCCCAGGTGCTTACGGTATGGGAAGGGACGCGTAATATTCTCGGACTGGAAGTTCTGCGACTGTTTGAAAAGTTTCAGATGGATGAAGAATTTACTGCCTATATCCGGAAAGAAATTTCACCGTTCGAGCTCACCGGAAAACAGTTACTTCTGGAATACACAGCTAAACTGGAAGAAGAGCTGCAGCAGCTTCGGAAAATGGAGAAGCTGGAAAAAACGAGGCATATAAACGGCCTGTCGAAGAAAATGGTCGTTCTCCTCGAAAGCTTGGAAATGCTCCGGGCTGCCGGAAAAGAAACAGACAAAACAAAGCAGGAAAGGAAGCAGACAGCAGCCGCTGTGTTTTTAAAAACGCAGCTTCACCCGCTCTGGGGAAACAGAACGGAGACATGGACACAGGAAGAAAGCGAAAAAGTACTTCATCTTTAGACCAGCAAACACGAAAAATATAAAAAAGGCTGTCCCTAAAAGCAATCGGGGACAGCCTTTTAAACTGTAGACAAAGTCCGGCTAAATGCACAGCCAGGATGTTAAACGGTCTTTTGGCTTGTCATGATCTCACGAAATCGCTGCTTCCGGTTTCTTCAACCGGCTTTTTTGAATATGTGGAAAGGACTGGTCATTTGTCCTTTCTATAGATACAACAGAAAGTTTCTCTTAACGTCTGCTAAAAAACCTCTGGCTTTTACTCTTCTTTCTGAAGACGGGCGCCGCGGAAAGCCTCCGCCAGGGAGCGTAGGAAAGAAGGTGGCAGATGCCAATACAGAAGAATGGCAAACCATTTCGAAAAAAGGAAATTATATACATACTAAAAGGATGCCCCTAAAAATAATGAGGAGCAGCCTTTTTAGTTACTTCTGAGTATTCTCTTTTAATGCAATGCTTTCCTGTTTCAGCTTGTATTTCTGAATCTTTCCGGATGCCGTCATCGGATATTCTTCACAGAACGTGATATAACGTGGAATCTTAAAATGAGAAATATTGCCGCGGCAGTAGTCACGGATTTCATCAACGGTGGCCGTTTCCCCTTCTTTCAGGCGGATCCAGGCGACAATTTCCTCTCCATATTTCTCATCCGGGACACCGACGATCTGAACATCAAGAATTTTCGGATGCTGGTAGAGAAATTCTTCAATTTCCCGAGGGTAGATATTTTCCCCTCCACGAATAATCATATCCTTCAGGCGTCCGGTAATGCTGAAGTAACCGCTTTCATCTTTAACCGATAAATCACCTGTATAGAGCCATCCATCCTCATCAAGCACTCTTTCTGTTTCCTCAGGATTGTTGTAGTAGCCTTTCATTACGTGATAGCCCCGTGTAATCAGCTCTCCCTGTTCGCCTGGCGCAGCTTCCTCATTCGTACCCGGACGAATGACCTTCGCTTCCACGTTCGGCAGCGTTCTTCCTACTGTAGAGACGCGCACTTCCAGCGGATCATCCGTGCGTGTCTGCGTTATAACGGGAGAAGATTCCGTCTGGCCGTAAGCAATAGTAATTTCACTGGCTCCCATTTTATTAACGACATCCTTCATCACTTCAATCGGACAGTTGGAGCCTGCCATGATACCCGTACGCAGGGAAGAGAGATCGTATGCCGCGAAATCAGGGTCGTTCAATTCAGCAATAAACATCGTCGGGACTCCGTGCAGCACCGTACAGCGTTCGTTCGCCACTGCCTGCAGAACCTGCTTCGGTTCAAATTCCTGGAGCGGGACGAGCGTGGCACCGGCGTTTATACCTGTGAGGATGCCAAGGACGCAGCCGAAGCAGTGAAAGAATGGCACCGGGATGCACATACGGTCTTTTTCTGTCAGTTTCATACACTCGGCAATATTCAGCCCGTTATTAACAATGTTGGAATGAGTAAGCATAACGCCTTTCGGAAAACCCGTCGTACCAGACGTATACTGCATGTTAATTACTTCGTCTGCATGCAGGGAAGCCATGCGCTGATCGAGTTCAGCTTCGCTGACGAGAGATTTTTTCTCCATTGCTTCCTCCCAGGAAAAGGTACCTGGATATTTGTTTTCGCCCATCACAATAACATTTCTCAGATGAGGGACCCGTGCTGCCTGAAGCTGGCCGGGTTCTGCGTCTTTGAGCTCAGGAGCAATGCTGTAAAGCGTATCAATATACGATGTATCCCGGAAATCCTCCATTAGAATTAGGGTGGAACTTTCCGACTGCTGGAGAAGATATTCCAGTTCAGCACGCTGGTAGCTTGTGTTTACGGTAACGAGCACAGCGCCCATTTTTCCCGTAGCAAACTGCGAATAAATCCATTCCGGACGGTTCGTTGACCAGACAGCTGCGTGATCTCCTTTTTCAATGCCGAGTCCCATGAAAGCACGGGCGGTTTCCCGGCAGCGTTGATCAAATTCCTGGTATGTAAGCCTCAGCCCACGGTCCGGATACACGAGTGCTTCGTGATCAGGATGAGCCTC
Organism: Alkalicoccus halolimnae; assembly: GCF_008014775.2. Taxonomy (GTDB): domain Bacteria; phylum Bacillota; class Bacilli; order Bacillales; family Salisediminibacteriaceae; genus Alkalicoccus; species Alkalicoccus halolimnae. Next base: position 3,468,246 of record NZ_CP144914.1, on the reverse strand, counting down.
TGCTTTTTCCTGCAATAGACTTCCGACTGTGACAGAGCGTATTTCTGCCATAATATACAGCACCTCCGACATATTCGACTCCAAACTGAACGAACGCTCAGTCTGGGTGGTATTTCCTATTATATTCTAAATTGTCTAAAAAAAGAAGTGTATTTCATAAATTGGTTCTATCAGCTCATCATAAACGTAGTGATGATAAAGTCATGGGAGTAAAATAGATGGAAAAATTGTCAAAATATTTTTAAAGTATTGACTCTTTTTATGGAAGCGTTTACAATTTAAAAGCCTGATACTGCAATAAAGGAGGGACTTTCGAAAGTTTAGAGATGGCACTGACTGAACACTCGTTCAGATACTAAAGGGGGATTATTTGTGAAGGCATACCGCTTGGAAGTTAGGTTTACCGTGTTGATGACATTTCTGTTGATCGCCGCTGGAAACGTAGCGCTGCTGTTTTCGATTTTTCCGGTGGAAGGGTATTTTTTCGGCTTTCCAATTATGTATATCGTCCCAATTCTCTTCGGCTGGTTTGGAATTCTGTTCCTGACGCTTGTCGCTAACAGCATCGGCAACAAAATCGATACTGCTATTGCAGAGGACAACAAACTCGAGGAAGAAGAGGAAGAACGCAGAGAAAAGGAAGAGGGGGCTTAAACCATGGAAGATACAATGTGGAGATTGGAAAATCCAATATTAGGTATTGCAGCAATCATTGTAATGTTTCTCGTCTTTTATATTGTTGGATATATATCCAACCGCAAAAGCAGTTCTGTTGCAGATCTCTACGTAGCAGGTTCTTCTATCGGTCCTATTACAAATGGACTGGCGATGGCCTCTACATATATGAGCCTGGCTACGTTTCTGGGAATCACAGCACTGATACTTGAACTCCAGGTTCCGTTTATTATGCTGTGGATTCAGCTGATTCTCTCTATTCCACTAATTACGATTATTTACGGCACGAGCCTTCGACGGATGGGTGCTTTTTCTCCGACCCACTTTATTCGTGAACGTTACGGAGTAAGTGCTTCAATCATTGCGGCTCTTTTTATGATTCTCGTGTCATTGATGTACGCGCTCGGCCAGATGATCGGCATAGCGCTCGCATTTGAAATGGCTCTCGGGATTCCTTACCTTCCGGGACTGCTCGTCGGTGGTCTGATTATCGTCGGCTACGTTACGATCGGCGGTATGGCCGGGGCATCGAACAATGCGGCGATACAGATGGTCATTATCGCCCTGATGTTTATTATCCCGCTTGGGGCCATCATGAAAGCCGTCGGCGGAACAGGCTGGTTTTTCCCGCCGCTTCTATATTCCGATATGGTTCCGGCCATGGTGGATGCGATGCCGAACTTCTTTGATTACCAGTTCTCACCTAAATGGTATTTCAGTCTTCTTGGACTGACGGTCGGCTCTCTCGGACTGCCCCATCTGGCCATGCGTATTTACACGGCTTCCAACCTGCAGTCTGCACGAAAAGCGATGGTATGGTTTGCATTTATTATCGGACTCGTTTTCTCTGCAACCTATGCAATGGGATTTGTCGGCGTTTTCGCTACAGAAACGCAGGGAGTAACAATTGCTTCGGGAGACGCAGACAAGCTTACTTTAATATTAAACCTTGTTTATAATCCGGAATGGGTAACCGCCCTCGTTATCGCAGGGGCAATTGCTGCGGGTCTTTCCACACTGAGCGGAAACCTGCTTGCGATCGGAGCTCTCCTGTCTCAGGATATTATTACAACATTAAAGCCGTCCATTCCCACCCGGATGAGAGTCCGTCTTGGATATGCGGCTGTATTTACAGGCGGGATCGTCAGTATTCTGCTTGCGATTAATCCTCCGGCATTTCTCGTGGTCAGCATTCTCTGGGCATTCGGTCTTGCCGGAGTCACGAACGCACCGCTGATTATCGTAGGTGTCTGGTGGAAAGAAGCGAACAAGTACGGAGCTATGGCAGCATCCCTTATCGGTGGGCTGATTTATATTCTCGTATCGCCGTTCGTTTTCCCGTCCATCGTTTTAACCGGTCATGGAGTAACGGATGGTATGGGTCTGTCCGGGGCGATGCTGGCCATCCCGATCAGTTTCGTACTCATGATCGTCGTATCATACATTACAAACAGAATTCCGAAACTTTCAGCAGGACTGACAACAAAAGAAGACCACAAACTGATCGAGCGCATTCACGGCTGGAGCAACGTGCATCCCGGGCGTTATAACAGTACGATCGGTGCAGCCATAACAGTTGTTGTATTTTCTGTCATTGCTGTCTGGGCGTTAATGCCTTGGAATCTGTAACAGGAGGATGACATGATGACCGTCACGCATATGCTTCTGCTGCGTCCTCCGGCGTATCAGGAATTTATTCAAACGAAAAACATGCTGAAGTGGGCGAGGAACCTGGTATTATTACTGGGCCTCGTCTATGGAGGATTTGGCATTATCGCCAATTACGGCTTTATCATGGAGTTTGAGTCAGCGCTTTTACGTAACCTGCTCGTACCGCTTCTTTTTATAGGATTCGGTATCTTTACGGCCTGGCTGACCAGACTGGGTCTCGGACTGCTTCTATGGGCAGGGGCAAAAGGATTTGGAGGACCGGGTAAGCTGTCGGATGTCAGCAGAATGGGCGCTGTTGCGCTCGTTCCCGGTGTCCTTGCAGTACCGCTGCTGACAAATGCGCTGCACGGTATGCCTGCTTATCTGCTTGCCGGTGCAGGAGTGGTGTGGATGTACCTTTCATGTGTCCACATTCTGGAAGTGACCCAGCAGTTTGCAAAATTTCATGCGGCAGGGACCGCAGCGGCTGTGTTTATTTTCTTTGCAAGCGTTTTCTATATGTTTATGCCTTAAGCAGGAAAACAAAAATGAGCATCGAATAGTAATGTAAGAGAGCATCTCTAAAGGAGGATCATAACATGCAGACAAGTGAACTGATTGCACCAGAACGTTACAACATTACTGAAGAAGTGGTCCGTTTTGGACACGAAGAGCGTACAGCGGTAAAATGGCTTGATCAGCACGGCACGGAGCGTAACATTTCGTATAAAGAGCTCGTCGAAAAAGTGAACCAGTATGCACAGGCGCTGAGAAATCAGGGGATCGAAAAAGGTGACAGAGTCCTGGTTCTGCTGCCGAGAATTCCAGAAGCATATTTTACATATCTGGGCTGTCTGAGGGCGGGAATTGTTGCTATTCCCTGTTCGGAAATGCTCCGGAAAAAGGACCTTCTTTACCGGATTGAGCATTCAGATGCAAAAGGCGTGATTGCATTCCACAAAACGACATCAGAAGTAAATGCAATCGGAGAATCCCATCCGGCTCTTGGCAATAAATTTATTATCGGAGGAGAAGAAACGGACTGGGCTCCTCTGGAAGAACTCGCCGCAAAAGAAAAGAAAGAATACAAAGGAGAAAGTACATCCAGAAATGACATGGCCTTTCTATCTTATACGTCGGGCACGACCGGCAATCCGAAAGGCGTTGTTCATACCCATGGGTGGGGGTACGCCCACGTCCGCACGGCAGCAAGAAAGTGGCTAGGAGTAGAAGAAGGAGACGTCGTCTGGGCTACAGCGGCACCGGGCTGGCAGAAATGGATCTGGAGTCCTTTCCTTTCCACCGTTACGCTCGGAGCAACAGCTTTCGTTTATCACGGACCGTTTGACGCCGACAAATATCTGCAGCTGCTGGAAGATGAAAAGATCAGCGTCCTTTGCTGTACGCCGACAGAATACCGGATCATGTCCAAACTGGATAATCTTGCTTCGTACGACCTTTCTGCTCTGAAGAGTGCCGTTTCCGCAGGCGAGCCGCTGAACAAGCCGGTCATCGAAGCATTTAAGAAAGCATTCAATATCGAAGTGCGTGACGGATACGGACAGACTGAAAACACGCTGCTTGTCTGTAATATTCAGGGTATGGAAGTGAAGCCGGGCTCCATGGGGAAGCCAACACCCGGAAATCCAGTTGATATTATTGACGAAGCAGGCCAGCCGGCTCCGGCAGGCGAAGTCGGAGACATCGCCGTGCATAAAGAATGTGCCGCTCTCTTCAGAGAGTATTACCGGGACCCGGAACGTACACAGGCCGCCTTCCGCGGGGACTGGTACGTGACCGGCGATCAGGCGGTAAAAGACGAAGACGGCTATTTCTGGTTTAAAGGCCGCAGCGATGATATTATAATCAGCTCCGGTTATACGATCGGGCCGTTTGAAGTAGAAGATGCGCTCATTAAGCACCCATCGGTCCGCGAGTGTGCCGTCGTCGCTTCTCCTGATGAAACACGCGGAAGTATCGTAAAAGCGTTCATCGTGCTGAAAGAACAGCCGGCCGGTACCGAAGAGGAGCTGATTAAAGAACTGCAGGACCATACAAAGCAGATCACAGCACCTTATAAGTATCCCCGCCAGATTGAATTTATGGATGAGCTTCCAAAAACAACATCCGGAAAAATCCGGCGTATTGAACTGCGCGTGCAGGAACAGGGAAAAGCATAAACCGAAAAAGAAACCGGCTCAAACCCGGTAACGAAAAGAAGCCCCCGGCGAGGGGCTTCTTTTCGTTTGCAGATAACGCCTGCTCTATTGTTTATTTACGGCTTTGTTATCGTTCGTTGCTGTTATTATGAAAAAATTTTCGATGCAGCTTTGCCGTAGAAGAGATATCCTGCTGGCAAAGACGTTCTGCAGAATCTTCCTGCCTCCTTCTCCATAGGCCAATTTTCGCTTCTTTATTTGAATGATAAACAGAAAAGTATGCTGCAATTTAGACTTAGAATCTCACTAACTACAATTTATACAGGGATCAATTTTATAAAGTAAGTCTCTCGAGGCAGCCGAAGTGGGAATGGGGTGACTCCGGGGCGATAGAGGACAAGCTCCACCCCGCACGACCGCAGGGAGGAAGGAATCAGCTGAGGTCGTCCCACCCGTAAAGCTTCCCCATGGAAACGAAGGCTGCCGTTTACAAAAATGGAAACTGATAAAAAGTTCATCTTATATATTAATTTTAAGCAGGTGGAAAACATATCCCATACAGTTTTTCAGGGACTTCGACATTCGGGAACCCGAAAGCCTGCTCCGCAGAAGGTGAAAGAACCGATGGCGTACACGTTATAACGCTGTGCGATTTCCATTCCCCCTCTGCTCTTGCGCTTTCTGCCTTTCTTAGGTATTTTTAAGAGAGTGTAAAACACGAATAGTAGGAGGAAGACATGTTATGAGCATTTGGTTTACAGAAAAACAGACAGAGCACTTCGGTATTACAGCAGAAATTAAGCGTACTTATGTTAGTGAAAAAACGGAATTCCAACAGCTGGACATAGTAGAAACAGCCGAATTCGGGAACATGCTTCTGCTTGACGGCATGGTCATGACGACGGAAAAAGACGAGTTCGTTTATCACGAAATGGTCGCTCACGTTCCTTTGCATTCGCATCCCAATCCGGAAAACGTCCTTGTTGTCGGCGGGGGCGACGGAGGGGTAATCCGGGAGATTTTGAAACATCCGGAAGTCCAGAAGGCCACGCTCGTAGAAATTGACGGCAGAGTGATCGAATATTCAAAGCAGTATCTGCCGACTATTGCCGGAGCGCTTGATGATGCACGGGTTGAGGTCCGTGTAGCCGACGGGTTTATGCATATTGCTGAAAGTAATAATGAATATGACGTTATTATGGTGGATTCTACGGAACCGGTAGGACCTGCAGTAAACCTCTTTACTAAAGGTTTTTATGAAGGGATTTCCAGAGCGCTGAAAGAAGACGGAATCTTTGTCGCGCAGACGGATAATCCATGGTTTCATAAGCAGCTGATTCAAGACGCCTATCGGGATATTTCCGCCGTTTTCCCTGTGACCCGTCTTTACACAGCGAACATTCCTACGTATCCGAGCGGGCTGTGGACCTTCACCCTCGGTTCAAAAGTGTACGACCCGCTCCAGGTGGAAGAAGAACGGTTCCACTCTTTTGAAACAAATTATTATACAAAAGAAATTCACCGGGCCTCTTTTGCTCTGCCTAAATTCGTGCAGCAGTTGACAGAAGGAGAGTAGCAGCATGTTTTTTGATGAAAAATATTCAGGCAGGAAATTTATTACCGCTGATAAATCATATGAAGAAGCTGAATTTGTCCTTTTCGGAATGCCGATGGATTTCACAGGCAGTTTTCGGCCCGGCTCCCGTTTCGGCCCGAACCGCATCCGTGAAGCCTCCATCGGTCTGGAGGAATACAGCGTCTATCTGGATCGTGGTCTCGAGCAGATAAATATCCATGATGCAGGCGACATGCTGCTGCCGTTCGGCAATGCAGCAAGAAGCATTGAAATGATCGAAGAGTACGCAGCCCTTCTTTTTAAAGACGGGAAAACTCCTGCTGGTATAGGGGGAGAACATCTGGTGACGTGGCCGGTAGTTAAAGCTGCACACGAAGCATTCGAAAATCTTGCAGTGATTCATATCGATGCCCATGCGGATCTTCGGGAAGAATATGAAGGGGAAACGCTGTCCCACTCGACCCCGATCCGTAAAGCCTGTGAACTTCTCGGGCCGGAAAACATTTATTCGTTTGGAATCAGGTCCGGTATGAGAGAGGAATTTGCCTATGCGGCTTCTTCCGGAATGCATATGTCGAAGTTTTACGCCGCAGAGCCGCTTAAGAAAATGCTCCCTCAGCTGAAGGGAAGAAATGTTTATTTGACAGTCGACATTGACGTCCTGGATCCCGCTTTTGCACCGGGGACCGGCACACCGGAAGCAGGGGGAATTACTTCGAGCGAACTGCTCGAGGCGCTGCACGCCATAGCCGGTTCAGAGGTTAATGTAATAGGATTCGACCTGGTGGAAGTAGCTCCTGCCTATGATCCCTCCGAGCAGACGTCCGTGGCTGCCTGCAAATTTATTCGGGAAATGCTTCTCGGTTTTAAGTAAATAGCTGTGTCTGTTGTTGATATATAAGAAAACTTCGCTGCAACCCGGCAGGCCTGCCGTGAAGGAGATCTCCGGGTAAGGCTTACGCCCTGCGGGATCTTCCGACCTCCTTCTTCCACGGGCACGTTTCCGCTTCGTTTTAACTTTCTAATACAGAAAGCCCCCTCTTGAAGCAGAGGGGTCATTTCCGTTATAATAAGCTAGTTATAAACGGAAGGAACGGGTGAATAAACATGAGTGAAAACAGAATGCCGGTGGACATAAAGATACGGACGACAATAAAGGACGGAAAGCAGAGGGAACGGCACTCGATGGATGCTTCCGGAGAAATCATGTGGCGCGGAAGCCTGCTCGTTGTACGTTTCCGTGAACCGCGGGAAGAAAATGAACCGCAGACCCTGCAGACGATTCAGCTGCGGGAAGGGGTAATGACCGTCAGGCGGGAAGGTGCCATCACTATGAATCAGCGGTTTATCGAAGGTGTGAAAACCGAAGGGACGTACCGGAGTGCTTACGGTCCCATGGCAATGGAAACTGCGACCGAACACGTTGATTATCAGTGGAATGAAGAGCAGAACCGGGGAGTAATTTCCCTTATTTATATATTGACGCTTCAAGGGTCTACAACAGGAACATATAACATGGAAGTAACATTCGAGGAGGCTGCCCAATGAGTCAAGTAGAAGAGCTGAAGCAGGGATTAAAAGAACAGCTGCACAAAGCAGTATTGTCAGCGGGGCTGGCACAGCAGGAAGAAATTCCCGATATCGTCATTGAAACACCGAAGGATAAAGCTCACGGAGATTTTGCGTCCAACGTCGCGATGAAGCTGGCACGCGTTGCCAAAAAAGCGCCTCGTGCGATCGCTGACGATATCGCTGCCCACATCGATTATGATGCCGCGGCCGTGGACAAACTTGATATCGCGGGTCCCGGATTTATTAATTTCTTTATGAAAAAAGACTACCTGGCAGACATCGTAAAAACAGCACTTTCGAAAAAGCAGCAATTTGGACGTTCGGATTTTGGCGGCGGTAAAAAAGTGCAGGTGGAGTTTGTTTCTGCCAATCCAACCGGGACGCTGCATTTAGGGCATGCACGGGGAGCTGCCGTCGGAGATTCCCTCAGCAACATTCTGGAAAAAGCAGGATACAACGTCGCCCGGGAATACTATCTTAACGACGCCGGCAACCAGATAGATAATTTAACCCTCTCCATTGAAGCCCGCTACCTTCAGGAAATCGGGGAAGATACGGCGATGCCTGAAGACGGGTACCGCGGGGCTGATATTATTGGCTTTGCCAAAGAGATCGTCAAAGATTACGGAGACCGCTTTAAAGATACAGATCAGGAAAAGCGCCGCGCTTTTTTCAGGGAGTTCGGACTGAAGCGGGAGCTTGATAAGCTGAAAAACGACTTAGCAGACTTTCGTGTGCACTTTGACAACTGGTTTTCTGAAACGTCTCTTTACGACGATAATAAAATTCAGCCGGTGCTCGATGAACTTCATAAACGGGGCAAAACATATGACCACGAAGGAGCCACGTGGCTGCGATCCACGGAATACGGGGATGATAAAGACCGTGTACTGATTAAAAATGACGGCACCTACACGTATTTAACTCCGGATATTGCTTATCATAAAGATAAGCTGAACCGTGGTTTTGAAGAGCTCGTCAATATCTGGGGAGCGGATCACCACGGCTATATTCCGAGAATGCGGGCAGCGATTCAGGCTCTCGGATACGACAAAGAACAGCTGACAGTACAGATTATTCAGATGGTCAACTTGTTTGAGCACGGAGAAAAGGTGAAAATGAGTAAACGTACCGGCAATGCGGTAACGATGCGCGAGTTGATGGAAGAAGTCGGAATTGATGCCACGCGCTACTTTTTCGCGATGCGTGCAGCAGAAACACATCTCGACTTTGACCTGGACCTTGCAAAATCAGAGTCCAACGAAAATCCTGTTTATTACGTGCAGTACGCCCATGCCCGCATTTGCAGTATGATCCGTCAGGCGGAAGAAAAAGGCTGCAGCGTCGATTCCGAAGCCGACCTTAGTGTCCTCGCAAGTGAGAAAGATCAGGACTTGATGAAGAAAATCGGAGAATACCCGGAAGCGGTTGTCGAAGCGGCGAAGCGCCACGCTCCGCACCGGATGACAAATTATGTATACGACCTTGCCCAGACCCTCCACAGCTTCTACAATGCTGAGAAAGTAATAACGAGCGATGAAAGTTTAACGAAAGCTCGTCTTGCTCTCGTCGAAGCGGTCCGCATTACGCTGGCCGATGCCCTCGATCTCGTCGGCGTGCACGCGCCGGAAAAAATGTAATAAGAGAGAACCCCTGCCGGATCAGAAGGCAGGGGTTATTTTTGGGCAAATATTTCATTTCTGCATTCCAAAGAGGAGCCGGAACACCCGCTGCGGAAAATCATCGACCGATAAAATGATGATCAACTATTTACCTATATTTAACAGCAGGTATCAATAGGTACTAATAATTAAAAGTCATGAACAAGCCTGGGCATTATTCCGAAAACTTAGTTAATTCATTGAATCAACTAAGTTACTTGCTGTATAGTTACTTGTGAGTGATAACGCTTTCAAACAGGGGAGGTGTCCGGCAGATTTGTACACGATAGATAACACTCATATTTTAACAGACAGAAAAAAGTTGCCATCAAAACTAAAACATACGTAAAGGAGAGGTTTTTTTGAAACAGGTAAAACGAACCGTTGCAGCAGCACTGGCAGTAACTCTTGCGGCTCCTTTGGCAGGTACAGCAGCCGTTTCCGCAGAAGAACATCAACCGCATGCCCTTGATGTGGACTCAATGGAAAAACAGTTTGAAGACTCTTTTGATATAGGAGCCGCCGTAGAGCTTTACCAACTGGAAGGCGAGCATGGAGAAATACTTAAGCATCACTACAGCAGTGTCGTAGCCGAAAACGTCATGAAGCCGCTTTATATTCAACCGGAAGAAGGGGAATTTAACTGGGAGGAAGCAGATCAGCTCGTGGAGTTTGCAAACGAGCATGATCTGGAACTCCGTTATCATACCCTTATCTGGCATAATCAGGTTCCTGAATGGTTCTTTTTAGATGAAGAAGGTAACGAAATGGTGGAGGAGGAAGATCCGGAGCAGCAGGAAGCAAACAAAGAGCTGCTTCTGGAGCGGCTGGAAACCCACGTAAAAACAGTCGTTGAACGCTATAAGGACGACGTAGATGCCTGGGATGTGGTCAATGAAGTTATTGATGACGGAGGAGGAATGCGGGAAACAGAATGGTATCAGATTACCGGAGATGAATACATTAAAACAGCCTTTCATACGGCACGGGAATATGGCGGAGAAGACGCGAAGCTGTTTATTAATGACTACAATACCGAAATTAATCCGAAGCGTGATGATTTATATGATCTGGTGAAAGAAATGCTTGATGAAGGAGTTCCGATTGACGGCATTGGTCACCAGGCCCACATTCAGCTGGACTGGCCGACGATTGGTGAAATTGAAGAATCGATTCTATTATTCGATGAGCTCGGTCTTGAAACACATATAACCGAACTGGATGTCAGCCTTTACGGCTATCCGCCGGAGCCGGCGTTTGAAACCTACGAAGATATTCCGGAAGAAGCATTTGAACGCCAGGCAGAGAGGTATCATCAGTTATTCAGCTTGTATAAATCCCTGGATGATGCCATCACCAGCCTCACGTTCTGGGGCATTGCAGATGATCATACGTGGCTCGACGATCGTGCTGAAGAATTCAACGACGGCGTCGGCAAAGACGCTCCTTTTGTGTTCGACGTCGATAAAAAAGTTAAACCTGCCTACTGGGCGGTGATGAGCGATGAAACGCCTTCAGAAGAAGAAATGGAAGAAGGTGTAGAACCTGTACAGCCCGAGGAGAAAGAAGGAGATGAACTTCCTGAAACGGCTTCCAATTCTCCGCTCTATGCGCTGATTGGACTCCTAATGGCCGCTGGGGCAGCTTTTCTCTTGAAAACACCTCGAAAAACACGAACAACAGAATAAAACGATAATTAAAAAACTCTCCAGGAGGCATCGCTGCTTTCTGGAGAGTTTTTACATTTGCCATAAATAAAGAAGCATAAGTCTTTCTTTACAGCTTTTCGGAGAATAGATCCGCTGTCAGCTGTCGGATTATTTAAACAAAATTACTTTGACGTTTAAACTTTTTTTCATTTTTTAAGAAAAAGGATAGATGTACGTACCTCTTTCTGTTAGAATGATAGAAGTTAGAAAAGTTGACAGCGGTAATTGGAAAAGAAAGGTGGAAAAACATGCAGGACGTATTTTTAGCATTAATAGCTGGTTTAATAGTAGGATTTCTATTTGCGTGGGTTAAGCTTCCGATCCCGGCTCCGCCGGCACTTCCCGGTATTATGGGGATTTTCGGAATATACTTTGGATATAAGATTTTTCAGTGGGTTTCTACAACTTTTTTCGCGTAACTTCCGCCTTCGCTCATACCTGAACAGGATGAGCGAAGGCTTTTTTTATACATAGGGCTGAGCGCAGAGCCGATAAACACGAAAGTAAATGAAGCCGCTTGGGATAACATTATTATTCTGAAAGAATGTCTGCGTTTCTTCCTTTTTCACGGGCCGGGGAAGTGTGCCGGACATCGTTATAACGATACTTGACGTCAGCAGAGCTGGACTAAACGTTCTAAAAGATTCTGCATAGAAAAGACATGCATAAATAGTAAGGAAGAGGGAAAGAAAAACAAGAGGTGATTTTCATGGCAGAAGAACATCAAAAATGGATGGAAATTTGTGTACAGATGGCAGAAGATAACGTTAAAGCAGGTCAGCTCCCCTTTGCAGCTATAGTCGTTAAAGAAGGCGAAGCGGCAGCTTATGGAGTCAATGACGGAAAAGCGGTCTATGATCCAACCGCTCATGGAGAAATACGTGCGATTCAGAAAGCGGGAGCGAAACTGCAGACGACGGATTTAAGCGGTTGTGTCCTGTATACAAACTGCGAACCGTGTCCGATGTGTCTTGGAGCTGTTTACTGGAGCGGAATTAAAGAAGTCCATTACGGTCTATCCATTGAGCAGCAGGCAGAGTTCGATACGTATCCAAAAGAAATGTACGAAGAATTTCAGCTTCCTCCGGAAAAAAGAAAAGTACACAGAAACGATTGGAGCGGCAGTGTAAATGGAAAAGTCCCGTTTCAAAAGATAAAGCAGGATTGAATGTTCCTTACAGCGGCCTCCTCTAAAATTGCTACTTTAAGCTTTCAGCATCCGCAGGCCGTTTAAGATAACAAGAATGGTGCTTCCTTCATGTCCGATAACACCGAGTGGAAGGGTCAAGTGCAGCTGTGGAAGAAAATTCGCTGTTATCAGCATCAGTATTACGGCAACGGAGAAGATCAAGTTCTGGGTGACGATCCGCTTCAGACGCTTGGATAGCCGAAAGGCAAGACGGATTTTCGAGAGTTCACTTTTCATGAGCACTAAATCAGCGGTGTCGATAGCGACATCGGTCCCGGACCCCATGGCGATACCGATGTCGGCCTTGGCCATTGCCGGAGCATCGTTTACGCCGTCTCCTACCATCACTACCATTCCGTATTCTTCCCGCAGTTTGTCAATTTCTTCTACTTTCTTTGCAGGGAGACATTTGGAAATCCAGGCATCAAGGCCGGTTTCTTCCGCGATCGCTCTTGCCGTCTGCTCATTATCCCCGGTAATCATAACCGTATGAACGTTATGACGCTTCAATTCCTGAATAAACTGCACCGCTTCCGGGCGGATTTCATCTTTCAGCGCAATGAGGGCCTGAGGGATATCATCTTTCATGACGAAAATAACGGTATGTCCGCTTTTCGTCCAGGCAAGGTGGGTGGCCCGGGCTTCTTCCGACCAGCTGCCGTGGGCGGTTAATGCTTCATTTCCGATCAGCCACCGCTCGGTGCCGATGATGGCTTCCACTCCGTGACCGGTGTGATCTGTCACGGAATCGACGATAACTCTATTGGGGGAAAGAGAGGCCGCATAGCGGACGACGGCTTCAGCAAGCGGATGGGAAGACTGGGCTTCCACTCCTGCAAGTACTTCAAATAAATGAATGTTATTCTCTGCTTCTTTTTCAAGGAAGGTGTCAGTGACAGCCGGTTCTCCTTTAGTGAGGGTACCGGTTTTGTCGACAGCGATGGCTTTCATTCTCCCCAGCTGTTCGATAGGGATACCGCCCTTCGATAAGATCCCGTGGCGTGCGCCTGTCGATACTGCTGACAAAAGAGCAGGCATAACTGAGGCTACTACTGCACACGGGGAAGCAACAACGAGAAGAACCATCGCCCGGTAAAAGGTTTCCTGTACGGGAGAATTAAATGCTAAAGGGGGGACGGCCATCATAAGCGTGACGGCAATAAGTACCGTTATAACGTAAGGGCCTTCAATACGCTCGATCAGCTGCTGGGAAGGAGGACGGCTCAGCCGGGCTTCTTCAACGAGCTGAATCATTTTCTGGAATAGGGAATCTTTATTTTCTTTAGTCACCTCTACGGTAAGGGAACCGGTGCCGTTCATTGTACCTGTGTATACAGCGTCCCCTTGCTGCTTTTCTACAGGAACAGGTTCGCCGGTAATAGCCGATTCATCAATGGCTGAATTTCCGGTCATGACCTTTCCGTCCGCTGGAATCCGTTCCCCGTTTTTTACGAGGATGGTGTCACCCGGGCGGAGAGATTCTACTGATACAGTGACCGTATTTCCATCCACTGTGATGCGTTCTGCTTCCATAGGTGCGAGCTTGACGAGATTGGAGAGATCTTTTTCACTTTTTTGTATCGTATAGGTTTCCAGAGCGCCGCTCATCGCAAAGATAAAAATCAGGATAGCGCCTTCGCTCCAAAAGCCGATGGAAGCGGCACCGACTGCAGCGAGCAGCATCAGAATCTCTACGTTAAGAGAACGGTTGTGGATCATATCCAGCAGGCCTTCTTTTGTCTTATAATAACCGCCGGTAATGTAGGAGAGGACGTAAAAGAGGACGGAAAGAGTCCCGGGATCGGTGATAAGCCCGGCCGCGAGAAAAAAGCCGCCGGTAAGCGCTGCAAACAGCTCCCGGTTTTTGATGGTAATTGAAGAGTTTATACTGCGGTAGAGAGATGAAACAGATGTAGCTGTCATAACGCTCTCCCCCCTTAAATGATAAAGAGAATCATCTTCAATTGTGTCTGTAAACTAGAAATTGCTGCCGCCTGGAAGGCGACAGCAATTTAACATGTATTCTGTGCTGCTGAATCATGTTGTTATTAATATAATACCCCTTCACAAAGGGTATAAACATGTTTTACAACCAGGAAGAAAAAAGGTTGGCAACCGAGGTGCGCGTCCGCTCCCAACGGGTTCTCGCTGCGAGGGTTTCATAAGTGATCAGCTCCCCGTATGTAAAGAAATCACGCTCAATGCGGCTCATGACATTACGGATCCACGCCTCATCTTCAATAATGCAATTCACCTCATGATTGATGTAGAAACTGCGCATGTCAAAGTTGGCGGTGCCAATATCGAAAATCTTATCGTCGATCAGGATAAATTTGGCATGAAAAAATCCGTCTTCAAACTGCCTTATCTCCACACCGGCGTCAAGAAGTTCGGGCATATAAGGATAGGCGGCATCTTTAACGAGCGGGTGGTCGGGGTTTTTCGGAATCATGATCCGTACCTTCACACCGCGCCGGGCTAGCTTTAATACTTCCCGGTGCATATCAGCCCCCGGAATGTAGTAAGGAGTGCCGATGAAAACGGAATGCTCGGCCCGTTTAAATATCGCTTTGAAATGATTGGGAACATGGTCTCCGTCTGTAGACAGAAGCTGAATAGGAATTTCTGTTTCCGGGCGGAAGGAAGGCATCGTAATATCGAGTTTTTCCCCGCAGGCTGCATTCCAGTCCCGGGCAAACTGCCGTCCGAGAGCGGCGACTGCTATCCCCCGTACATACAAGTGATAATCCCTCCAGGAACCGATTACAGGATCGTTGCCGGTATATTCATCTCCGACATTGAATCCTCCCACATAAGCATGCTCCCCATCGATAACAGTAACTTTCCGGTGGTTTCGTTCATTTATTGAATAGAAGAGAAAAGGGAGCTTAGGTTTTTGGGAATATACCAGTTCGACACCGGACCGTTTTAACCGGCGCCTGGTTTGAAGGCTGATACGGGCTCCTGCCCAATCGATCATCAGCTTCACCTTCACCCCCTCTTCTGCTTTTTGAATTAATGTAGTAAGAATCTCGGATCCAAGATTATCATCCCGGAAAATGTAGAAATGCATGTAAATATGACAGTCTGACGCCCGCAGTCGTTTAAGCATATGGCTGAAAAGCGTATCTCCATGCATGAAAAACTCCGCTTCCCCGCTTGTAACTTCAGGCGGAACGAAATCTTCCGCTTTTTTCTGATGTGCTTTTTTGCCCATGTAAAGATCCGTGGAGATCCAGGCCAAAAGAGCAGCGGCAGTCCAACGGAATTTATTCATCTTATTCAGCCTCCAGTGGTTGTCCTTCTTAGATTTATTCTATCAAACTATCATAACGCGAACGTCAGACCAAATAAAATTTCCGGATTAGAAAACGCTTACAACAACAAAAAAGCTATGCTATAATAACGAGTGAGAAGTAAAAAGCAATTTTTTACAGAAGAAATTCTATGAATGAATACTCATTCAGTTTAAATTATGCTATACTGATTTTACAAAGAACCAACCATTTCCTTACATATTTAGAAAGGGGTATTTTCCATGAATCCAATTATTATTAACTGGATTATGTTCCTGCTTGTAACTGCCTACGCTGTTTATCTGTTCGCAAGACTCGTCAAAACAAGAATAGATTTCATCAAGCTCGGACATAAACCGGAATTTATTGCAGGAACGAAAGAGCGCATTAACGCTATGATCACGATGGTATTCGGTCAGAGCAAACTTTTAAAAGACAAGAAGAGCGGAATTATTCACGTCATGTTCTTCTATGGCTTCCTGCTCGTCCAGTTCAGCGCCATCGACGTGATCTGGAAAGGGTTGAATCCCGGAAGTCATCTTCCACTCGGACCGGTTTACCCGTTCTTTACCTTTTTCCAGGAAATTGTCGTCGTCATGATTCTCATCGCTGTCGTCTGGGCGTTCCACCGGCGTTACGTGGAAAAACTCGTTCGCTTAAAGCAGAATTTCAAATCCGGTCTCGTTCTTATTTTTATCGGGGGACTGATGGTTTCCAAACTGCTGGCTAAAGGCATGGAGTTTGTATGGCTCGGAAAAGATTTAACTGCAGCGGAACCAATTGCATCGACACTTGCAGCCGGACTTGCTCCAATAGGAGCGACCGCCGCTTCCGCTGGTTTCTTCTTTTTCTGGTGGGCACACCTGATGTTTCTCCTCGTTTTCCTCGTCTATATTCCGCAGTCCAAGCATGCCCATCTCGTGGCAGGCCCTGCGAACGTCTGGCTCGGACCTACGCATAAGCGCGGACAGCTGGAGCCGATCGACTTTGAAGATGAAGAAGCAGAGAAATTTGGTAAAAATCAAATTGAAGACTTTGATCAAAAACAGCTGCTTGATCTGTATGCCTGCGTCGAATGCGGACGCTGTACGAATATGTGTCCGGCGACAGGCACAGGCAAAATGCTCTCACCGATGGATCTTATTCTGAAAATGCGTGATCACCTCACCGAAAAAGGAGCGGCTGTCACCTCCCAGAGTCCGTGGATGCCGACGCCGGCATTTAAACATACCCGCGGGAATCAGCTTGCCGCTGCCGGACCGGACGGGGCGAAAGAGATGCAAATCAATCCATATGACGTCAGTCTGATCGGGGACGTCATTACCGAAGAAGAAATCTGGGGCTGTACGACATGCCGCAACTGTGAAGACCAGTGTCCGGTTATGAACGAGCACGTTGATAAAATTATCGACCTGCGCCGTTACCTCGTCATGACGGAAGGAAAAATGGATCCGGATACCCAACGTACGATGAAAAATATCGAAAAGCAGGGCAATCCGTGGGGAATTAACCGTAAAGAACGGGAAAACTGGCGCGACGGGCGTGACGACATTGATGTACCGACCGTCCGTGAGATGAAGAAGCGCGAAGAAGAATTCGAATATCTGTTTTTTGTCGGTTCCATGGGATCCTACGATAACAGAAGCATGAAAGTGGCCCAGTCTTTCGCGAAAATCATGAACGAAGCTGGGATCAAGTTTGCGATTCTTGGAAATAAAGAGAAGAACTCCGGAGATACGCCGCGCCGCATCGGAAATGAATTCTTATTCCAGGAGCTCGCAGCTGCCAACATTCAGGAATTCGAGAAAAACGACATTAAAAAAATCGTCACGATCGATCCGCACACGTACAATACGTTTAAAAATGAATATCCGGATTTCGGACTCGATGCGGAAATCTATCATCACAGCGAGCTTCTCTTCCAGTGGATTCAGGAAGGACGCATCAAGCCGACTCACGAAGTCAACGAACAGATCGTCTACCACGATTCCTGCTATCTCGGGCGTTATAACGATGTGTATGACCCGCCGAGGGAAATTCTTAAGTCGATTCCGGGAGTGGAACTTGTGGAAATGGAACGAAACCGCGAAAACGGTATGTGCTGCGGTGCCGGGGGCGGAATGATGTGGATGGAAGAGGATACAGGAACCCGGGTAAACGTTGCCCGGACAGAACAGGCTCTCGCCACCTCGTCCTCCATGATCGGAAGCGCCTGTCCTTACTGTCTGACAATGATGAGTGACGGAACGAAAGCAAAAGAAGTGGACGAAGAGGTTCAGACGCTCGACGTAGCGGAAATTCTTGAACGATCCCTTGTCAAAAAAGAAGCACCGGCGGCAGTGTAACCTGTTTTTCCAAATCAACAGCAGATTCGCCTGCTTCCTATTCCTTAAGGGGCTGTACCGGTTAATTTCCGGGACAGCCCTCTTCGTCTGTTTACTGATAGACGGCCCGACTCCGGAGCGCCCGGAAAGTTTCCCCATTGAACCAAAGACTGCTGACAGTTGAGAAGTATATAAATAATAAGTTCAGCCTGAATTGATATTTTATATTCGGGCTCTGTTAAAGCTCCGGTTTCTTACGCAAAAAAAGCGGACTTGGCTTTCCGGCTTACGATTACAGAATGTAACTTCACTTAAAAAGCTGGTGGGCCAGACTGAAACGAGAGAAGTTTTAAGGGTGAAATTAGTTTTTAGTAAGATATAGTTTGTTTTCTCAAAACGTGCGTAAGAACCAAGCTCCGTGTTGTTTTATTGGAGGTCCTGCGGCTCCTCCGCCTGCCCTGGTTTTTACCTTGGTATCTTCTTGATTCAAACAGCGGGCTTTCTGTATGGGAAAATGAAAACGAAGCGGAAACCGGCGGACGCCTGTGGAAGAGGGAGATTGGAAGATCCCGCAGGGCGCAGCCCGAGGAAGCTGGAAATCTCCTCCACGGCAAGCCTGCCGAGTTGAAGTGGAGTTTTCTACATGTATCAAAAAGACTTTAACACAGCTTATATTTAACACAGCCAAAAAGGGAATAAAACTATTCGTAAAAAACAGGCAGTTTTCCACTTTTTTCGATAAAAGACAAGACAGAAAAGCCATTTTGTTTTACAATAAGGAGTGAAAGCGCTTTATTTTTTTCAGGTAATTCTGAACGAGCGTTCGATCAAGTGCCAGGAAATGTATACGCAGCCAGGACGAAGAAGGTATTTTACATAAGAAAAGAGGAGGCAATTATAATGAGCAGAACAGTAATCGTAAGCGGAGCAAGAACCCCGGTAGGACGCCTTGGCGGAGGGCTGTCCACCTTAACAGCTTCCCAGCTTGGGGGCATAGCTATTAAAGAATCATTGACCCGCGGCGGTATCTCACCCGACAGTATCGGCCACGTTCTCATGGGTTCGGTGCTTCAGGGCGGCCAGGGCCAGCTTCCATCGCGGCAGGCGCTTCATGAAGCCGGTCTGCCGTGGACGACAGAAACGGAAACAATTAATAAAGTCTGTGCTTCAGGTATGCGCAGCGTCACGCTCGGGGACGTATTGATTCGTTCCGGAGAGCAGGACACGGTCGTTGCCGGCGGCATGGAATCGATGAGCCAGGCTCCCTTTTTCGTTAAAGGAGCGCGTTTCGGTCTGAAAATGGGAGAGCAGAAGTTTCACGATATGATGATTTACGATGGGCTGACCTGTTCTTTCACCGGCGCTCATATGGGAACATACGGCAACAAAACTGCCTCTGATTACGGGCTGACCCGTGAAAAACAGGACGCCTGGTCCTATAGAAGCCATCAAAAAGCCGTTGCTGCGATGGAAGAAGGAAAGACAGAAGAGATTGTTCCGGTGGAGATTCCTCAGCGGAAAGGTGATCCTCTGATCGTGGAGCACGATGAATCTCCAAGAAAAGACACCTCTCTGGAGCGGCTGCAAAAATTAAAGCCGGCGTTCGGTGCAGACGGTACAATCACAGCCGGCAACGCACCCGGAGTAAATGACGGAGCTGCAGCGATGGTGCTCATGTCAGAAGATAAAGCACAGCAGCAGGGATTGAAACCGCTCGCGGCGATTGTTGCACATACGCAGCTGGCCGTAGAACCGGAGAACTTTCCGGAAACACCGGGGCTTGTCATTAATAAACTGCTTGAAAAAACAGGCAGATCGATCGAAGATATTGATTTATTTGAAGTGAACGAAGCCTTTGCGGCAGTATCACTTGCGAGCGGGCAGATTGCCGGCCTTGATCCGGAAAAACTGAACGTAAACGGAGGAGCTGTAGCAATCGGTCACCCAATCGGTGCCAGTGGTGCCCGGATTATTCTCGCGCTTGCCTACGAACTAAAACGGCGCGGCGGAGGCACAGGCATTGCTGCAATCTGCAGCGGCGGAGGCCAGGGCGATGCCGTAATGATCGAAGTAACTCCATAACACGCGGAAGAAAAACCTTTCTGATCCAAATCGTATTATTCAGGAATTCCTAAATAATACGATTAACTTTCCCCAGTAAGTAAAGAAAACAAATCATATTCGAAACGTTATTTTTTAAATTTGACGCACGCGTAGGAGGCAGCATATATGGACATTAAACAAGTAATGGTAATTGGAGCAGGACAGATGGGAGCAGGAATCGCCCAGGTGTGCGCTGCCAATGGATTCGATGTCTACCTGCACGACCTGCAGGAGGAAGTTACTGAAAGAGGAAAAAAAGGAATCGAAAAACGCCTGCAGAAAGACGTGAAAAAAGAACGGATTTCTGATGAGGACAAAGAGAGCATTCTAAGGCGCATCCAGCTTTCCACGGACCTTGCCAATGCAGAAAATGTAGACATCGTAATCGAAGCGGTCGTCGAAAATATGGAAATCAAGAAAAATCTTTTCCAGCAGCTTGACGATAGAACGCCTTCCCATACTATTCTCGCTACGAATACCTCTTCTCTGCCTATTACAGAAATTGCAGCTGCAACAAACCGTCCGGATCAGGTGATCGGCATGCACTTTATGAACCCGGTTCCGATCATGAAACTTGTAGAAGTTATCCGCGGTCTGCAGACTTCGGATGAAACATACAAAAGCGTAGCAAGAATGGCAGAAAAGCTGAAAAAAACGGCAGTGGAAGTAAATGACTTCCCGGGATTTGTTTCCAACCGGATTTTAATGCCGATGATCAATGAAGCCATTTTCACAGTATATGAAGGAGTTTCTTCTGCGGAGGATATTGATGAAGTAATGAAACTGGGAATGAACCATCCGATGGGGCCTCTTACGCTCGCCGACTTTATCGGACTGGATACGTGTCTGTATATTATGGAGACACTCCAGGATGGATTCGGGGACGACAAATACCGCCCCTGCCCGCTGCTGCGTAAGTACGTAAAAGCCGGCTGGCTCGGCAAAAAGAGCGGACGGGGATTTTATGTGTACGATTAAGAGAGGATGGTCAGCATGAACCTGCACTTTACAGATGAACAGAACATGACAAGACGCATGGTACGGCAGTTTGCGGAAGAAAAGGTAGCAAAAGCCGTCGAGCGGATGGAAGAATACGACGAATTCCCGGTCGACATCGTAAAAGAAATGGGTGCTCTTGGATTAATGGGCATGCCGATTCCTGAAGAATACGGCGGTGCCGGAATGGATTATACGTCCTACATGATCGCGATTCACGAGTTATCAAAAGTGAGTGCAGCAGTAGGGGTCATCCTTTCTGTTCATACGTCCGTCGGAACGAATCCGATTTTATATTTCGGCTCGGAAGCACAGAAGAAAAAATATATTCCAAAACTTGCCTCCGGAGAATATTTAGGGGCGTTCGCCGTTTCGGAAGCAGGAGCAGGCAGCGACGTTTCTTCAATGAAAACAACTGCCGTGCTGGACGGGGATCACTACGTGCTGAACGGCTCCAAGATGTGGATTACGAGCGGCGGCTATGCCGATACGTATATCGTTTTCGCACGTACCGATAAAAACGGAACGAGTAACAGCATGAGCGCTTTTATCGTTGAAAAAGATACTCCCGGCTTCGAAGTTCTGGCGAAAGAAAACAAAATGGGGCTCCGTGGTTCCAGTACAACACCTCTTTCTTTCGAAGACTGCCGGGTACCAAAAGAAAACCTGATCGGAAGAGAAGGCGACGGCTTTAAGATAGCCATGGCTAACCTGGATGCCGGACGCATCGGAATTGCCGCCCAGGCGCTCGGTATCGCGGAAGGGGCACTGGAAGCAGCAACTGCTTATGCAAAAGAACGCAAACAGTTTGGCAAAGCGATCGGCCATCACCAGGGTCTCGGCTTTAAGCTGGCAGATATGGCAGCAAAAGTGGAAGCGGCAAAACTGCTTACATACCGGGCGGCGGATCTGCGGACAAGAGGCGTTCCTTCCGGAAAAGAAGCCTCTATGGCCAAAATGTTCGCTTCAGATACAGCGATGCAGGTAGCAATTGAAGCGGTGCAGGTATTCGGCGGCTACGGCTATACAAAAGATTACCCTGTAGAACGCTTTTTCCGCGATGCCAAAGTCACTCAGATTTACGAAGGTACAAACGAAATCCAAAGAATCGTCATCAGCAAGCACCTTTTTAAATAGAGTTTTTCAAAGTCAAATTTCGTTTATAGGAGCCTGATTCTCTTCCATACCAACGTAAAGAAAACCCTCGGGGTAACTGCCGTCCGGGAGCTTAGACCGGCCTGCCCGGAAAGCGTCTCTATGAAAACGAAGACTGCCATTTACAGAAATGGATATTGAAAGATGAAGGTCACTTTATACAGTTTACAGACAGACTTTCCCAAAATAAAAACAACCGAAAGGGGATTACGAACCATGCAGTTTCAACTAACAGATGAACAGGAAATGATCCGCAAAATGGTAAGAGATTTTTCAGAAAAAGAGGTAGAACCAACCGCAGCCGAAAGGGACGAAGAAGAACGTTTTGACAGGGGTATTTTCGATCAGATGGCCGAACTAGGCCTTACCGGCATCCCTTGGCCTGAAGAGTACGGCGGGATCGGAGCGGACTACCTGAGCTACGTTATAGCGGTGGAAGAACTCTCCAGGGTCTGCGCATCCACAGGTGTGACGCTGTCCGCGCACGTATCTCTGGCTGGGTGGCCCGTGTATACGTTCGGAACGGAAGAACAGAAGCAGACGTTCTTAAGACCGATGGCGGAAGGTAAGAAGCTGGGCGCCTACTGCCTGTCCGAGCCAGGTTCCGGAAGTGACGCGGCGGCGATGAAAACGACAGCCGTACGCGACGGAGATGACTACCTTCTGAACGGCTCCAAAGTATGGATCACTAACGGAGGCGAGGCAGATATTTATATTGTGTTTGCACTCACCGAGCCGGATAAAAAACATAAAGGATGTACGGCCTTCATCGTCGAAAAGGAAATGGAAGGCTTCACAATGGGTAAAAAAGAAAAGAAGCTCGGCATCCGCTCCTCTCCAACGCTGGAAGTAATTATGGACAACGTTCGAATCCCTCAGGCCAACCGTCTTGGTGCAGAAGGAGAAGGATTTAAAATTGCCATGATGACACTGGACGGCGGAAGAAACGGTATTGCAGCCCAGGCGGTCGGTATTGCCCAGGGAGCGCTTGATAAAGCAGTGGATTATGCAAAAGAACGCAAGCAGTTCGGAAAGCCGATCGGCCATCATCAGGGTCTTGGTTTCAAACTGGCTGACATGGCCACAAAAGTGGAAGCGTCACGGCTGCTTACCTACCAGGCAGCATGGAAAGAGTCTGCCGGGGTTCCTTACGGCAAAGCTTCCGCTATGTCGAAGCTGTTTGCCGGAGATTCCGCAATGGAAGTAACTGTCGAAGCGGTACAGGTATTCGGCGGCTATGGATTTACAAAAGACTACCCGGTGGAACGTTACATGCGCGATGCGAAAATTACCCAGATTTATGAAGGAACCAACGAAGTACAGCGTCTCGTTATTTCCAAAATGCTTATGCAGGACTAAGGAGGAAGGACGATGGAACAGCAACAGATCGACGCTCTCCTTCGCGGGAGTGAGCGTTCGCTCGGCAAAGCGATCTCCATCGTCGAAGACCGGGCGCCTGCCCACCGCGGACTTATGAAACAAATTCACCCCCATACCGGGAAAGCCCAGGTGATCGGTATTACCGGCTCTCCCGGAGCGGGGAAAAGCTCACTTGTGAATCAGCTCGTGAAACACTGGCGGAAAGCGGAGGAGAAGGTTGCCGTTATAGCGGTCGATCCGACAAGCCCGTTTTCCGGCGGTGCCCTGCTCGGCGACCGCATCCGCATGCATGATCATGACGCGGATAAAGGAGTATTCATCCGCAGCATGGGGACGCGCGGAAGCCTCGGCGGTCTTTCGGAAGCATGTCAGGACACCGTCCGGCTTCTGGACGCTGGAGGCTACGACAGAATCATCGTCGAAACAGTCGGCGTCGGTCAGTCAGAACTCGATATTATGAAAACGGCTGACACGGTCGCTCTCGTTCTCTATCCATCCGGCGGTGATATTATTCAAGCGTTTAAGGCCGGCATCATGGAGATTGCCGACCTTTTCATTATTAATAAAGCAGACCTTCCCGGCGTCACCCAGCTGCGTGCGGAACTGGAGGATCTGCTGCACATTTCCTCCGCACCTGAACACCGCGCGGTCGTGGAAACGATCTCGACGTCAGGGGAAGGAACGATGGACGTCATTACAGCTTTAAAAGCTCATCATGACTATCTGGTGAAGTCCGGAGAGAAGCACGAACGCCGCAGACGTCAGCTTGAATCCGACGTATGGCGCCGCGTAACGGAGCGTCTGAAAGAAGAAGCCGCCCCTTTTGTAGCTGAAGTCATAAAAAAAGCAGACGAGGAAGATCCTTACGAACTCGCTGAAGCAGCTGTCGCAAAGTATGAGGAAGAAAGGAAGGGTGTAAATGTCGAAAAAAGAAGTTCCTTCACTCGTGAAAGACCGACGCCTCGTTGATAAAAGACGGGCTCAGATCGTGAAAGCAGCGGTCAGTCTGTTTAACGAAAAGGGCTACCATAAAGCAACGACGAGAGAAGTAGCCAAGGCATCCGGCTTCAGCATCGGCACACTCTACGAATATATCGGCTCTAAAGAAGACATTCTTTACCTTGTCTGCGATTCGGTTTATGAGGAAGTGGTCCAGAAGTGGGAAAAGCTCCTGGATGGAAATTTAACCGGAATGGAACGACTGGAGCAGGTAATGGAAGCGTACTTCCGCGTCGTGGATGTGCTTCAGGACGAGGTGCTTGTCATGTATCAGGAATCCAAATCCCTTTCAGGAGAAGCGCTGAAATATGTATTGGAAAAAGAAATGCGTATGAAAGAAATGTTCGAAGCAGAGCTGGGGAGGGTCCGGGATGCGGAGTGGATTACGCTCGATGACCGGGAGATTTCCCTCGCTGCCCATCACATTCTGGTCGTCGGCCAGATGTGGACTTTCCGGCGCTGGGCTCTCCACCGCGAATATACCATCGATGAGTACATTGAACATCAGATCCGTCAGCTCGTCCACGGATTCAGCCCGACACAAACAGCAGCAAAATCATAAAGGAGGATTTTCATTGAGCTATCAGCCGACACATCCAGTACGATTTGTCACCGCATCCGCTTTATTTGACGGACACGACGCCTCGATTAACATTATGCGCCGGATGCTTCAGGCCTCCGGAGCAGAAGTTATCCACCTCGGTCATAACCGCTCCGTCGGAGAAGTGGCCCAGGCGGCTATTCAGGAAGACGTCCAGGGAATTGCGATTTCGTCCTATCAGGGCGGACACGTGGAATACTTTAAATATCTGTATGATGAACTTCAGCGCCTCGGAGGCAGCCATATTCAATTGTTCGGCGGAGGAGGCGGAGTTATAATCCCTTCCGAAATCAAAGAGCTTCACGACTATGGCATCCGCCGCATTTTTTCTCCGGAGGATGGACGTAAAATCGGTCTTCAGGGCATGATTGATGAAATTATGGAAGCGAGCGATTTTGAAACTCCGGCAGCGAACACCGGGCTGGACAGCCTCGAGCAAAAGGAGCACCGTGCGCTCGCTAAATATGTCTCCATCGCAGAGAAACGCTCCTTCGGTCAGAACCTTTCCAGTGAGGAAGGGGAGGAACTGAAACAAATACACAGCAAAGCAGGCAGGAACGCACCGGTGCTTGGAATTACGGGAACGGGCGGTGCCGGGAAAAGCTCGTTAACAGACGAACTTGTCCGCCGGTACCTGCGTGCCTTTCCGGATAAATACGTCGCTATTTTATCCGTCGATCCGACGAAAAAGAAAACGGGCGGCGCCCTCCTCGGTGACCGCATCCGCATGAACGCGATTCACCACGAACGGGTGTATATGCGTTCGCTTGCGACTCGTGACAGCAGGCAGGAACTTTCCAAAGCAGTCGCAGAAGCGATTCCGGTCGTACAGCTTGCCGGCTACGATTTGATTATTATAGAAACGAGCGGTATCGGTCAGGGGGACGCGGCGGTCGCCGATATTGCCGATGTATCGATGTACGTGATGACGAGCGAATTCGGAGCCCCATCCCAGCTTGAGAAAATCGATATGATCGATTTTGCGGATCTGATTGCGATCAACAAATTTGACCGTAAAGGCTCGGAGGATGCCCGTCGTGAAGTAAGAAAACAGTATCAGCGCAGCCATCTCCGTTTTGATGAAAGTCCGGAAGAAATGCCTGTCTACGGTACAGTGGCGAGCCAGTTTAACGATCCGGGCATGAACCGGCTGTTTTACGAGCTCGTAAAAATCATTAATACAAACTTTGGCACCGACTGGGAGACCGACCTCGGTAAAGGGGAGGAAATCCAGCTGCGTAATGCCGTTATACCGCCGGATCAGATTCATTATCTGCGGGAAATCTCGCATACTATTAAGAAGTACCACAAGGAAACAGAAAAACAGTCGGAGCAGGCCCGCCGGCTCTTCCAGCTCGAAGGAACGATGAAGATGCTCGAAGAAGAAGGAGCTGAGCATGGTCCGCTTCCGGATTTAAAAGCGAAAGTGGAAGAAAGTCTGCTTCCGGACGTAAAGAAAACGCTGAACACATGGGAAGCAACGAAAGAAGCGTATTCCCAGGAGGTTTTCACGACGAAAGTCCGTGATAAAGAAATCGTTACGGAAATGAAAACACGTTCGCTGTCGGGCCTCGATATCCCGAAAGTGTCACTGCCGAAATACCACGACTACGGGGAGATTATCCGCTGGGTGCGCAGCGAAAACGTACCGGGCTCTTTTCCTTATACAGCCGGAGTATTTCCGTTTAAACGCAGAGGAGAAGACCCGAAGCGCCAGTTCGCTGGAGAAGGAAATCCGAAGCGGACGAACCGCCGATTCCATTACCTGTCCGACGGGGACGACGCCAAACGCCTCAGTACGGCATTTGATTCGGTCACGCTCTACGGCGAGGATCCGGGCCACCGTCCGGACGTCTACGGGAAAGTCGGCGAAAGCGGCGTGAGCATCTGCAAACTGGACGACATGAAACAGCTGTATGAAGGGTTCGATCTCACGGCTCCTTCTACATCGGTATCGATGACCATTAACGGACCCGCTCCAATCATTCTCGCCATGTTTATGAATACAGCTGTTGATCAGCAGCTGGATAAATTCAAAGAAACAGAAGGACGCGGACCGGACGCGGAAGAACGCCGGAAAATCCAGGATGAAACATTAAACGTCGTCCGCGGAACGGTGCAGGCCGACATCTTAAAAGAAGATCAGGGACAGAATACGTGTATTTTCTCGACGGAATTTGCCCTTCGCATGATGGGGGATATCCAGGAGTATTTCATTGATAAAAAGGTGCGCAATTACTACTCTGTTTCGATCAGCGGTTACCATATCGCTGAAGCCGGAGCCAACCCGATCAGCCAGCTGGCTTTCACGCTCTCCAACGGTTTCACATACGTAGAGTATTACTTGAGCCGCGGCATGAATATCGATGACTTTGCACCGAACCTGTCCTTTTTCTTCAGCAACGGTCTCGACCCGGAATATACCGTCATTGGACGGGTAGCCCGGCGTATCTGGGCGATTGCGATGGACCGCAAATACGGCGGAAACGAACGCAGTCAGAAACTGAAATACCACATTCAGACGTCCGGCCGCTCCCTGCACGCCCAGGAAGTCGACTTCAATGACATCCGTACGACGCTTCAGGCACTGCTCGCAATCTATGATAACTGCAACTCGCTTCACACGAATGCCTATGATGAAGCAGTCACGACTCCGACTGAAGAAAGCGTCCGCCGTGCGATGGCGATCCAGCTCATTATCACGAAGGAAATGGGGCTTGCGAAAAATGAGAACTCCCAGCAGGGGGCCTTCATTATCGAAGAGCTGACCGACCTTGTGGAAGAAGCGGTGCTTCTGGAAATGGAGCGCATGAGCGACCGCGGAGGCGTTCTCGGAGCTATGGAAACGCAGTATCAGCGGGGCAAGATCCAGGAAGAGTCCCTGCTTTATGAAACGAAAAAGCATAACGGGGATCTGCCGATTGTCGGGGTTAACACGTACCTCAATCCGAATCCTCCTTCCGAAGAGGATTTCGACATGGAACTGGCCCGCGCATCGAAGGAAGAAAAGGAAGCGCAGATTACAGAGCTGAAAGATTTCCAGGACACACATGCCCACGAATCCGAAAAAGCCCTCGAAGCATTAAAGCAGACAGCGCTCGACGGCGGCAATATATTTGCTGAACTGATGGATACCGTAAGAGTGGCAAGTCTCGGCCAGATTACTTCCGCCCTTTACGAAGTAGGCGGCCAGTACAGACGAAACCTGTAACGAGAATGTCCGTCAAAAGCAGCTGCTTTTGGCGGACATTCGTGTCTTTACGGACCTGAAGGTTCTGTTCGGCGGAGAGGGTATTTTCCATTCGAAGATCAAACTGCTCAAGGAACCGAATAAAAATTAACGTTTCCGCTGGAAAAATGGAAGGGCATATGTTTATAATGGAAGGTATGAATTTATACGTAGACTAAGCCACCTGTGCAGCAGGCGATGATGACGATACAGGATGACAGAGAAAGGGTGTGTCAAATATGAGTTTAAAAGATTACACAGAAGAACAGCTGAAAGAAATCTCCATGCTTGATGTGACATTTGAGCTGCTCGATGAAAAGAACAGCCCGGAGGACTACGGAGTACTGATTGATCAGGTAGGAGAAATCCAGGGTCTGAGCCAGGAACGCAAACACGAACGCATCGCTCACCTCTACACGCAGATGTCGCTCGATGGAAGATTCGTTAATCTCGGGGATAACCGCTGGGCCCTTCGTTCCTGGTATCCATTTGAGCAGACAGAAGAAGAGCTCTCCCAGATGATGCCTAAAAAACGAAAAGCTGCAAAAGAAGAAGAAGGATTCGATGACGAGCTCGAAGAATACGACGAGTTTGAAGACATCGAAGACGAACTCGACGAGCTTGCCAACGAAGAAGATACCGACACAGACGAGCTTGATGAAGATGAATTCGGTGATACAGCCGGAGAAGTTTCCGAGGATGAAAAAGACGAGGAAGAATCCGAAGAAGAGAAGTAAATCGCTCTTGACTTTTCCCCGAACCGCGGATAGAATCATGTTTGGGCTCCTTAAAAACGGAGCAGCGGAACGCTTTTAATTTATACTGCCTATGCAGATTATCAGCGCCCCCTCTTTCAACAAAAGAGGGGGCGCTTTTCATTTTTCAGGCGCCGGGAACGCTCGCTGTTCGTATAAAGAACAACGAGGCGGAAATCCCCGGCCCTCCTACAGCCGGCACGAAACGTTAAAAAATGCCGCACAATTGAACCATCCCCCGTTCCCTTGAACAACAGGCGCAGAGCCGCTTGTGAAAAATAAAGGAGATGAGCAGTCATGACAAAGTATATTTTCGTAACCGGAGGGGTAGTATCTTCCCTAGGAAAAGGAATCACCGCCGCTTCCCTGGGGCGCCTCCTGAAAAACCGCGGTAAAAAAGTAACCATCCAGAAGTTTGACCCATACATTAACGTGGACCCGGGCACGATGAGCCCCTATCAGCACGGGGAAGTTTTTGTAACCGACGACGGAGCCGAAACAGATCTTGACCTCGGCCACTATGAGCGGTTCATCGATATTAACGTCGGTAAATTCAGCAACGTGACTACAGGAAAAGTATACTCCTCTGTCCTTAAAAAAGAACGCCGCGGCGACTACCTCGGGGGAACGGTCCAGGTCATCCCGCATATTACGAACGAAATCAAAGAACGCATCAAGCTGGCCGCTTCAGAAGGTAATCCGGATGTTGTCATTACAGAAATCGGCGGTACTGTCGGAGATATCGAAAGCCTGCCTTTCCTTGAAGCGATCCGTCAGATGAAAAGTGATGTCGGAGCGGACAACGTCCTCTACATTCACTGCACGCTCATTCCCTACCTCGCAGCAGCCGGAGAAATGAAATCAAAACCGACCCAGCACAGCGTCAAAGAGCTGCGCAGCCTCGGCATCCAGCCGAATGTGATCGTCGTCCGTACCGAACGTCCGGTGCCGGAAGATATGAAAGACAAAATCGCTCTCTTCTGTGACATTGATAAACGTGCCGTCATCGAAGCAAGAGATGCTTCCACTCTTTACGAAGTACCGCTTCATCTCCAGGAGCAGAAGCTCGATCAATTCGTCTGCAACCACCTCAATCTGGACTGCCGCGAAGCAGATATGGAAGAGTGGATTGCTCTGGTAGACCGTGTGAAGAATCTTTCCAAAACGGTCAATATCGCGCTCGTCGGAAAATATGTGGAGCTTCCGGACGCCTACCTTTCCGTTGCAGAAGCGCTGAAGCATGCCGGCTTTGAATTTGACGCCGACGTGGAAATCAAATGGGTAAATTCCGAAGAAGTCACCCGCGAAAACGTCGCTGAAAAAACAGCAGGCGCAGACGGGATCCTCGTCCCGGGAGGGTTTGGAGACCGCGGCGTCGAAGGGAAGATTGCTGCTATTGAATACGCCCGTGTTGAAAAAGTCCCTTACCTCGGCATCTGTCTCGGAATGCAGCTGGCCACGGTAGAATTCGCACGCAACGTTCTCGGACATAAAGATGCGCATTCGGCAGAGCTGCAGCCGGAAACGAATCATCCGGTGATCGATCTGCTTCCGGAGCAGAAAGATGTAGAAGATTTGGGAGGCACACTGAGACTCGGCCTCTACCCTGCGAAGATTAAATCGAATACGAAAGCTTATGAAACTTACGGGGAACAGGTAATTTATGAACGTCACCGTCACCGCTACGAATTCAACAATGCCTATCGTGAAGATATGGAGCAGAAAGGCTTCACTTTCTCCGGACTCAGCCCGGACGGACGCCTCGTCGAAATTATTGAGATTACCGATCATCCATTCTTCGTCGCTTCCCAGTTTCACCCGGAATTCGTATCACGGCCGACACGTCCGCAGCCGCTCTTCAGAGAATTTATCCGCGCCGCCCAAAACGACCTGTAAAAGCAGCCCGCCTTTTTATACAACGAAAAAACCTTCATGACAAAAACGTCATGAAGGCAGACAGCAGAGAAATTCTTCTTTATATAAGCTGGGGTAAAGTCTGTTGTTGATACATGTAGAAAAGCCCGCTTCAGCTCTGCCGTGGAGGATATCTCGAGCGTCAGCAGAACGGTCTTTGCTTCTTCGGGACGAAAAACTGTGCTGAGATATTTTTATCAAGAGAAAGGCTGGCTGTTTTAAACGGTTCCTCTGTGAAAGACCCGTCTGATCTGTTTCTGCGATTCCTTTCTGAAGCGAGCGGCGGTGACTCCGACGGGATTAAGCGCAGTCTGAAGATCCTTTCTGGAGAAGCCGTGCTTCGGAAGAAATAGCTGAAGACCAGCCCCGCGGAAAGCTTCCGCCGTTGAGCGCAAGAAAGCTAATTCAGAACAAAAATCCGTGATAGAAGACATTTTAACCAGCCTTGCCTGCATGACAATCCTGTCATGCAGGTTTTTCATACCGATTTTCCTCAAGAAGGACGCTTCTTAAAAAACAGTCATCCCTCCACATGCTCCTCTAAAATTTCCATTAATTGAAAATAAAGCGCATAATAGACGTGAAGAGAAACGAGAAGATGCGGCTCCCCGATCCGCCTGCCCGACTCGGTCGGAATAAGCGGGCGCGTCACGCTGGTTTCGATAATAAAAGAAGCCTCCTGCTCCAATTCATGGCCGGTCTTTTTCGGCATCACAAGCACCAGCGCAGCCCCGGAATCAAAAGCCGCCTGCATTTCTGCCCTCGTTTCTTCAACGTCATTTGTGAACAGCCAGATCGTATCGAGAGATGACAGAGGGGTGTCAGCCTCCAGGCGGCCGCAGTCAGGCACTGCGTCTGCTCCGTGGAGCGCCTGGGAAACGATGCCTCCAAGATCCGGGGACGCGGCGGCATACACGTGGCCGTCACTTAAAATGCTCTGGGCCGTCATTCTCGCAGCATCCTCTATTTCCATTTCTGCACCGTCCAGCTTCCGTAAAATCCCCGAAAGCTGGGTCTCGAAAATTTTCATCATAGTAACTCCTCCTTCTTTAGTAAGCAATGCAGCCTATTTTATCAGCATACTCTAAAAATAGGAAAAGATAATGTTGATCTTTATAGAAGAGTGGCATAGTATGGTAATTAAAGGGAATAATACGGAGCAGCCTGGGAAGGGGTTCAGCATGAAAGAAAAACTATTGGTTGTGGATGATCAGTTCGGTATCCGCGTCCTGCTGAAAGAAGTATTTGAAAAAGACGGCTACGAAACCTACGAAGCAGCAAATGGCAGAACAGCGCTGGAGATTCTGGATAAAGAAAAGCCGGATCTTGTGCTGCTGGATCTGAAAATCCCGGGCATGAACGGAATCGAAATCCTCAGGGAAATGCGCAGCCGGAACATCCAGACAGAGGTTTTCCTTATGACCGCCTACGGTGAAATGGAATTGATCAAAGAAGCGAAGAAGCTCGGTGCAATTGAACATTTTGCCAAACCTTTCGACATAGAAAGTGTGCGGAAAAAGATACGGGAATTTTTTGACCACAAACAAAAGATGTAAGCGCTGTATGAAAATTAATATTGGAAATCAGCGTGAAATCTATAGTGAATATGCTATAATATCGTTGCGAGCCTTTCTGACACGCTGTTTACAAACGTCCAATTTTACAGCAGACATGAGATAATGATTTATCCATGTTTGCCTGTTTTTGTGTAGGCAGCGCCTGAGCAGGGCTAATTTTTGCACGTGACATAAGGAGGACTTTATCGTATGCCTTTAGTATCAATGCGAGAAATGTTGAAAACAGCAAAAGCCAACTCTTACGGTGTTGGCCAGTTTAACCTGAACAACCTCGAGTTCACTCAGGCCATCCTGCAGGCTGCAGAAGAAGAGCAGTCTCCGGTTATTCTTGGTGTATCTGAAGGGGCAGCGAAGTATATGGGCGGATTTAAGTCCGTCGTCGCGATTGTAGAAGGTCTTATGGACAGCTACAATACGACAGTACCGGTTGCCATTCACCTCGACCACGGATCCAGCTTCGAAAAATGTGTGGAAGCAATGCATGCCGGATTTACTTCCGTTATGATAGATGGTTCCCATTATCCTCTGGCTGAAAACATTGCGCTTACACAGAAAGTGGTTGAAGTAGCCCACCTTCTCGGCGTATCTGTTGAAGCAGAACTCGGCCGTATCGGCGGACAGGAAGACGACATTATCGTAGATGATGCAGAAGCTGCGTATGCCATTCCTGAAGAGTGCGACGAACTGATCCGCGAAACACAGGTGGACTGCTTTGCTCCGGCACTTGGATCCGTACACGGACCTTATAAAGGGGAGCCGAACCTCGGCTTTGACCGCATGGAAACAATTTCGAAAAACACGGAAGTTCCTCTTGTTCTTCACGGCGGTACTGGTATTCCGACAAAAGATATTAAGAAAGCTATCTCTTTCGGAACAGCTAAAATCAACGTGAACACAGAAAACCAGATCACGTCTGTCGCTGCTGTGCGCAAGACGCTTGATGAAAATCCCGACATGATTGACCCGCGTAAATATCTCGGGCCGGCACGGGAAGCAATCAAAGCGACAGTTATCGGTAAAATGCGTGAATTCGGATCTTCCGGTCAGGCAGATAAATAAATTGGAAGCAGTCGGTGCCTTGAGCACTGGCTCCTTCTTTTAAAGCGTTGGAAAGCGCTGTCATTCATAAAAACAGGAGGGGTTTATGTTATGAAATTTTTCATCGATTCGGCCAACATCAGCGAAATCAAGAAGGCTCAGGAGCTTGGTGTTCTCGCAGGGGTAACAACTAATCCATCACTCGTTGCAAAAGAAGGGGCGGATTTCCACGACCGCCTCCGCGAAATTACTGAATTCGTCAGTGAATCAGTAAGTGCAGAAGTCATATCCCTGGACGCGGAAGGGATGGTGCGTGAAGGAAAAGAACTGGCAGCAATCGCTCCGAATATCACAGTGAAAGTTCCTATGACTGTCGAAGGCCTCAAAGCTGTCCGGACGTTCAGCGAAGCAGGCATTAAAACGAACGTGACGCTCGTATTTTCAGCAAACCAGGCGCTGCTTGCAGCGCGTGCGGGTGCCTCGTATGTTTCTCCCTTCATAGGAAGACTTGATGACATCGGCCAGAACGGGCTCGAAGTGATCACCACGATTGCAGAAATTTTCGATCTTCACGGTATTGATACAGAAATTATCGCAGCTTCGATCCGTCATCCGCAGCACGTGACAGAATCTGCCCTGCGCGGAGCGCATATTGCTACGCTTCCGTGGAAAGTTATTGAACAGATTACGAAGCATCCACTGACAGATATAGGAATTGAAAAATTCCTAAGCGACTGGCAGAAAGCCCAGACCAGCGTTTAAATTTACTGCACCGGTCTGTTCTGATTTCAGGCAGACCGGTTTTCTTCATTTACAATACCTCTGCCGGCACCTGCTGCTATTCAGACTACTCTCAAGCAAGAAAGGACATGCTGCATGGACAA
This sequence comes from Alkalicoccus halolimnae, assembly GCF_008014775.2. Taxonomy (GTDB): domain Bacteria; phylum Bacillota; class Bacilli; order Bacillales; family Salisediminibacteriaceae; genus Alkalicoccus; species Alkalicoccus halolimnae. The sequence continues at coordinate 3,433,804 of NZ_CP144914.1, read as the reverse complement.
ACTACTTATAAAAGGCGGACAGCCACTGAAAGGGCACGTCAGCGTCAGCGGTGCTAAAAACAGCGCCGTGGCCCTGATACCAGCTGCTATCATGGCGGATTCCGCAGTAACAATTGACAACCTGCCGGCTATATCAGACATCACCATTCTCGCGGAGCTGCTTGAAGAAGCAGGAGCAGAAACGACTCTTTCCGAGGAGTCTCTTACGGTGAATCCGGAAAATATGATCTCGATGCCGCTGCCGAACGGCCGTGTCAAAAAGCTCCGGGCCTCCTATTACATGATGGGAGCGATGCTCGGCAAGTTTAAAAAAGCAGTCATCGGTCTTCCCGGAGGGTGTAACCTCGGTCCGCGGCCGATTGATCAGCACATAAAAGGATTTGAAGCACTCGGTGCAAAAGTGACGAATGAGCAGGGAGCGATTTACCTGCAGGCCGAAAAGCTTACAGGCGCGAGAATTTATCTCGATGTCGTCAGTGTAGGCGCAACGATTAATATTATGCTCGCTGCAGTTAAAGCGGAAGGACGCACGGTGATTGAGAACGCGGCAAAGGAGCCGGAAATCATCGATGTCGCTACGCTGCTTTCCAATATGGGAGCGAAAATAAAAGGAGCGGGTACGAATATGATCCGTATCGACGGAGTCGAGGAACTCCACGGCTGTCGTCATTCGATCATACCCGACCGTATTGAAGCAGGCACTTATATGATTTTTGCTGCTGCAATGGGCAGCGGGGTAACGATAGACAACATTATTCCCCTCCATCTCGAATCTCTCAGTTCCAAACTCCGGGAAATGGGAGTGACAGTGGAGGCAGGAGATGACTCCATTTATATTGAAAGTAAAAAAGAGTTAAACCCGGTCGATATTAAAACACTCGTCTATCCGGGATTTGCTACGGATCTTCAGCAGCCGATAACTGCCCTGCTTACAAAGGCAGCAGGAGTGAGCATGGTGACAGATACGATTTACAATGCCCGCTTTAAGCATACGGATGAACTGAGAAGAATGGGTGCCGACATCAAAGTGGAAGGACGTTCTGCCCTGATCAACGGAAAAACAAAGCTTCAGGGGGCAAAAGTGAGCGCTACGGATCTTCGCGCCGGGGCTGCCCTTGTCGCAGCCGGCCTGATGGCGGAAGGAGTCACCGAAATCACGAACGTTTCCCACATCGACCGCGGCTATGCGAATTTAGAAGAAAAATTGACGAATCTTGGAGCCGTAATCTGGCGTGAAAAACTGTCAGCGGCTGAAAAAGAGGAAATCGAAAATTCCTGAAAAAGAAAAATCCCCCCGCCGGTTTTCTGCCGGCGGGAAGGCTTCTGCCAACCCCTGAAGGCTTTTCTTCCTGCCCGGATTTCTTCCCCGGCTATTGTCAGCTCCACGAAAATATGCTTAGATAGATGAAGCTATTCTTCGAAAAAATCTTCCTGCACACAAGTTCTCTCCTGAACTTTCATCTTTACAATAACTCCCTGAAATAAAAAACACAGCGTTAAATTATAAAAAGGTCTGGTGACATATATGGGTGTAACATTAAAAGAAATGGAACATTTGAAACTGAAAGAACTCTATGAGCTCGCAAAGGAACATAAAGTCTCCTACTACAGCCAGCTCTCAAAGAAAGAACTGATTTTTGCCATTTTCAAAAAACAGGCAGAAAACGAAGATCTTATGTTCATGGAAGGAGTGCTGGAAGTTATCCAGTCGGAAGGCTTCGGTTTTCTCCGTTCCAATACGTATAAGCCGAGCCCGCAGGATATCTACATCTCTGCTTCCCAGATCCGCCGCTTCAAACTCCGCAACGGAGACCGCGTATCCGGTAAAGTACGCAAGCCGAAGGAAAACGAGCGCTACTACGGTCTTCTCCAGGTAGCAGCCGTCAATGGCGATGACCCGGAAAAAGCAAGTGAGCGCCCGCACTTTCCACAGCTGACGCCGCTGTACCCGGAAAAGAAAATGACGCTGGAACATCAGCCGAACCTCGTGGCCTCCCGTGTTCTCGACATGATTGCTCCGGTAGGCTACGGACAGCGCGGCCTTATCGTAGCACCTCCTAAAGCCGGTAAAACGCTGCTGTTGAAGGAAGTAGCGAACAGCATCGCAGAAAATCATCCTGAAATGGAAATCATCGTTCTCCTGATTGATGAACGCCCGGAAGAAGTAACGGATATGGAACGATCGATTAAAGGGGAAGTCGTCAGCTCCACCTTTGACGAAGTGCCGGAAAATCATATCAAGGTGGCAGAACTCGTTTTAGACCGCGCGATGCGTCTCGTAGAATCGAAAAAGGATGTTGTCATTCTGATGGACAGCATTACACGCCTGGCGCGTGCCTACAACCTCGTCGTGCCACCGAGCGGGCGTACCCTTTCCGGTGGTATTGATCCGGCAAGCTTCCACCGTCCGAAGCGTTTCTTTGGAGCGGCACGGAATATTGAAGAAGGTGGAAGCCTGACCATCCTCGCCACCGCGCTTGTCGAAACCGGCTCGCGCATGGATGATGTAATATATGAAGAATTTAAAGGAACAGGCAACATGGAGCTTCATCTGGACCGCAAGCTCGCCGAAAAGCGTATCTACCCGGCAATCGACATACGCCGCTCCAGCACGCGGCGCGAAGAGCTGCTGCTTCCGGAACAGCAGATTGAAGATCTGTGGGCGATCCGCCGCACGCTCAACGACCAGCCGGACTACATGGAACGCTTCTTGAAAAAAGTAAAAGAAACGAAAACGAACGAAGAGTTCTTTGCTTCCTTTGAACGCGGCAAACAAAGCCGCTCCGTCAAAAGTTAATTGACAGGAAGAATGAAAAACGATCGAAAGTGAATATAAATAAAAGGCAGCAGGCTCCTGTAAAAAACAGGATGCCTGCTGCCTTTTTGGAATGCTGTCTTGAAAATAAAGCGGATAAGCGTGCGCCTTCGTTTCCATGGGCGCGCAGGGCCGGCCTCAGCTAATTCCTTCCTCCCTGCGATCGGGGGAGATAGATCTTCGGCTCGTCCTCCATCGCCCCGAAGTCGCCCCATGTCCACTCCAGCTCCCCGTAAAAATACGGAGCAGAATCTGTTCTTCTAAATAAAGAAGATCCCTTTTTGACCATCATTCATTCTACCTGTATAAAGGAGTAGTTCCATTCCTATAGAAGGCCATTTTTATAATATCTGATTGTTAAACAAACGAGTCCGTAGTTTCTGTTAAGTATCATTAATAGTAGATGAATCATCTTTTTTAGCAGGTTTAACAAGCAGAAAAATAACTATAAGAACAAGCAGCAATGAGAATATCAAAGCAAAGATACTATTTTCACCGAATAAAGTAGTTAACACAACCTCAAAACCTGGAACACCCAGTATAGACAATAGTGGAAATATAAAGAACGTCCCCGCTGCCACCGCCCCCAAAAACAGTAGCAGCTTCTTCTTATTATTCATAAAATCCTCCTCGGTACTTAATTTATGTTCACCTCGTAAATTTAGATAACCTTACCGTATCATAAATTTCTTTAACTGGAAATAAATTTCCTTAACATAGCCTTTTTGGAAAGACCCAAATCATCGCGTCCAGGCTTCGCATCCACGAAAAACCTTTCCGGACACGTATCCTCTCCGTTAAGCGGCTGGGGAGCACGCGGAATATCCCAACGTCAACACACGTAAAATACCCCTTGCCCTATTTGACAACCGCAAAACCAGATGCTATTATACCTGTAAGGGTATTAAGTTCAATGTTTCACATAACTTATATGGAGGGATTTATTATGAAAGTTATCATCGTAGGCGGAGTGGCGGGAGGAGCGAGTGCTGCAGCTCGTCTCAGGAGAATCAGCGAAGAAACCGAAATTGTCGTATTTGAAAAAGGAAAATACGTTTCGTTTGCAAACTGCGGGCTGCCTTACTACATAGGCGGGGCAATAGAAGAACGGGAGAAGCTTCTCGTCCAGACGGTGGAGGGAATGACCCGGAGATTCAGGCTGGATGTTCGAAATGAAACAGAAGTCATGTCTGTGAACCGGGAGAATAAAACGGTGTCAGTTATACATCTTCCTACAGGAGAAGAATATACGGAATCCTATGACAAACTTCTTCTCTCCCCTGGAGCACGGCCGGTTATCCCGCCAATCCCGGGTTTAACGGAAGCGGAAAATCTGTTTACGTTAAGAGATATTCCTGATACAGACCGCATAAAAGCATGGGTGGACAACCATAAACCGAAACAGGCAGTCGTCATTGGCGGAGGATTCATCGGTCTGGAAATGGCGGAAAATCTTCATGCCAGAGGTCTTAACGTAACAATCGTGGAGATGGCAGACCAGGTCATGGCACCACTGGATAAAGAAATGGCTGCCATTGTTGAAAACCGAATACGCGATTACACAGATCTGCATTTGAATGACGGGGTAAAGGAGTTCAAACAGAAAGGACAAAAAGTGGTTCTATCAAGCGGCAGAGAACTTTCAAGTGATATTACTATTTTATCTATCGGGGTAACGCCGGAGAATGAACTGGCAGTAAAAGCCGGATTACCCCTGGGGGATCGGGGCGGAATTGCTGTTAACAAATATCTTCAAACAGAAGATCCGGACATTTATGCTGTAGGTGATGCCGTGGAGACGACAGATTATATATTAAATACGCCTGTTATGGTGCCGCTTGCGTGGCCGGCAAACCGGCAGGGGAGGATTGCTGCGGATACGATCAGCGGTGACCCAAAAGCTTATTCAGGGACGCTCGGAACAGCTGTTGCCAAAGTTTTTGATTTGACCGCAGCTTCCGCTGGGAACAATGAAAAAACTCTTAGGGAAGCAGGCATAGATTTCAAAGCGGTGCATATCCATCCGCTCTCCCACGCAGGCTACTATCCGGGTGCTTCGCCTATCGCAATGAAACTTATATTCAGTCCCGGAGATGGAAAGATTTTCGGGGTGCAGGCTGTAGGAAAAGACGGCGTAGACAAGCGTGTGGATGTTATAGCGACTGCTGTAAAAGGCGGTCTTACAGTATACGATCTCCAGGAATTGGAGCTCTCCTACGCCCCTCCATATTCCTCTGCTAAAGACCCGGTAAACATGATCGGATATGCAGCGTCTCACGTCGCAGATGGAGAAATAGACATCATTCACGCCGGTGAGGTAAGAGAGCGAATGAATGCCGGAGAAATACTGGTGGACGTACGCACCCCCGGAGAATTTGAAAAAGGCACCATTCCGGGAGCAGTGAATATCGAGCTCGATAACCTGCGGGACCGTCTCCAGGAGCTGCCGAAAGACAGAATCATAAATATCACTTGTCAAGTAGGCCTGCGGGGATACCTTGCCGTACGAATTCTTAAAGGAAATGGCTATAAAGCCCGCAACTTAAGCGGGGGATATAAAACTTACAGCGAGATGTACAGGAATGCTCACGTAGTTAAGAAATAAACAAAAAGAGCGGCTTGTGAAATGGATTCACCTCCATCTGTTTCATAGGTCTTTTTTTTCAGGTAACCAGACTAATAGTCATAAAAACGTTCTATATAAATTGAACTTAATATTTATAAAAATAAAATGTATAACCTCTAAAGCGGTCTTCTCTATCGAAAGAAAGAAGGGTGTTATCATTTTTAACCGCAGATCATACCTGCAGAGAACAGAAATGGAGAACAGGCCGCTGCAGGGTACATGGGGCGACTCCTGGGCGATAAAGGACGAGCCGAAGATCCATTCCGCCCGACCAAAGGGAGGACGGAATTAGCTGAGGCCGGCCCGCCCGGAAAGCGTCCCCATGGAAACGAAAGCGGCTGGTTACAGAAGTGGAGATTAATTAATAAGTTCAATATATCTATATATATCAATAACAGACTTTCACAAAGTTTTATTTTCGAGGCAGCCTCTCAAAAAGAGAAATAGCTTATTGCATTCTTCAGTGACCCTTGATATAATCTTTCTATGTGTGGAAGTGATCAGCACAGACTTACTCTGTTTCGAAAGATTCAGGGCGGAAGGAGTTGAATAGACATGAAACAAGGAATTCACCCAGAATACCGTAAAGTCGTATTTAAGGATTCAAGTACTGGATTCATGTTCTTGAGCGGTTCTACAGCGCATACGGACAACACAGTGGAATGGGAAGACGGAAACACTTACCCGCTTTATACAGTGGAAGTTTCTTCTGATTCTCACCCTTTCTATACTGGTAAGCAGAAGTTCGCAGACGCTGGTGGACGTGTAGACAAGTTCAGAAAAAAATACGGAGTATAATATTCCGGACGAAGCAGGCAGGGATTTTTCCTGCCTGCTTTTTTATGACTAAATACAGTTGTCTTACAGCCCGAACAAGCGTAAGATTACATATAGATATAGAAATAAGAACAGGCAGTTTCCCCCGGAACAGGGAAAGGGAAAACCTTTGCTGAAAGCAGCAGACCACCTTTCCCGGAAGCTGCCTGCCTCTGCGTCATTCGCGAAAAATTATCGGAACAGGAGCGTCGCCTCATGCACCTAACACGAAAAGAAGGATGGATCGAAGTCGTCTGCGGGAGCATGTTCTCCGGGAAATCGGAAGAGCTGATCCGCCGCGTCCGCAGGGCAAGCTTCGGCCGTCAGAAAATCCAGGTATTCAAACCACAGCTTGATAACCGCTACAGCGAAAAAGAAGTCGTTTCCCATAACGGTACGACCGTCTTTGCTTATCCCGCGACCGATGCAGAAGATATTTATACGCTGCTTGAAAAAGACACCCAGGTCGTAGCCATCGACGAAGTTCAATTTTTTGACCCGGCCATTGTCGATGTCGTCCAGACCCTTGCAGATGATAACATCCGCGTCATCTGTGCCGGTCTCGATCAGGACTTCCGCGGCGAACCGTTCGCCTGCGTTCCCGCGATTATGTCCCTTGCCGAAACGGTTACCAAACTGCAGGCTATCTGCCTTTCCTGCGGGTCGCCGGCGAGCCGGACGCAGCGGCTGATCGACGGGAAGCCGGCTTCCTACGATGATCCGATTATTCTCGTCGGTGCTTCGGAGTCCTATGAACCGCGCTGCCGTCACTGCCACGAAGTCCCGCACAAACCGACAACGACCCACGTGCCCGCCGTCAACCTGGCACGTCATAACCGATAGCGTTTTTAAAAAGCCCCCTGCCCGAAAGTAAACATGGCAGAGGGCTTTTTTATTTAACAATACTTTTATAAAAGCTGTGTTAAAGTCTGGGGTTCTTACGCGAAAAAGGGGAACTTGTCTTTCCGGCTTACGATGACAGAAGATAAGTCTACTTAAAAAGCTGGTGGCCCAGGCTTAAACGATAGAATGTTTAAGGGTTAAATTAGTTTATTGTCAGATATATCTTGTTTTCACCAAACGTGCGTAAGAGCCAAGTCTGGTGTTGATAAATGCAGGAAACTTCGCTTCGGCCTGCCGTGGAGGAGATTTCCGGATGGGCTGCACCCTGCGGAATCTTCCAATCTTGTTATTCCACGGGCATGTATCCGCTTCGTTTTGATGGTCGATTAAAAAGAGCACATAGATTGAACAAAGAATGTACAAAGTTAGATTCCAAAGCCAAGGCGATTTTTAAGACGGAATTTTCTTTATGAGAAGGCAGATCCTGCTCCGTATTTTTACCAGGCGCTGGAGTGGAGATCGGGCGACTCCGGCCCGCCCGGAAAGCGTCCCCATGGAAACGAAAGCGCATGTTCACCACTTAACTACTTTATTTTCAAGGTAGCCTTTTATAAACGCCGCACATTCCGCTGGATTGGATCCCACGTGGAATTATAGGGAGGGGCATAGCTGATATCGAGATCCTGAATCTCATCCACCGTCATTTTGTTAAAAAGCATCACCGAAGCCACGTCGATCCGCTTGTCCACGCCGTCTTTACCTGCTGCCTGGACACCGAGAAGCCGTTCATTTTTATTATCTTTTATAAGCTGAAGTGTTATCGGCTCCGCTCCCGGATAGTACCCGGCGTAGGGAAGCGGTTCAAAGCTCTTCACGCTGAAGTCAAAGCCGAGGCTTTTTGCTTCGGTTATGTCGATGCCGGTGCGTCCGGCGGTGATATCAAAAAACTTCAAAATGGCAGTCCCGAGCATTCCCTGAAACGTTTTTTTGTCACCCGCGATATTCGCTCCGGCAATACGTCCCTGCTTGTTGGCGTGCGTCCCGAGCGGAACATAATCGTGCTGCTCCTTGATCCGGTTGTACTGCGTCGCACAGTCTCCTGCGGCGTATATATTGGCTTTATTTGTACGCATATAAGGATCGACCAGTATGGCTCCGGAGGCATGCTCATAGATGCCTGTTCCTTCCAGAAAACTCGTATTCGGCGTTATGCCGATCGCGGTAATGACTCCGTCCGTTTCGTACGTGTCTTTGTTCGTTTTCACCGCTTTGACGCGGCCTTCTTCATCCCCGGTAAAGCTGTCGACATCTTCGTGCAGGGAAAGAGTGATCCCGTGGCGTTCTGCTTCTTTACGCAGCATATCACTTACAGGTTCATCAAAGTTACTGCCGAGCTTGTCTGTCCGGTTGATCATGCGTACGTTTTTTCCCTGCTCCACAAAGTTTTCGGCAATCTCCAGCCCGATGTAGCCGGCGCCGATTACGGTAATATTCTGCTTTCCTTCGAAGTCTGCGGCAATTTTTTCGGCATCAGGAATCGTTTTTAAAACGTGAATTCCTTCCAGATCCGCCCCTTCGACCGATAGCCTGTTCGGGCTGCCGCCGGTGGCGACTAGCAGCGTATCATATTCCAGCTCAAACGTCTCCCCGGTGTCGAGAACATTGCCGCTTACGGTCTGTTTATCCGCATCCACGTCCGTTACTTCATGATGGACGCGGGCATCAATCCCTTTTTCCCGGAAAAAAGATACCGGCCTTGCGATCAGACTCTCCGTATCTTCCACCACTCCTCCAATAAAATAAGGCAGTCCGCACTGGGCGTACGAATAGATCGGACCTCTTTCCAGAACGGTAATTTCCGCATCTTTTCGTTTATGTACGACCTGCATGGCTGCACTCATTCCCGCAGCATCTCCACCGATAATGACTAATTTCATCATTTCTCAACTCCTTTTTTCTTTCTATATACTTATACCCCTACCCCCAATTGCCGTAAACATAGGGCCGTGGGCTTCTACCATTGATTTTACACGAATGAAAGCCTATACTGAAAGGAGGTATGAAAGTGGTACGAATTTTAAGGTGAGGTGAAGTTAGGTGTTTGATCGCCTGCAGGCAGTAGAGGATCGTTATAACCAGCTTACAGAGCTGCTTATGGATCCCGACGTAATTAACGACAACAAGAAGCTCCGCGAGTATTCGAAGGAGCAGTCCGATATTCAGGATACAGTGGAAACGTACAAAAAGTATAAACACGTGAAAGAACAGCACGAAGAAGCGAAGGAAATGCTTCAGGAAAAACTCGACGACGATATGCGTGAAATGATCAAAATGGAAATGGATGAGCTTGAGGATCAGATTCCTGAGCTGGAGGAAGAACTGCGCATCCTGCTTCTTCCAAAGGATCCGAATGACGACAAAAACGTGATTATCGAAGTCCGCGGAGCAGCGGGCGGCGATGAAGCGGCGCTTTTTGCGGGCGATCTTTACCGCATGTATATCCGTTACGCAGAAAAACAGAACTGGAAGATTGAAGTGATCGAAGCCCATGAGACGGGTCTCGGCGGTTTCAAAGAAGTCATCTTCATGATCAACGGAAAAGGTGCGTATTCACGCATGAAATATGAAAATGGGGCTCACCGCGTCCAGCGGGTGCCGTCTACAGAATCCGGCGGACGCATTCATACATCCACGGCAACCGTAGCGGTTCTTGCAGAAGCAGAGGAAGTGGAAGTGGATATCCACGATAAAGATATCCGAGTCGATACGTTCGCTTCGAGCGGACCGGGCGGCCAGAGCGTTAACACGACGATGTCCGCCGTACGTCTGACGCACGTGCCGACAGGTGTGGTCGTTTCCTGTCAGGACGAAAAATCGCAGATCAAAAACAAAGAAAAAGCGATGAAAGTTCTCCGTGCCCGTGTTTATGATAAGTTCCAAAAAGAAGCACAGGCAGAATATGATGAACACCGTAAATCAGCCGTCGGTTCCGGCGACCGTTCGGAGCGGATCCGTACGTATAATTTCCCGCAGAGCCGGGTGACAGATCACCGTATCGGTCTGACGCTTCAGAAGCTTGATCAGATTCTCGAAGGCAGCCTGGATGAAATTATTGATCCACTCATTGTAGAAGAACAATCCCGTTTGATGGAAAACGCGGAGTAGGGAGAGAAATATGCCGACACCTTACGTACATGAAGCCCTCAAATGGGCTTCTTCTTTTTTGGAAAATGCAGGCCGTGAAAAAGAAATAGGTTATATTCTGCTGAGTCACCATGCAGGCTGGTCCCGGGCCCAGCTTCTCGCTGAAATGAAATCGCCGCTCTCTGACGTTACAGCTGCTTTATTTAAAGAAGACGTCATGAAAGCTGGGACCGGGATTCCGGTCCAGCATATTACCGGTCTGGAAACGTTTTACGGAAGACCTTTCCGTGTAAACCCGGATGTGCTTATCCCTCGTCCGGAAACAGAAGAGCTGATCGAAGCCGTGCTCGCCCGTCTTCCGGCTGCGGGTCCGAAAGTGGCTGATATCGGTACGGGCAGCGGTATCATCGCGGTCACTCTCGCCCTCGAAGTTCCGGAAGCGGAAGTAACAGCGACGGATTTATCTCCGGAAGCTTTGGATACCGCCCGGCTGAACGATTACGCGCACGGCACAAAGCTTCGTTTCCTGCAGGGAGATGCCTTGATGCCGTTTATTGATGCAGGAGAGACGTTCGATGTGATCGTCTCGAATCCTCCGTATATTCCGGAAGCAGACCGCAGCGGTATGAATACGAACGTGAAGGATCATGAGCCGTCTACAGCACTGTTTGCCGGGAAGGACGGACTGGACGTCTACCGGAGAATCATTCATCAGCTTCCGCACGTACTGCGCAGCCCGGGACTGTTCGCTCTGGAAATTGGCGACGGTCAGGGGGAAATAATTCAACAGTTAATAAAAGAAGTTTTCCCCGAAGCGAAAACGGAACTGCTGCTTGATATAAACGGAAAAGAACGCATAGTAACCGCTGGAGTCTGATGTTCCCCAGGTGGATAACTTTTTTAATTGTTCCACATAGTTACCCACAGAAAAGAACAAACTTATGCACAAAAACTGGGGATAACATCAGTGCTAATGAATTTCATGTGGAAAAATATAAGAACAGAAATGACGGAAAAAGACAGGATGGGGATAAATAATGGCTTATCAACATACAGTCCACTGGGTTGTGGATAAACATGTAGATAACTTGTGGAAGAGCCCGGAAATTAAAGAAGCAGCCGCAAAAATCGCAGCCGGAGAGCTCGTAGCCTTTCCAACCGAAACTGTCTACGGACTGGGCGCCAGCGCGCGTTTTGACGAAGCGGTCAAAGCTATTTTTCAAGCGAAAGGCAGACCTGCCGACAATCCGCTGATTGTCCACATAGCAAAGACAGAAGATGTGAATAACTATACAAACTTTGTTCCGGATAAGGCATGGAAACTGATTCATTCGTTCTGGCCGGGTCCGCTGACCATCATTCTGCGTCATAACAGCACGTTATCCACAAGTGTGACTGCGGGGCTGGATACGGTAGCGCTGCGCATGCCTGATCATCCGGTAGCGCTCGCCCTGATTGCTGCGAGCGGAGAACCACTCGCAGCCCCGAGTGCCAACCGGTCGGGACGCCCCAGCCCAACCACCGCAGCGCACGTAGCAGAAGACCTCGACGGCAGAATCGCAGGCATTCTGAACGGCGGTGCCACCGGTGTCGGTCTCGAATCGACCGTGATTGACTGTTCTGCGGAAGAACCGGTCATCCTCCGTCCCGGCGGCGTGACGAGGCGGCAGATTGAAGAAATCATCGGTCCCGTCGCATTGGACGAAGCACTTACGGAAGAAACGACAGCCCCCCGTTCACCAGGAATGAAATATCAGCACTACGCTCCGGAAGCTCCGCTGACCCTTGTCGACGGAGACGATTCGTTTTTCCACATGTGTATAACTGAACACCGGAAGGCAGGGGAACGAGTTGGTGTGATTATTCAGGCAGCAGACGTCGGGCTTACGAAAGCAGATGTCGAATATGTGCTTCCAGGAAAGACGGAGGAAGAGATTGCCCGGGAGCTCTACGGGGCGCTGCGGACATTCAAAAAAACCGAAGTCGATCATATTTTCATGCGGGTGCTTCCAGCGGAAAATATCGGCTTTGCCATCATGAACCGGCTCGTAAAAGCCGCCGGAGGACGCATCCGCTCACAGCATTCGTGAGCAGGCGTCCTTTTTTAGTTCTTCTAACTTTCGTTGTAATTGTTATACAGGATACTTCGCTGCAGCCATGCCGTGAATTTCCGGCCACCTTCTTTCACAGGCGTCCGCCGCAGGGGAAATGGTGTGACTCCCTGAGACCCATTCCGCCGGAAAAGCGTCCGTCTGAAGTGGAAATTATCTTAAGGCGCCTTATGAAATTGGTTAAATTGGTTCAAGAAGATAACGCGTGCAGTACCCGGTGTAACAAAGAGGGCAGACAGTAGAAAAGTTTATAAATAGTAAGTGCAGCATAGGTATCCACAGGGGACTCTCTGGCTGCAAAGACGGACGAAAGATATCTATCCACAGACAGCCGCCATCTATCCGTAGTAATCCCGCCCGATTTTCGCCACAATGTGATAAACTAGAAGTAGGATTTACCTCCCTCCTTAAAGGGAACAAGGTGGATAAAGTCTGAGTAAAGGAAGTGAGACATATGGATAAAGTGCTGTTTATCTGCACCGGCAATACGTGCCGCAGCCCAATGGCAGAAGCTATTTTTCATGAAAAACGCACGAGTGAAAGGCTGGTAGCCAAATCAGCAGGAGTACAAGCTTCCCCTGGGATGCCGATGTCCGAAGGGGCACGACAGGCAATTGCCAGACACGGACTTATGGAAAGCCACCAGTCTGAACCGGTGACAGAAGATATGCTGCAGTGGTCCGATCTTATTTTAACGATGACAGAAGCACATAAACAGACGGTCATTGAAAAGTTTCCGGACCGTGCTGCGCAAGTTCATACATTAAAAGAATATGTTCTCGACGATGAGACGAACCTGCGGAAAATCGAAGAATTGAAAAGCCACCGGGCCCAGATGGAAATTAAAAAAGCGAAATTTATTGTGGAAAAGCAGGAACAGATGGAAAAAGCCGTGGAACTGAACCGGGAAGAACTTGAGAAGGAACTGCTCGGAGAAATCGAACCGCACCAGCGGGCAGTCGAACGCATTGAGTGGGATCTTCCATCCATGGATATACGGGATCCGTTCGGCGGTGACGAATCCATTTACGAAGCTACCTATCAGGAAATGGAAGAGGCGATTATCCGCCTCATCCGCAAAATCAATCCGAATCCCGAGCGTCATGACGCTTAAATGAACCCCTGGAAAAAATAATTAAAGGAGAGCTGATTAAGATGAAAATAGTTATAGGTTCCGACCATGCCGGATATGCCCTGAAAAAAGAAATAGAGCCTGTTATTAAAGAGCTTGGCCATGAAGTGATTGATGTCGGCAATGAGTCTGCAGACTCTGTCGACTATGCAGACTACGGCATTCCTGCTGCGGAAATGGTAGCGCGCGGGGAAGCTGACCGCGGCGTTATTATCTGCGGCACGGGGATCGGTATGTCGATCTCCGCAAACAAAGTAAAAGGTATCCGCTGTGCTCTCGTGCATGATCTCTTTACAGCGAAAGTTACAAGAGAGCATAACGATACAAACGTCCTCGCCATGGGCGAACGCGTTGTTGGGCCGGGTGTGGCTCAGGAAATCGTGAAAACGTGGCTTTCCACTGATTTTGAAGGCGGCCGTCATCAGCGGCGCGTCGAAAAAATTATCAGCTACGAAAACCGCAGCTGATTAAAGAAAGGAGAGTGCGCACAATGGTAAAGCAGCTCACACAGGACTTGAACCGCGCACTGAAAGAACTGCAGGAAAAGGCCGATTTGCAGCCGGGAGATCTATTTATTATCGGTACGAGCACGAGCGAAGTCGTCGGCCGTCATATCGGTAAAGCCGGCACGACGGAAGTAGCGGAAGTGCTCTGGAAATCGTTTGAAGACTTTCGCAGCGAGACAGGCGTCCACCTTGCCTTTCAGTGCTGTGAACACCTGAACCGCTCCGTGCTCGTGGAAAAGGAAACCGCACAAGCTTACGGACTGGAAGAAGTTAAAGCTGTTCCCGTTCCGGAAGCGGGAGGATCGATGGCATCTTATGCCTATTCAAAAATGAAGCGTCCTTTTTTAACCGAAGAAGTTCAGGCTCACGCCGGAATTGATATTGGGGACACGTTCATCGGCATGCACCTTCGGAAAGTAGCCGTTCCGGTGCGTACCTCGATCAAGCAGATCGGCGACGCTCATACAACTTTTGCACGCACCCGTCCGAAACTGATCGGCGGCCCGCGGGCTAAATATTCATCATAAACCAGACCCCTGCCGGAAACGGAAGGGGTCTTTTAAGACAGGTAATAAGAAAATTTGAGCATGCCACGGTGATTAACGCCGTGGTATTTTTAATTTATAGAGGCCGGCATTTTCAAACGTGTTTTTGTATTATCATGAGTAATGGGAAATATTTAAGCAATTAAAAAATGCAGGTAGGTGATCGCTTATCTCACCGGGTTCAAAACATGAGCCCGGGAGAAGGCTGAAGCTTCCGCTGTCAACGTTCCACATGCAGTAAAAATCACGGAGTTCGCAATGGTACATCCGGCATCCGCGCTTAAAAAAGACCACGCTGACTTCACAACGCCTCTTCATTTCTACATCCGTTTTTGGGAAATCGCCCGTCGCATCTCTGTAAGCGAATGCTGCATTAATTCTTTTCTTCCAATACTGACGTTTACATAAAGTGCATCAATAATACTCAGCTGAGCAAGACGGGAGGCCAGAGCTTCAGAACGGTACTCCGTTTCCGAGGAGACCGTATACAACGGCACATCGACCCGCTCACTTAACGGCGATTTGGCGAGTGTGGTAATTCCAATCGTATTCACCCCGTGCGCCTTTGCAACTTCCTGAGCCTCGAGAATATCCCGGTTGGCTCCCGAGTGTGAAATTAATACAACAACATCTTCAGAGGTCAGCTGAGAAGCAGACATTACCTGAAAGTGCGAATCACTGTAGGCAATGGTCGGAATCCCAGTACGGATAAACTTATGATGGGCATCCATGGCAATGACACCGGAACCTCCGTTGCCGTAGAATTCAATCCTTCTAGCAGATAAAAGCAGCTGGACAGCCTGCTGAAACGCATCCGCATCAAGCACCTCGAGCGTATCTTCCAGTGTGCGGATGTTCGATTTAAACACTTTTTCTGCCACTTCTTTTTCTGAGTCCCCTTCGAGAATGGTTTCGTGGATATCTTTCATGCCGGTCACAATTTCAGAAGCAAGAGCAATTTTCATTGCCTGATATCCTTTAAAGCCGATCCGCTTACAGAATCGGAAAACGGTGGCATCGGCTACTTCCAGATTTTCGGCCACCTGGCTGATGGTGGAATGGACGATTTCCTCGGGGTGCTCCAGTATATAATCAGCTATTTTTTTCTCTTTTGTACGAAAGCTGTGGTAAGATGCGCGGATCCGGTGCAGACAGTGTCCAGTTTCTGTTGGAGACATGTCCCATTCCTCCTTTATTTTTAGAATGCCTTGAAAATAAAATATTGAAGGCTTTTTTCGATCATCATGGTGCAGATAGATTGCATGGAGGTCTCTTTTAAAGGTGAAGGCTGTACACGAACGTGAAGAAACAAGCTGTATAAGACAAAAAATCTGAATATACCCACTGAGCCGTTACCCCGTATATCCTCTCCTTCCTTCTTTTAAAGAGGAGGAAGAGACTGCAATCAAGAACCAGAGAACGCATTAAGAGCCAGGTTAATTGTTGATGTAAGGGGGACGACGACTTCAGCTATGTTCCACGGCAGCACGGTTACAGCGAAGTTTCCGATAATAATCAACAACGAATGTTTTAAAATTGCTTGTTTTTAAATGTAGGTGCCTTTCGTTTCATTCGTGCGGGAAAGGTGGCTATCTCCATTATACCCGTAAACGATAAATAAAAAAATATTTTTTATTTAATAAAGGGTTGTAAAAGAAATTTTTTATCATATAATAGGTTAATAACGAAAATAAATTTCAATTATAAAAAAAGGGGGGGACGGAATGAAACTTGGCATGATCGGCCTTGGAAAAATGGGTTACAATCTTACATTAAATCTGTTGGATAATCAGCATGAAGTTGCAGCGTCGGATGTGAACCACGATACAGTCAAACGGATTGCAGAGGAGGGCGCAGAACCTGCGTATTCCCTGAAGGAACTGGTTAATCAGCTGGAAGCACCGCGTACAATTTGGCTGATGGTGCCAGCAGGAGAGATTACGGAATCGGTACTCGACGAATTAACGCCGCTTCTGCAGTCAGGCGATGTCGTGATCGATGGAGGGAATTCCAATTATAAAGATTCCTTGAGAAGAGCAGAAAAATTAGAGCAGCAGCAGATTCATTTCGTAGATGCAGGAACGAGTGGAGGCGTCGAAGGTGCACGTCACGGAGCGTGTATGATGGTCGGGGGACCGGATGATGTCATAGCCCGTATCGAGTCAATTTTTGAAGATACGACGGTGGAGAATGGCTATCTGCACACAGGAAGAACCGGAAGCGGGCATTTCCTGAAAATGATTCATAATGGCATTGAGTACGGCATGATGCAGGCGATCGCAGAAGGATTTGACATTCTGGAAAAAAGTCCATTCGATTATGATTACGAAAAAGTATCCAATGTGTTCAACCATGGCTCTGTCATCCGCTCCTGGCTGATGGAACTGACAGAAAATGCATTCAAAAAAGATGCAAAGCTCGACAACGTCCGGGGTATTATGAATTCCTCCGGAGAGGGAAAATGGACCGTAGAGACAGCACTGGATCTGGAAACACCAGCACCGGTCATTGCGTTATCTTTAATGATGCGCCACCGCTCACTTGAAGATGATACGTTTACCGGCAAGGTCGTCGCAGCACTGCGAAATGAGTTTGGTGGACACGACATCGTACGAAAATAAATTTCATACTTAAATAAAAAGGGGAGAAATACACATGAAAAAGAGTCTTTATTTGACAGCTGCACTGGCAGCAACGACCTTCCTTGCTGCTTGCGGCGGGGGAGACAATGGAGGAAATGAAGAAGGACAGGCTAATAATGAAAGCGGTACCAATAACGCGGAAAACACATCGGAAGAAAATAATACTTCAAATGAAGAAGCGGATAATGCAGGCGACGAGGCGAATGCGGATAACGGTGGAGGCGGAGAGTATGCACAGGAAGATGCTACCCACACAATCCGCGGCGGGATCGGCCTGAACAGCGACCACCCTCAGTATCAGGGACTGCTTGAGTTTAAAGAAATTGTCGAGTCGGAAACAGATGGCGACATCTTTGTAGAAACGTATCACAGCGGGCAGCTGGGCGATGACCGTACCATGATGGAAGCACTCCAGCTTGGTTCACAGGAAGTAACGATTCCTTCCACCGCACCGATCGCCAACTTTGTAAATGAATTCTCTGTATTTGACTTCCCGTTCCTGTTCCCGGACAGTGAAACAGCAGACGAAGTTCTTGATGGAGAAGTCGGTCAGGAGCTTCTGGATATGCTTGAGGACCAGAACCTGATTGGTCTTGCATACTGGGAGAATGGGTTCCGTGATCTGACAAACAGTGAACGTGAAGTAGCTTCGATGGAAGATTTTGATGGTCTGACAATCCGTACGATGGAAAATGATCTTCACTTGGATGCTTTCCGTGAGCTGGGAGCAAATCCGACACCGATGGCCTTTACGGAGCTGTTTACAGCTCTGCAGCAGGGTACAGTAGACGGACAGGAAAATCCTTATGCAACGATTTATCTGGAAGGGTTTTATGAAGTACAGGACTACGTGTCCAATACACACCACATTTACAGCCCGTTCGTCTTCATGGTGAGCCAGCAGTTCTATGACGGCTTGTCGGAAGATTACCAGCAGATCGTTTCGGATGCTGCAGTAGAAGCAGGCGAATTCCAGCGTGAAGCCAACCGTGAAGCAAACGATGAGTATCTGGAAGAGCTTCAGAACGAAGGCATGACGTTTACAGAGATCTCTGACGAAGCCCGTCAGGAAATGCAGGATACTGTACAGCCGGTTATTGATGAATATTCTGGAGAAATTGGACAGGATCTTGTAGACCGCGTATACGAAGCAATCGAAGAAGCTCAGCAGTAAAAAGAACATGAACATTAAACTGTAAATGGAGGATGTCCCGGTATCAGGGACATCTCTTCTTCCAAAGAGGCTGTCTATGGGCACTTTTAAGTGAGAGCCTTTCTGGAAGAAGAGTGTTAAAAAAGGGGGAAGGAACATGAAGGTCGTTCACTGGCTCGATGATCATTTTGAAGAAACACTGCTGATTGCGTTCTCGATGATTATGGTTGTAGTAATTACCCTCCAGGTATTTATGCGTCATGTCATGGGGGCATCGCTGTCCTGGTCTGAGGAACTGGCAAGGTACTGTTTTATCTGGCTCGTGTATGTCGGGATCAGCTATGGAGTGAAAAAGCAGCGTCATATCAAGGTGGATGTTGTTTTAGTGCTGTTAAAAGAACGCGGAAAAATTATTCTTAACCTGATTGCAAATGTTCTTTTTCTCGGATTTGCGATTTTCATCATTATCTATGGTGCCCGGATCACTGGTCAGCTGATGGGATTCGGTCAGACCTCGCCTGCTCTTAGTCTGCCGATGTGGATTGTGTACGCTGCAACGCCGGTTGGGATGGCTCTTACGTCCTTCCGTATCATTCAGCAGATGATTAGACAGATCCGTGCGCTCCGCGGCGGAGGAGATTTTAAAGTTAAATCGGAACAGGACGCCATACTCGAAAAAGAAGCAGATCAGCCGAACGTTCCCGATCCGGAACGCGGCCGGTCATAGGAAGGGAGGTCTGCTGCGATGACTACTGCTGTATTATTTATCAGTTTTGCTGTGTTCATGCTGCTTAGTGTACCAATCGGAATTGCCCTTGGACTTGCCACGCTTGTCACTATTGTCTATTCTGGTGCCGTGCCGCTCGAGTTCCTCGGGCAGGGAATGATCACTTCGGTAGATTCCTTTCCGCTCATGGCCGTGCCATTTTTCATATTGGCCGGGGAGATCATGAGCAAAGGCGGGGTTTCTGACCGCCTGTTTAACGTCGCAAATAAAATCGTCGGTAACCGTACCGGCGGGTTTGCAATTGCAACGATCGTCACCTGTATGTTCTTCGCTGCGGTATCCGGTTCCGCACCGGCTACAGTTGCTGCGATAGGCGGTATCATGATTCCTGCCATGGTCCGGATGGGTTATGACAAGCGCTTTGCAACAGCAACAGTTGCTGCTGCCGGTGCGCTCGGGGTAATCATCCCTCCGAGTATCCCGATGGTTATATACGGGGTCGTAGGCACAGGAGCTAATATCGGAGATGTCTTTATTGCCGGTATTATTCCAGGGATTCTCGTCGCCTTCGGGCTGATGGTGTACGCATACTTATATTCAAGGAAAAAAGGATACAGCGGAAGCGGAGAGCCGTTCTCCTTTAAAGAGCTTGGAAAGGCAGTCTGGGACGCAAAATGGGCTCTGATGGTGCCATTTATCATTCTGGGCGGTATTTACGGCGGTATTTTCACTCCGACGGAAGCGTCCGTGGTTGCAGTAGTATTCGGTTTATTTGCAGGAATTTTTCTTTACAAAGAGCTCAAAATAAAAAACCTGCCGAAAGTGTTCGGAGACGCGGCGCTAACAACATCCACAGTGTTAATAATTGTCGGTACAGCAACTGCTTTCGGACGGCTGCTGACTGTAGAGCAGATTCCAAATCAGGTGGCAGAAGCCATACTCAGCATTTCAGAAAACCGCATTGTTATTATTCTTCTGATTACACTGCTCCTGCTTCTGGTCGGCTGTTTTATGGATACGCTGGCAGCAATTATCATTCTGACACCGATTTTATTACCAATTGCCGTTAACCTTGGATACGATCCGGTTCATTTCGGCATTATTATGATCGTGAACCTTGCGATCGGATTTATCACACCACCTCTCGGAGTAAATCTATTTGTGGCTTCCGGTATTTCCGGATTATCAATCGAAGCTATTGCCAGAGCGGTTCTGCCATACTTTGTTGCTATGCTGATCACGCTGCTGGTCATCGTCTTTATCCCGCAGATCTCCATGATATTTATTCAGTAGCATAGTAGTAATACCAGCAGGACAGGAAGTCCCCTTTCTTCCTCTCCTGCTGATTTTTTATTAAGAGGAGCTGATTTAATGAAACGGGTATCAAAAGAAGTAACGGTGAATATCCGGGAAGAGCAGACGATCACTGAACTGAGCGCCGGTCTTCAGCCGTATCAGGCAGACGTATACATTGAAAAAATGTCGCGTGGCAGCCACATGAAAGTCAACGTTAAAAGTTTTTTGGGTCTCGTTACCATTCATCTGGAAAATGGAGATTCAATCACGATATCAGCTGAAGGTGAGGATGCTGAAGAAGCACTCGAAATGACAGCCCGGTTCTTTGAAGTCTAGCAGTGTAATTAAAAACGTTGGGCAGCGCAGAAGACGAACTGAACAACATCGTCTGCGTCTTTCTATAGAACAAACTGCTGAACATCTTCCGGGAGGGCGATTCGTTTCCCGGGAGTATTTCTTCTGCTAAAATGAAAACGGATACAAAGAACAAAGTGGTATTATTATAAAGAAAGGGGCGGTGACTTTTGATCCGGCTGACAACGATGCACCATCTTCACGCTGTTTTGTTTGTACTGCTGCTCATATCCGGTATATCTCTGTATCTGGCACCGCTCCGCACCTGGTTTAATGAACTGCAGTTCCCGCTCGTTGCATTTCATCTTCTCGTTTCGCTTCTGTATTTGCTTCTCGTGCTGATTCAGCTTCGGCGGCTGTTTGTATATATCAGACGGAAAACCCCAAAAAAGAAATTCAACCTCCTGCTTAATCTTACAGCGTTTTTCCTTTGGAGTGTGACAGGTGCTGTCATGTATTTTCAATCCCAGCTGCCATCTTCATTGACAAATCCAGCCGTCTGGATTCATGGAATGCTCACGTTTCTTTTTTTCCCTTGGACACTGTTTCACAGCGTGACACACGCTTTTCATATTCGTGTGCCATGGCCCATATGGTGGCGCAGTAAAAAAGAGCCCCCGGAATATGTGAAGGAAAACATCCCTGGTCGGCGTGATTTTATCAAATTTACCGGCCTCGGTATCATATTTCTTTTTGCCGGCGGTCTGATTAAATGGGTGCAGCCGATACTGACAGCGGCCGGAGATGAAACCCGGATGCGGGGATATTTCCGGATATATAACGTTACGAGCAATTATCCCCGCTACGAAGACCGGGAGTGGGAATTAACCATCGATGGTCTGGTGAATAATCCCGTTACGATCGGCCGCCAGGAACTGATGGCACTCCCGGAGATTGCTGTAATAACGGATTTTCATTGCGTAACAGGGTGGAGCGTACGAAACGTAGAAATGAGAGGCGTTTTAATCCGTGATGTTTTAGATAACTGGAATATCATGCCGCATGGTGGAAGTGTGACAGCATATTCCGGAGATCAGATGTATTATGACACATTTACAGCAGACCAGCTGATAGCGGAGGATGCGATGCTCGTATTTACACTGAATGATGATGAGCTTGTAAATGCACAGGGGTATCCTTGCAGGCTGTTTCATCCGGATATGTATGGTTACAAATCGGTGAAATGGCTCGAACGTCTGGAATTTACTGAAGAACGAAGACGTGGGTATTGGCAGGTGAATGGCGATTATGATCTTAACGGCTATCTTTAGAGGATGGAGGCCCGCTAAACGCTGGATTATTCCGGTGATTGCAGCAGTAGTCGGACTAGCTGCCGGCTGGCTGCTGTTTCCGACTCAACAGGATTATCACTATCAGGAACTTCGTTCGCTTATTGACGAGATGGAACAGACAAAGTTTGACGTGGAAGCGACATACGAAATGGACGGAGAAACAGCACTTCAGGCAGCGGGCTCTTATAGTCCGGGGCGGAGTATTTATGATATCTCCACGCCTGTTTCGGATGACACCACATTTGATTTCACTATTTATTTGGAAGAAGAGACCTTCTACGCGGAAAGCGGGGGGAGCTGGAGCAGAGGAGAACGGCCGCATCCGATCACCGCTGAGATGAGCCCGCTGGATGATCCATTTTCCTGGATGAAAACAATTCTCCCTGAAGCAGACGAGCTTAGTAAACAAGGCAGCACAATTACACTTTTCTACAATGATCTGGATGACGTGGATTTTCAAGGTTATACTCTTCAGGAGCAGGAAGAAACAACACTGGTCGTTGACACCTCCGGGGAAGAGATGACCGTCACTTTTACAGTCAACCCGGTCCGGCCGGAAGATGTACCGATATTAAACCGCTACCCTGAAAACATGATCTATAGTATTCGTTTTACCCCGCGGGAGAGGGAACTGGAGAAAATCCCTGAAGAAGCGGAAGATGGGGAAGTCCTGTAAAACCAATGACCATTTATTTTCATCCAGGCTTATCTACTTTATTTTCAAGGCAGCCATTTTAAAAAGTTGGAACCGATCCTGAGCATGAAAACTGTAAGGATAACTTAACACAATCATGCTATAATAAACTGGCATCTTTATTGCATAGTAAAAGAGAGAAATCAATAAAGGAGGAATTATATATGAGAAAAGCAGTTATCGTCAGCGCCGCCCGCACACCGGTCGGCAGTTTTGGAGGAACACTCGCCTCCCAGTCCGCAGTGGACCTTGGTGCCATCGCAGCAAAAGAGGCAATTAAACGTGCCGGAATTAACGCGGATCAAATTGAAGACGTTTACATCGGAAATATCCTCTCCGCAGGCCTGGGTCAGAACGTGGCGCGCCAGGTCTCCGTTCAGGCAGGGATTCCACATACAACTCCGGCCACAGCCATTAATAAACTCTGCGGATCAGGCTTAAGAACTGTCAGTATGGCAGCACAGTTTATTGCTCTAGGTGATGCCGACGTTATTCTGGCAGGCGGAACGGAAAGCATGAGCAACGCCGCCTACGTCATGCCGAATGCCCGCTGGGGACAGCGTATGGGTGACGGAAAGCTTGTCGACACGATGCTGACCGACGGCCTGATGGACGCTTTCAACCCTATTCATATGGGGAATACAGCTGAAAACATCGCAAGCCGCTGGAACATCAGCCGCGAAGACCAGGATGCGTTCGCCCTGCAGAGCCAGCAGCGTGCCGAAGCAGCTCAGAAGGAAGGGCGGTTCACAGAAGAGATTGTTCCAGTGGAAATTCCACAGCGGAAAAAAGAACCGGTTATCGTTTCAGAAGATGAATATCCTAAGCATGGCATGACGATGGAAAAACTTGCGAAACTGCGTCCGGCTTTTCAGAAAGAAGGCGGTACCGTGACAGCCGGAAATGCTTCAGGAATTAATGACGGCGCAGCGATGCTCGTCGTTATGTCAGAAGAAAAAGCGAACGAACTTGGACTGACGCCGATTGCTGAAATCAGTGCGTACGGAAACGCCGCGCTCGATCCGGATATTATGGGATACGGTCCGGTACCGGCTACGAAACAGGCGCTCGACCGTGCCGGATGGAGCGTGAATGATCTCGATCTGATTGAAGCAAACGAAGCTTTTGCAGCCCAGTCTCTTTCCGTTACGAAAGATCTTCAGCTCGATACGAATAAAGTTAACGTCAATGGAGGAGCCATTGCGATCGGACATCCTATCGGGGCGTCCGGAGCACGTGTTCTGACAACCCTCCTTTACGAAATGAAGCGGCGCGATGTGAAAAAAGGTCTCGCTACGCTCTGTATCGGAGGCGGCCAGGGGACAGCACTCCTCGTCAATCGTCCTTAATAAACATTCCGGACGGTATCCCCCGCCAACGATAATATTTTGAAAATATTCTGCACCTGCGCTCGATCAGAAGCGGCCTGTACGGGCCTTTTGATCGGGCGCGTGTGATATAACGAAGGAGCGAAAGGAGCATCCAGATGTTTGACCGTGTCCCGGCAGAAGAAGTTATGCGCAGACCGCGGATGACACTTCAGGAAGCTGAAAGCATTCAGGAAGCAGCCGCCAAAATGTACCATATGCAGGATGATGCTGCCCCGGTTTTAAATGAAAACGAAGAAGTGACGGGCTACGTCTCCACCGATTCCCTGATGACAGCGATGATGAAAGGGCTGCCACCCGAAACGGTCGTCGCCGATATGATGGAGCGGTTCCCGCGTATGCTGAAAGCAGAAGACACTCCGTCCATCTACTGGAAATGGGAGCCTCCCTGCCTCCCGGTAATCGACGCCGATAAAAAACTGCAGGGCATCGTCTATGCAGTGGACTGGCTTGAAAAAACGGAAGTTGTCGTAAATGAAACGGAAGCGTTGTTTAAAGCGGTGTCTGCCTGCGACAGCGAAGTGATGGTGATTGCCGACAAATCCGGTCGGGTGAAATGGAAGACAGACAGCCGTTTGTTTCCCGCTGACCTTTCACAACTCGAAGATCTCTCCTTTTATAACGAGATTACCGAACTGCTGCATGATTCAGGAAACAACAGCCGTCTTGATGTCGACGGCAGACCTTTCCGGCTGCGGGTGGACCGTTTAACGGTGAAAGGCAGAGCCTATACGGCCGTGCGCCTGCTTCCCGCTGAACAGACGTCGGTTCCCGCGGACGGAGAAGGCTGGAAAGAGCGGGCGGAACAGATGGAAATGGTCATTGAGCTTTCGCACGACGGAATTATTATGGTCGACCGCGGAGGCGTTATAACGATGGTTAACAAAGAATACGCGGATTTCATCGGCCTTTCCCAGGACGAGCTCGTCGGGAAACATGTAACGGAAGTGATTGAGAATACCCGGATGCACATCGTAGCGGAAACAGGGAAGCCGGAAATTGCGGACATCCAGAAAATCAAAGGGGACTACATGGTAGCGAACCGTCTGCCGATTTACAGGGAAGGAAAGCTTGAAGGAGCGGTAGGAAAAGTCCTCTTTAAAAATCTCGGCGGCTTCAAAGCGCTTAAACATAGAATAGAAAACCTTGAGAAAGAGCTTGCTACCTACCGGGGGGAGTGGCAGGAAACGAACCGCGCCAAATATCAGTTTGAACAGCTGATCGGCAGAAGCCGGACGTGGGAAAAGACGAAGCACCTGGCGCGGCAGGCGGCGGAGACCGACTCGAACGTGCTCCTGCAGGGAGAGAGCGGTACAGGGAAAGAGCTGTTTGCGCACGCCATTCATAACGCCGGTGTGCGTTCGCCGGGACCGTTCGTCAAAGTTAACTGCGCAGCGATCCCCCGGGATTTAATTGAGTCCGAATTGTTCGGCTACGTGGAAGGCTCGTTTACCGGAGCGAAACGGGGAGGTAAAAAAGGGAAATTCGAAGCCGCAGAAGGAGGGACGATTTTTCTTGATGAAATAGGCGAACTGCCGATCCACATGCAGGTGAAGCTGCTGCGGGTGCTGCAGGAAAGAGAAATCGAACGCATAGGAGCGACGGGAGCGAAGCCGGTAAACATCCGCGTGATTGCCGCTACAAACAGAGATCTGGAACAGATGATTGAAGACGGTGATTTCCGCCTCGATCTCTACTATCGTCTCAACGTCTTCACGATCCTAATCCCGCCGCTTCACTCGAGAAAAGAAGACATCGACGTCCTTCTTCCGTATTTTCTTAGAAAAGTGGCAGGGCGGCTTGGCAAACCAGTACCATCGGTGGATCCGGAAGCGATGCCATACTTTCACAGCTACAGCTGGCCGGGGAATACCAGGGAGCTTGAAAATGTGATCGAACGAACGGTTAACGTCCTGAAAAACGGCAGAAGCATCTCTTCTTCGGATCTTCCTCCAAAACTGTTCCGAAAAAAAAACGTGAAAGAGCCGCGGGTGTTATCGGAAACGTTGTTCGAAGCAGAACAGAAAGCGGTAAACGAAGCGCTCCTCTACACGAACGGAAACAAATCAAAGGCAGCGAAGCTTCTCGGTATCAGCCGCACAGCGCTGTACGAAAAAATCGCTAAGCCCCATTAGTTCCGTATTGGCCGCTGAAAAAACCGTTTGAAATACCGGACACCTGCTTAAAAGCTGTATGGAGCCGGCCTTCTGTAAATAGAAGCGGGTACGCATGCTAAAGAAGCCATTGATCCATATCCGTCTTTTTGGAGCGGACGAAGGCAATTTCTCCGGGAAAAAGCGAAATCAGAAGGTTTTTTGGGGGAGCTGAGCTTTGACAGGAATAGCTGAAGAAAAGCCCCGCAGAAATCTTTCGCTGATGAGCGAGGTAAAAGATGGGCATAACTTTTAATAAAAAGAACAGAAAGCGATCCAGAAATTTATATGCATATCGAAATCCCGGGGAAATTCTCCGGGATTTTATTAATGAGGAGGCTGCCTTGAAAATAAAGTATTGAATCGATGAACGTGCGCTTTCGTTTCCTTGGGGACGCTTTCCGGGCGGGCCGGCCTCAGCTAATCCCTTCCTCCCTGCGGTCGGGCGGGATGGATCTTCGGCTCGTCCTTGATCGCCCCGGAGCCGACCCATGTCCTCTTCAGCTTACGATAAAAAGACAGAGCAGGATCTGCAATCTAATAAAGAAAATGAATAAAGAAGATACCAAGGTAATTACCAGTGCCAAGGCGATTTTTCAAGACGCCTGCGGAAAAAGAAAGCGGGAAGATCCTCCCGGACGACAGGGAGGGAGAGCTGAGGGCTTTCTCCGCGGCAAGCGAAGAAAAAAGAGCCGCAGGCAATCCAAAAACAACACGGAGCTTTAACAGAGTCAATGTTAAAGAAAAAGTGTCTCGTTTGGTTTACACATGAATCGTGAAATCTGAATGTTGTTAATCAAAACGAACATAAAGGAAATAAGTGTCTGAGATGTGTCCTGTAAAATGTACATTTAATGTGTAAGCGTTTTCTTTAAAAAGAGAAAAAAGCCCGTCATTTCAGCAAGGATGTTTTCAATAAAGTTGGCATGCATTTTGCAAATATAAAGAAGCAGCACTGAAAGCTGAAGGAGGACCAATATGAATAAAGTTATGACAGCTCAAGAAGCAGTAAGCAAAATTGAAAGCGGTCACATGGTCGCGACCGGAGGATTCGTCGGTACGGGCCATCCGGAAGAATTAACAAAAGCATTGGAAGAAAGATATTTAAAAGAAGGCATTCCAAACAATATTTCTCTCATTTATGCCGCCGGGCAGGGAGACGGAAAAGAGAAAGGGTTGAACCACCTCGGTCATGAAGGGCTCGTTGGCCGCGTCGTCGGAGGACACTGGGGACTTGCCCCGAAATTGTCAAAGCTGGCGATCGAAGAAAAAATAGAAGCTTACAATCTGCCGCAGGGAGTCATCACCCACCTTTTCCGCGATATTGCTTCCGGAAAACCGGGGACGCTTTCCCACGTAGGGCTTCGAACGTTCGTAGATCCGCGTAAGGACGGCGGAAAAATTAACAGTGTGACAAAAGAAGAACTGGTGGAACTGACGGAAATCGGCGGAAGAGAATATTTATTTTATAAGACGTTTCCGATCAATGTCGCTGTGATCCGCGCAACGTATGCAGATGAATTCGGGAATGCAACGATGGAAAAAGAAGCAGGCAGCCTGGAAGTGCTTGCTATTGCCCAGGCAGCAAAGAACAGCGGGGGCGTTGTACTTCTGCAGGTGGAGAAAGTAGTGGAAAAAGGAACGCTTGATCCACGGATGGTGAAAGTTCCCGGTATCCTCGTGGATGCCGTCGTGGAATCAAAGCAGGAAAATCATATGCAGACGTTCGCAGAGCAGTACAATCCCGCTTACTCCGGAGAAGTGAAAATGTCGCTCGACAAACTTCCGCCTCTTCCGTTAAATGAAAGAAAAATCATTGCGAGGCGTTCGGCGATGGAATTGATTCCAAACGCGATTACCAATCTCGGTATCGGCGTGCCGGAAGGGGTGGCGGCGGTAGCCAGTGAAGAAGGAGTCCTCAACCAGATGCGTCTGACGGTGGAATCCGGCCCGATCGGCGGTCTGCCGGCTGGAGGATTGAGTTTTGGCGCTTCCACGAATCCGGACGCGATAATTGATCAGCCTTACCAGTTCGATTTTTACGATGGAGGCGGTCTCGACCTTGCCTTTCTTGGCCTCGCCCAGCTCGACGAAGAAGGAAACGTCAACGTGAGTAAATTTGGTACGAAAGTAACCGGAGCAGGAGGATTCATTAATATTTCCCAGAATGCCCAGAAAGTTGTCTTCTGCGGCTCCTTTACGGCAGGTGGTCTGAAAGTGGAAGTGAGCGGAGGGAAGCTGCATATTCTGCAGGAAGGAAAGTTTAAAAAGTTCGTTTCCAAAGTAGAACAGACGACGTTCAGCGGCACGTATGCAGCCGAACTTGGACGCCCGATTATGTATGTTACAGAGAGAGCTGTCTTTGAACTTGGGCCCGAGGGACTGATTTTAACAGAAACGGCTCCGGGAATTGATCTGGAAAAAGACATTCTTGCCCATATGGATTTTAAACCGGTAATCTCGAAAGAACTGAAAACGATGGATCTGAGAATTTTTGAAGAAGAAAGAATGGGACTCGACAGTGAAAATGGCAGCGCCGTTTTCAACTAAAAGCAGTACAGAAGGGAGTAAACCAACATGCTAGGAATATTTTTAGGACTCGTATTAATAATGGGGCTTGCCTACCTCGGCTGGTCGATCATCTGGGTAGCACCGATCGCCGCTGGTGTCGTCGCCTTAACCGGCGGGCTGGACCTGCTTGATGCCTATACGAATACGTATATGGACGGCTTTGTAGGATTTGCCCGGGACTGGTTTCCGGTATTTATGCTCGGGGCTATCTTCGGTAAACTGATGGAGGATACAGGGATGGCAAAGGCCGTCGCCCAGGCTTTAACAAGTGTTATCGGCACGAAACGGGCGATTCTCGGAGTGATCGTTTCCGCCGCCGTACTAACCTATGGAGGTGTCAGTCTGTTCGTCGTTGTTTTTGCGGTCTATCCACTGGCACTGACAATGTTCCGCGACGCCGATATTCCGCGCCGTCTTATTCCACCGACGGTCGCTCTCGGTGCCTTTACGTTTACAATGACTGCTATTCCGGGTACGCCGCAGATTCAAAACCTTATCCCGCGCGGTTACTATGAAACGGATGCCATGGCGGCCCCAATTATGGGTATTTCCGCAGCCATCGTTATGGCGGTGGGAGGCTATCTCTATCTTCGCTGGAGAGAAGGAAAGCTCCGTGCAGCCGGCGAAGTGTACACAGAGCCGAGAGATAAAAAGGTTGTCAGTGACGATATGGGAGATAAAATTCCCAACTTTCTTCTTTCCCTCGTACCTCTGGCGCTGGTCGTTATAACGCTTAACCTGTTCGGCTGGGATATTGTCGTAGCGCTCCTTACTGGTATTGCAGCGATTATGCTGTTTAACATACAGAAATTCCGAGGGTTCTCTCAGGCAATCAACGGAGGAGCGAGCGGATCGGTTATCGCCATTGTCAACACGAGTGCCGCGGTCGGTTTCGGGGCCGTTGTACAGGCGGTTCCAGGTTTCGACCGGCTTACCCAGCTCGTTCTGAGCGTTCCCGGAAACCCGCTGATTTCACAGGCCGTAGCGATCAATGTGCTCGCCGGTGCTACAGGTTCCGCTTCCGGCGGGATGACCATTGCACTCGAAGCGCTCGGATCACGCTACTATGAAATTGCTTTGGAAACGGGCATTTCACCGGAAGCTTTCCACCGAATCGCATCGATTGCTTCCGGGGGGCTCGATGTGCTCCCGCATAACGGAGCCGTGCTGACACTGCTTGCGATCACAGGCATGACCCACCGCGATTCCTACAAGGACATTTTCGTAGTCGGAGCTCTTATTCCGGTATTATCTGCCGGTGTAGCCATACTCGTCTACGCCATTGGACTGCTGTAAAAGAAAGAAATCGGCTGCGCTTTCTTTGGCGCAGCCCCCATTCACAGCAGCGTCATAACGCATTGTGACAGAGGTTCAGTCATCTTGAAAAATCGCCTCAGCTCTAATTTCTACTTTCGTTGAAACTTCCTGCACGGCAGGTCAATTGGAGCGGAGTTTCCTGTACTACTCAATACAGCATGTTTAACAGCGTTTAAGTTTTTAAAACCAACATTCAAAAAGGAGAGAACCAATAATGAGACTTGAAGGAAAAACAGCAATTGTCACCGGAGCAGGCAGAGGAATAGGAAAAGAAACAGCACTGACATTCGCACGTGAAGGAGCGGCAGTAGCGGTTGCCGATATTAACGAGGAAGATATTAACGAAGTTTCGCAGGAAATAGAAAACAACGGCGGGCGGGCCATTGCCCAGACGGTTGACGTAACCGACCGGGAATCGGTCCGCACGCTCGTCGATAAAGCGAAGGAAACGTTCGGCCGGGTCGATATCGTCGTAAACAATGCAGGCATTACGGCAGACGCTCAGCTGTTGAAAATGGAAGAAGACCAGTGGGACCGCGTCATCGACGTCAATTTAAAAGGAGTTTTCAACGTCTCCCAGGCTGCGGCAAAAGTAATGAAGGAACAGGAATCCGGCGTCATTTTAAATGCTTCTTCTGTCGTCGGCACCTATGGCAACTTCGGCCAGACAAACTACGCGGCGACAAAATGGGGCGTGAATGGCATGACAAAAACGTGGGCGAAAGAACTCGGACGCTTCAACATCCGCGTCAATGCCGTCGCACCCGGCTTCGTTTATACACCGATGACGGAAAAAATGCCCGAAAAAGTGCTGACGATGATGAAAGAAAAAGCCGTGCTGAAAGACCTCGCAAGCGTCGAGGATATCGCCAATGCCTACCTCTTCCTTGCTTCAAAGGAAGCGCGCTTTATTACAGGAGAAATTCTCGCAGTAGACGGCGGAGTAGTCATCTAGTCCTCCGCAGATCACCGCCTGGAAAGCTTCATTTTGAATAATGCAGGCACGAAAGATAAAAAGCGCTGCGGCTCTTCTTTTACAGGAAGAGACGTGCAGCGCTTTTTTTCAATGCCGGAAGTTAAAACTTTCGTGAGAAGGACAAAGATCCATTTACAGAACGCTGCCGGATTTGGAGCCCAATAAAAAACAGGTTCCGCACATAAAAGGAAGAATGTTCCTCCGCGTTTGATTGTTGTATGATGAAATCAGCAGCGATTCAGAACGTGGAGGTTTTTTAATCATGCTCTTTTTCCAACAGATTGAAAAGTATAAAAATAATACGCCTGTGCTGCCTCTCTGCAGCTTTTATGTGCTTCCTTCGGAAATGGTCGCCCTGCACGCGGGTATGGACGCCCAGAAGCAGCTTCTTTCTTATCTGACAGGAGAAGAAACGACAAGTCCAGGCGCTGTCTATTTGAACAAACATCAGCTGACGAGCGGGAGCCCGCTCCCGGAAATCGGCTTTTTCTTTTTGGACTTCGGCCACTACGAACGTCTGACGATAAAAGAATGCCTCGTCTTCTGGAAACGGCTTTACCAGAGCAGCCTCTCCGTTGAAGCTGCTGCAGGCCTTCTGCATCTGAACACAAAACAGAAAACGAGGATCAAGGATCTGACTTACTCGGAACAGAAGCGGGTCCAGTGCTGCCTGATCCTTTTTCAAAATCCCGCTGCCATCGTACTGGAAGAGTGGGATCAGAATCTGGACATTGAATCAAAGAAAATTATTCTTGCGCTGCTTATGAAATGGAAAAAAGAAAACAAAGTACTGCTCATGCTGACGAGCAACATGGAAACCGCCCTTACAGCTTCTGATCTCGTTTTCCGCATTACCGAAACAACGGTTAATACAGTGAATATGGAGGACTCCGCGGATGGGGAAAGTGCTGCGGAGGGGAATGCTTTTGTATTTACGAAAATTCCAGCTAAAGTCAACGACAAAATGATTTTATTTGACCCGCCGGAAATTGATTATATTGAAAGCCAGGACGGAAAGGTGCTGCTTTTTATTAATAATGAATCTTTTCCGTGCGGCTTTACGCTGAATGAGCTGGAAAGCAAGCTGCAGACGTACGGGTTTTTCCGCTGCCACCGCTCTTATATTGTTAATCTTCAAAAAGTCCGGGAAGTCATCACCTGGACGATGCAGGAAAGCAGATTGTGCCGCTTTCCAAAAATAAAATGGAACAGTTAAGGGAGATGATCGGGCTGAAATAACTCCATTCAGCACCCGGACGTCTCCATTCACCGTATTAATAATGAAAAACATTCTCTCCGCCTATACGATGAAGGCAGATCTTAAAGGAGGAGAGAGAAATGGAAAATATTATTTCAGTCCACGAGCTCACGAAAAGTTTCGATGGGAATAAATCATTGGACGGGATGAGCTTTGACGTGAAAAAAGGAGAAATTTTCGGGTTTTTAGGTCCGAGCGGGGCCGGCAAAACAACGACGATAAAGATTCTTACCGGGCAGATTCTGCCGACGTCCGGGGAAGTCTCTGTGATGGGGAAAGGCCCGAAACAGCTGAACCATACTTCCCACTTGAAGCATATCGGCGTTATGACGGACAGCAGCGGCCTGTATGACCGCCTGTCCATATACGAAAATCTCAAGCTTTATACGTCGTTATACGATGTGCCTCAACCGAAAGAAAAAATTGAAGAAGTGCTGTCATTGGTTGATTTAAACGAGGAGCTTAGAAAGCCGGTTTCAAAGCTTTCCAAAGGAATGACCCAGCGTGTCATTCTCGCACGGGCGCTGCTGCACGAACCTGAACTGTTGTTTCTTGATGAACCTACTGCCTCGCTCGATCCTGCCAGTCAGCGGTGGATTCACGAAGGGTTGAGACAGTTAAATCAACGAGGTACGACTATCTTCCTGACCACTCATGATATGGAGGAAGCAGAAACACTCTGTAACCGGGTAGCTTTTCTTCATGACGGAGCCGTAAAGGAAATGGAACAGCCCCGCAGTCTGCGGCGGAAATACTCAGATAACACGTTTACGATACAGCTCGATGACGGGAAAACATATGTTATTAACCAGGGGAAGTCCGGGGCAGGAAGAGCTGCTTCTCTGCTTGAAACAGACCGCGTTACCGCCGTCTATTCAAACGAGCCGACACTCGGAGATATTTTTGTCGACATCACAGGGAGGGAATTAATATGACTTTCTCGTTAGCCAGAGTACATGCGCTGTTTATGAAGGATTTAAAAGATTTATCGAAAAACATGTTCGTACTTTCGACTGTAGTGATGCCTTTCCTGTTTGCCTTTTTGTTCGGAAGAGGAGAAGACGTCCCCGTGCAAGTATACTTTCTGGTTATTAACCTTACCTTCACTTCGATTGCTGTCTTTGTACAGGCCGCTCTGCTTTCAGAAGAAAAAGAAAAGAATACGCTGCGTGGATTAATGATGTCTCCTGCTTCCACGTCAGAAATTCTTATCGGGAAAAGCCTTGTTTCTGCGCTGATTACGATTGTTACGATGCTGATTTGTATCCGGATTGTAGGATACGAGCCGGTTAATCCGGTAATCGTCTATTCTGCTCTCGGGCTGGGTTTAATTTTCTTTCTCGCTTTCGGTACCCTGCTCGGCCTTGTCACAAGATCCCTCATTGAAACATCCGTCGTCATTGTGCCGGTAATATTATTGTTCGGGATGGGGAACACGTTCACTGAATTTTTCAGCGGATACGAATTTCTCTACGTGCTGGATTATCTCCCGAATTTCCAGATGGAGCTGCTCGCAGTGGAAGCCGCCGCTGGAGGCGGATGGCAGGAAGCGGGGAGCAGCATGCTCATTCTCACAGGCTGGATTTTCGCTGCCGTCACAGCTGTCGTTCTCGTTTATCGAAAGCAGCAGCACTCGGCATAAATAAACAACCAGCCAAATTCGTTTCATACTATTATAAAGTCAGGTGATGGAAGCGGAAAACGGCGGTTCCGGCGGGGCTGGAAATGAGTCCCTCGGAAAGCATTCCCCACATTTGGAAAGGCCTTTCTTATCACGACTTCGTGAAATTGATTCAGGCAGGCACAAGAAAGATTCTTTGAAGTGAACATTCGGACGATGAAACATCATAAACATTCGTTTTTCATGTGAGTAAAACCGTAAATATACGTGGAAAACCGGAAAAATATCAGAAAATGCGAAATGGTAACGCAATCATTTGTCTGACAAGTGCAAATTCCTTTGCTTATTTGAGAGAGACGCGTTAAAATATAGAGCATATGAGGCAATTTTCAAACAGCTTAGGGAGGGTCCACTTAAATGACAACGATTGATAAACAGGCTTTAAGCAATGTGAAGGCACAGGATCAGGAAGTTTTTGCGGCAATGGAACTGGAAAAAAAGCGCCAGCAGGATAACATTGAGCTGATCGCGTCAGAGAACTTTGTGTCAAAAGCTGTCATGGAGGCGCAGGGTTCTGTGCTGACAAACAAATATGCAGAAGGCTACCCGGCAAAACGTTATTACGGCGGCTGTGAGCATGTTGATACAGTAGAGAATATCGCCCGGGACCGTGCGAAAAAGATTTTTGGAGCGGAGCATGTCAACGTCCAGCCGCACTCCGGTGCCCAGGCGAATATGGCTGTTTACTTTGCGTTTCTCGAGCACGGCGACAAAGTGCTCGGAATGGACCTGAACCACGGCGGCCACTTAACGCACGGAAGCCCGGTCAACTTCAGCGGCAGGCAGTACGAGTTTGTCGGTTATGGAGTGGAAAAAGAAACCGGCCGGATCAACTACGAAACGGTCCGTGAAATGGCTCATGAGCACAAGCCGAAAATGATCGTCGCAGGAGCAAGCGCCTACCCGCGTGAAATTGATTTTAAGATTTTCCGGGAAATTGCGGATGAAGTCGGCGCCTACCTGATGGTCGATATGGCGCATATCGCCGGGCTTGTTGCAGCAGGAGAACACATGAATCCCGTCCCTTATTCTGATTTTGTGACAACGACGACCCACAAAACGCTCCGCGGACCGCGCGGCGGAATGATTCTTACAAAAGAAGAGTATGGCAAAAAGATCGATAAAGCAATCTTCCCGGGCCTGCAGGGCGGACCTCTCATGCACGTCATCAGCGCCAAGGCCGTCTCGTTCGGTGAAGTGCTTCAGGATGACTTTAAAACGTATTCCAAGCAGGTACGCCTGAACGCAGAGGCACTCGGCAAGTCTCTCGTTGCCAACGGCATTGATCTCGTTTCCGGCGGTACGGATAACCATCTCGTCCTGCTTGACCTGCGCGGGCTTAACCTGACAGGAAAAGCAGCGGAAAAAGCGCTGGATGAAGTTGGAGTGACTACAAATAAAAACGCGATCCCGTTTGATCCGGAAAGCCCGTTCGTCACGAGCGGCATCCGTATCGGAACAGCAGCGGTAACTTCCCGCGGTTTTGTAGAAAAGGATCTTACAGAAGTAGGCAGCATTATCGCAGCTGTTCTGAAAGACCATGAAAACGAAGCGGTACTGGAGGATGCAGCGAAGCGTGTAGCTTCCCTCACGAGTGCCCATCCTATGTACGAAGATTTGTAAAAATAGTTAAAAGGAAACGAGGGAGCGGACTTCCATATGAGAAGTCCACGGACTCTATATGGCGGCATGACGCGATTTGTCATGCCGCCATTGTTCTGTGGAGAGTGCTTTTTTCCGCTCGGGCGGAAACGGTTTTCTTCCGGAAGGAGCTTGATTCGCAGAGCGAAGTCGGGTAGAATACCCAAAGGATATTAGAACTAGAGGAGCGTGGTTGCTATGGCAAAAGTGTACGTATTCGATCATCCGTTAATTCAACATAAACTTTCTTATCTCCGCAACAAGGATACCGGGACGAAAGAGTTCCGCGAACTGACGAACGAAATAGCCGGTCTGATGGCTTTTGAAATTACCCGCGAACTGCAGCTGCAGGAAGTGAAAGTTCAGACCCCGGTCGCAGAAGCGTCCTGTAACACGATTGCAGGGAAGAAACTTGGAATTGTTCCGATTCTGCGTGCGGGACTCGGAATGGTCGACGGAATGCTCGAACTTATTCCGGCAGCGAAAGTTGGACATGTCGGACTTTACCGGGATCCGGACACACTCACACCGGTAGAATACTACGTTAAACTGCCAAGCGACACAGGCGAACGGGACTTTATCGTCGTCGATCCGATGCTTGCTACAGGGGGATCCGCCATAGAAGCGATCAACGTTATGAAAAAGCGCGGCGCGGTAAACATCAAGCTCATGTGTCTCGTTGCCGCACCTGAGGGTGTGGAAGCCGTACAGAAAGCTCATCCGGACGTCGACATTTATCTTGCCGCCCTGGATGAAAAACTGAATGAAAAAGGCTACATTGTGCCTGGTCTCGGCGATGCCGGCGACCGTCTCTTCGGCACAAGGTAATCTCGGAAAAAGAAAGGCGTCATGACCACATATGGTCATGGCGCCTTTAAACGATAGAGGGGTGACTGACCGGGAAAAACTGCTCCTTCACGGGCACGGAACTGAGATGCGGGCGTTATAACGGAGTTTTGGTACCGGCAAATCGGGAACATGAGGGGCGGAGCCAAATTAAACAGCGCACATAACCTGCCGCTTTTCTGGTAAAATAGACCTTAGTTTACTATGAAAGGAAAAGGAAGTGACGAGATGCCAGAGCGTAAAAAGATCATGACCATTTTCGGGACACGGCCGGAAGCGATAAAAATGTGCCCGCTCGTACTCGAAATGGAAAAACATGAAGAAATTGAATCGATAGTAACCGTAACCGGTCAGCACCGCGAAATGCTCGATCAGGTTCTGGAAATATTCGGGGTAACGCCCGATGAAGACTTAAACATCATGCAGGCACGCCAGACGCTCACCGACGTCACAACGAGAGCAATGGAAGGACTCGATGAAGCGATGAAACGCCTCCAGCCGGATATGGTGCTCGTACACGGAGACACGACGACGACCTTTGTCGCAAGCCTTGCTGCATACTACAACCAGATTGCCGTCGGACACGTCGAAGCGGGTCTCCGGACGTGGGATAAATACTCTCCGTTTCCAGAAGAAATGAATCGTCAGCTGACAGGGGTCATCAGTGACCTGCATTTTGCCCCGACAGTAAAAGCCGCAGAAAATCTCCTCAATGAAAATAAGCAGGAAGACGGAATATTTGTCACCGGCAACACGGCGATTGATGCCCTGAAAACAACCGTCACCGACGAATACGAGAGCAGCGTTCTCGAAAAGCTAGGTAACGACCGCCTTCTGCTCGTGACCGCCCACCGCCGCGAAAACCTTGGTGAACCGATGCGCAATATGTTCCGTGCAATCAAGCGGATCGTGACGGAATACGAAGACGTCCAGGTCATCTATCCGGTCCATTTAAACCCGGTCGTCCGGGAACTGGCCGATGAGATTCTCGGAGACGATGACCGCATCCAGCTGATTGACCCGCTCGGCGTCCGCGACTTTCATAACTTTGCGTCACGGGCGCATATCATTCTTACCGACTCCGGCGGTGTTCAGGAGGAAGCGCCTTCTCTCGGCGTGCCTGTGCTCGTGCTGCGTGACACGACGGAGCGTCCGGAAGGAATTGCTGCCGGTACGCTGAAGCTTTCCGGAACGGAAGAGGAAGATATTTATCATGATGCATCCACGCTCCTCAGCGATGAAACGGCCTACAAAGCTATGTCAAAAGCCTCCAACCCCTACGGTGACGGAGAAGCTTCCAAGCGCATCATCGAAGCCATCCGCTACTTTTACGGACTCCGCACCGACCGTCCGAAGGCATTTGAAGTATAATAACCGAGGAACAAGCTGTTCGGACAACTGTCCGGACAGCTTTTTTTGAAGCAGTTATATTAAAGCATGTCCTGTTGATTTCCGGATGGCTCTCAGCTTTCGCCGGACGCTGCCGACTTAAGGTTTCGGGAAAAAGAATGAAAAATTGATTCGCCTGCGGAAAGTTATCTGCAGCGATACATCGAACGGCTTCTTAAACAGTCTTATTTTCCCCTTCCCTCGGCACGGAGGAAAGGGCGGGAAGTGGCAGAATAACAGAGAGAAGTGGCAGAATAACAGGGTAGTGGCGGAAATATCGGAAGAAGTGGAAGAAATACTCCGAGAAGAGGCGGAAAAAATGCGGTTAGTGGCATAATTAGGAGAGGTAATGGCAGAATCCCCACCCCACCCCCTTCAACTCCCCGCTGCATCCGCCGTTCACAGAGGCGGAAATGAATAAAAGGAGCTCACTTTATATGGCTGGGAAATAAATGTAGATCAGCGGCACATGCTTTAAGTTGATATACCAATTTTAGATAGGAAGATATATTCATCCAGCACGAAAGATCCCCCCTGAATTTAGTCAAATTCTTCACAAAAAATTCATATTTAATTCTCACAGATTATAACAGACATTTTTCACAAACTTATGTATAATGATAAATGTACATAGGAAAGAACTTGGTAATAAGAGGGAGGAAAAAGGAAAATAATCCTCGTGAAAAACTGCGATTTCACGGGCGTTGTTTCCGTTTTCATCGTATTGACATGATAGGGGTCATGTTGTACGATTACAAAGGTATCGGATGAACCAGTCTAATTGTGAGTAAGGAGTTATGCGGCATGTCAAAAAAGTCACAACAGCCTCCTTATCAACCAATTATGCGGGCTTTTGCGCTGATGACGACAATTTCTTCCTATATTATAGGAGCAATATTGTTAGGCGTATTCGGCGGCAGATGGCTGGATCAGTATTTCGGTACGAATGGAATATTCCTGCTTCTTGTTCTGCTTGCCGGTCTCGGCGCAGCAATGTATGGAATCTATTCCGCAGTAACGAAGTTTACGGAGGGCGAAAATGACATCGATGAGTGAACTTGCCAGACGCTATTCTATTTACACCGGCATCATCATCGTGCTGCTTCTGCTCCTCGCCGTAATCACATCGATTTCCACGTTTTTCTTAGGAATGGCCTTTGGAACCGCTTTTAGTTTACTGAATTTTGTGAGTACATATTTTCAAACGAAGCGGATCATGGAAATGCAGAGAACCCGCAAATACCGGTTTTCCATCGGTACCCTTGGGAGGCTTCTCATCGTAGTCGCCGCTCTGTTCATTGCCCAGGCTTTTCCCCAGTATTTCGATATGACAGGTGTGATTGCAGGACTTGCAGTTACGTACGTCATCCTTCTTATTGATCCTATTTTCCACATTAAGCATTTGCAGTAGCGTATCTTCTACAACTGGATTAGTCTGTAATGCATCAAAGAGAGGTGAATTTACGATTGGATACTCAATTTTTAAAGGTCGATTTATTCGGTATTCCATGGATGACAGTTAACATTCCCAACCTTATCCTTATTACGGTTGCGATGGCTATCGTCTTCTTCGTCTGTACATTTATGGCAAGAAAGATCCAGATGTACCCGACCGGGGCGCAGAACGCGCTTGAGTACCTGGTGCAGTTTATCAAAAATGTCGTAAGCAGTACGATGGACTGGGAAAAAGGAAAGAGCTTTTTCATGCTCGGTATTACCCTGATTTTGTACGTTTTCGTAGCGAACATGATGGGAGTGCCGTTTGAGCTGGCAACGGGGGGAGAACACTATGTATGGTGGAACTCGCCGACGTCAAATCCTGTGTTAACTCTTTCTCTGGCCCTGTTTGTTATCGTGTTGACTCACGTCTATGGAATTAAGATGAAAGGGCCGAAAGAATACGGGAAAGATTATTTCCGTCCTGTATGGTTTCTGGCACCGTTTAAGCTCATCGAGGAGTTTTCCAACACGCTTACACTCGGTATGCGGCTTTTCGCCAACATTTACGCGAAGGAAGTTATTCTCGTCCTGTTGGTAGGCCTTGGTACATCAAGTTTATTCTGGGTGTTTGGAGCATTTTTGCCACTCATTGTATTTCAGGCGTTCAGTCTTTTCATCGGTACGCTGCAGGCTTTCATTTTCTGTATGCTGACGATGGTTTATATGGCACACAAAGTTAACGAAGAGCACTAATCATCTCGTGAATAATAGCTCTCACTGAGAGCGTATTCTTAATAAATTTGTAAAACGATATTATCGAAGGAGGATTTTCATAATGGATGTAGGTTTAATTGGTATTGGTATTGGTCTAGCAGCAGGATTGGCAGCAATCGGTGGAGGTATCGGGGTAGCCCTCGTAATCGCCAACACACTTCAGGGCGTTACTCGTCAGCCGGAACTTCGCGGTCCGCTTCAGACAATCATGTTCATTGGTGTACCACTTGTAGAGGCACTTCCGATTTTCGCAATCGTACTTTCCTTTTTACTACTGGGTAACATGTAACGACAAATTTCATGGCGGAGGTCGTATTATTACACGCTTCGCCATTCCTTATGTACGAAAGTGTGCCCGGATTGCTCCGGGTTCGCTTTTCCTAACAGAAGTTCTGCACAAAGGAGGCGACCCTGTTGTTTGATATTAATGAAATAGAATGGCTGAATGCGCTCTATCAGATAGCGGCATTCTTCGTTCTTTTACTACTTTTGAAGAAATACGCGTTCGGTCCGGTCATGAACATGATGGAAAAACGCGAGCAGCACATTGCTGAACAGATTTCATCAGCGGAAAAAAACCGCGACGAATCAGAACAGTACCTGAAAGAACAGCGTGAAGCGATTCAGCAGGCACGCGTAGAAGCGAAGGAAATCGTCGAAAACTCGAAGAAGATGAGTGAACAGCAGGCGGCAGAAATCGTGAAAAGTGCCCGGCAGGAGTCCGAGCGTCTGAAAGAAAATGCCAAGCAGGAAATCAACACGGAAAAAGCACAGGCAATCTCCGCGCTTCGTGAACAAGTTTCCACATTATCCGTTCTTGTAGCGGCGAAAGTGATCGAAAAAGAACTGGATGAACACGAGCAGGAAAAGCTTATCCAGGAGACGCTTAAAGAAGTGGGCGGAGACCTATGAGAAAGCATCCAGTAGGCTTCCGCTATGCAAAGGCGCTGTTTCAGACGGCGCAGGAGCATGGAACGCTCGACCAGACGCTTGAAGATCTCGAAACGGTGTTACAGGTAATGGAGAACACGAACCTTCTTGACGAAGTGTTCCGGCACCCGCGGATGACGGAAACCCGGAAGAAGGATATTATCAGAAATGCGTTTTTACCAAAAGTAAGCAAGCCCGTAGTAAACCTGCTTCAGCTTCTTATCGATAACAAGCGCGAGACGTTGTTTGCGGTCATCGCAGATAACTTCAAATCGCTGACTTACGAAGAGAAGGGCACAGCCGAAGCGACTGTCTACTCCGCCAAACCGTTGGGAGAGGCCGAGAAGGAAGCGGTCGCAGCAGTATTTTCCAGAAGAGCAGGCAAAACGAAGCTTCTTATAGACAACATTGTTGATAAAGACGTCATCGGCGGGCTCAGAGTCCGTATTGGAGATACCGTGTATGATGGCACTGTCGCTACTCAGCTCGAACGAATTCATAAACGAATGACTGAAGGGATCAGCAGATAGGGGTGAACGATATGAGCATCAGAGCCGATGAAATCAGCTCGCTGTTAAAGCAGCAAATCGAAGGCTATGAAACAGAAATGGAAGTAAATGATGTCGGTACCGTCATCCGTGTAGGGGACGGAATCGCAGTAGCACACGGCCTGGAAAACGTCATGGCCGGAGAGCTGCTTGAATTCTCTAACGGCGTCATGGGAATGGCGCAGAATCTGGAAGAAAACAACGTAGGTATTATTATCCTCGGACCATATGTGGAAATTCGTGAAGGTGACGAAGTAAAGCGTACGGGACGAATCATGGAAGTACCAGTCGGAGATGAACTTCTCGGACGCGTCGTCAACCCGCTCGGCCAGCCGCTTGACGGCAAAGGCGCCGTAGGCACAACAAAAACCCGCCCAATTGAAGGCGGAGCTCCAGGCGTTATGGATCGTAAATCGGTTCATGAGCCGGTTCAGACAGGCGTAAAAGCAATCGACTCACTTATTCCGATCGGCCGCGGCCAGCGTGAGCTTATCATCGGGGACCGCCAGACGGGTAAAACAGCGATTGCAATGGATACGATCATTAATCAGAAAGAAGAAGACATGATCTGTATTTACGTGGCGATCGGACAGAAAGAGTCCACGGTAGCAGGTGTTGTGGAAACACTCCGCCAGCACGGTGCGCTTGATTATACGATCGTCGTTACAGCAAGTGCTTCCCAGCCGGCACCGCTCCTTTACCTTGCACCATATGCCGGTGTATCCATGGGGGAAGAATTCATGTACAACGGCAAGCACGTTCTCGTCATCTATGATGACCTGACGAAGCAGGCAGCTGCCTACCGTGAGCTCTCCCTTCTTCTCCGTCGTCCTCCAGGTCGTGAAGCATTCCCTGGTGACGTATTCTACCTTCACTCCCGCCTTCTTGAGCGTGCAGCGAAGCTGAATGACGATTTAGGAGCAGGATCACTGACTGCCCTGCCGTTTATCGAAACGCAGGCAGGCGACATCGGGGCCTACATCCCGACGAACGTTATTTCCATCACAGACGGACAGATCTTCCTGCAGTCGGATCTCTTCTTCTCCGGCGTCCGTCCGGCCATTGATGCGGGTCTTTCCGTATCCCGGGTCGGCGGTTCCGCACAGATCAAAGCGATGAAAAAAGTTGCAGGTACCCTCCGTCTCGACCTTGCGTCCTACCGCGAGCTGGAAGCCTTCACACAGTTCGGTTCCGACCTCGATGCTTCCACAAAAGCGAAGCTCGACCGCGGTGCAAGAACAGTGGAAGTGCTCAAGCAGGGCTTACACCAGCCGCTTGCAGTAGAGAAGCAGGTATTTATCCTCTTCGCACTGACGAAAGGTCATCTTGACGACATTGAAGTAGAAGACGTTAAACGTTTTGAAGCAGAACTATATACGTTCCTTGAGCATAACAGCAAAGATCTTCTTTCCCAGATCAAAGATTCCGGTAAACTTGCAGACGAATCAGCGATGAACGGGGCAATTGAAGAGTTCAAAAAGTCTTTTCAGGCTAGCTAAGACCAACAGCAGAGCAGCGGGCAGCACGCCCCTGCTTTCGGAGCAAAGGTGGTGAAGAACGTTGGCATCTCTTAAAGAGATTAAAACGCGAATTGGTTCCACGAAGAAAACAAAACAGATTACAAAAGCGATGGAAATGGTTTCTGCTGCAAAGCTCAACCGCGCTCAGGGTAAAACCGAAGCATTCCAGCCGTATATCCGTAAAATCCGTGAAGTTGTAGAAAGCATTGCCCAGGGAACAGGGGACATCAGTCACCCGATGATGGAAGAGCGCGAAGAGATCAGGAAGACGGGCTATATCGTCATCACCTCGGACCGCGGACTCTGCGGCGCTTACAACAGCGGACTGCTCCGTGAAACGTACAAGCTGATCCAGGAACGCCACAGTTCCCAGGATGAGTACGGTATCGTTGTCATCGGTAAAATCGGACGCGATTTCT
Organism: Alkalicoccus halolimnae; assembly: GCF_008014775.2. Classification (GTDB taxonomy): domain Bacteria; phylum Bacillota; class Bacilli; order Bacillales; family Salisediminibacteriaceae; genus Alkalicoccus; species Alkalicoccus halolimnae. The sequence goes on along the minus strand of NZ_CP144914.1, from coordinate 3,390,257 downwards.
TTAAGAAGCGCGACATGCCGATTATTCAGGAAATCGTCGGCATTAACGACCAGCCGGATTACAACGATATTAAAAATATCGCTCAGACGACTGTACAGATGTATGCGGATGAAGTTTTTGACAAAGTGTACATCCACTTCAACCACTTTCTCAGTGCAATCAGCCAGGAAGTGACAGAAGCCAAGCTTCTGCCGCTGACAGGCCTTGCCGAGGAAGCAGAAAAGAAGCAGGAAGAAGTCAAGCAGGAAGCGAAGCCGCGGCTCGATTATCTATACGAGCCCGATCCGGATACGATTCTTGAAAAGCTCCTTCCGCACTATGCAGAAACCTTGATTTACGGGTCGCTGCTCGATGCGAAAGCGAGTGAATTCGGAGCAAGAATGTCTGCCATGCGTTCCGCAACGGACAATGCAGACAATCGAATCGGCGAACTTACACTCAGTTATAACCGTGCCCGCCAGGCAGCTATCACTCAGGAAATCAACGAGATCGTCGGCGGAGCCGCAGCACAAAGCTAGTCAGCAATTGTGGAGGAGGAAAGACGATGAACAAAGGACGCGTCACACAGGTAACAGGTCCGGTCGTAGACGTTCAATTTGAACGCGGCCACCTGCCGCATATTTATAACGCAATTACAGTTTCCACAAAAGCGAAGACGCAGGGGGAAGTGGACATTGAGCTTACGCTTGAAGTAGCCCTTCACCTTGGCGACGACACGGTCCGCACAGTCGCAATGTCCTCAACGGACGGACTTGTACGCGGAACGGAAGTACTCGATACAGGGAGCCCAATTTCTGTACCGGTCGGCGACGCCACACTCGGCCGCGTCTTCAACGTACTCGGGGAGAACATTGACCTTGACGAGCCGATCGCAGCGGACGTTGAGCGTAACCCGATTCACCGCGAAGCACCGGAATACGATCAGCTGCAGACGACAACAGAGATCCTCGAAACAGGTATCAAAGTTGTTGACCTGCTTGCCCCTTACGTAAAAGGTGGTAAAATCGGCCTCTTCGGCGGTGCCGGAGTAGGGAAAACGGTTCTGATCCAGGAACTGATCAACAACATCGCTCAGGAGCACGGCGGTATTTCCGTATTCGCCGGTGTTGGCGAGCGTACACGTGAAGGAAACGACCTTTACTTTGAAATGAAGGACTCCGGCGTTATCACAAAAACGGCCATGGTTTTCGGCCAGATGAACGAGCCGCCTGGAGCGCGTATGCGTGTAGCACTTACCGGTCTTACGATGGCAGAGCACTTCCGTGACGTTAAAGGTGCAGACGTACTGCTCTTTATCGACAATATCTTCCGTTTTACTCAGGCAGGTATGGAAGTATCCGCCCTTCTCGGACGTATGCCGTCCGCGGTAGGTTATCAGCCGACTCTTTCCACAGAGATGGGTCAGCTGCAGGAGCGTATCACGTCTACGAAGAAAGGTTCCGTTACTTCCATTCAGGCGATCTATGTACCAGCCGATGACTACACAGACCCGGCTCCGGCAACAACGTTCGCCCACCTGGATGCAACAACGAACCTCGAACGTAAACTTTCTGAAATGGGTATCTACCCTGCGGTGGATCCGCTTGGTTCCACGTCCCGCGCGCTTTCCCCGGAAATTGTCGGCGAGGAGCACTACGCTGTATCACGGGAAGTTCAGGTTACGCTGCAGAAGTATAAAGAACTTCAGGACATCATCGCGATCCTTGGTATGGACGAGCTTTCAGAAGAAGACAAGCTTACCGTAAGCCGTGCGCGGCGTATCCAGTTCTTCCTGTCCCAGAACTTCCACGTAGCGGAGCAGTTCACAGGACAGAAAGGTTCTTACGTTCCAGTTAAAGAAACGATCAAAGGCTTCCGCGAAATTCTTGACGGTAAGCACGACGATGTACCGGAAGACGCGTTCCGTCTTGTCGGCCAGATCGAAGCCGTTACAGAAAAAGCGAAGCAGATGTCATAAGAAAAGCGGAGGCCTCGTGCCTCCTGCTTTTACGCAACACATAAAAAGTGATCCTCTTTCCGCTTTCAAGAAGCGGAAGGACGCATCCTTTCGATAAGGAGGGTGACCGGTGAAGACGATGCAGACAAATGTCGTCACACCTGACGGCAGCGTTTTTGAAGCACAAGTCAATATGGTAAGCGTCAAGACGATTACCGGTGAGCTGGGAATTCTACCCAACCACCTGCCCCTCGTCACACCGCTGGCCATCGGTGCGATTCGACTGAAGCAGGAAAACAATGTCCACCTCATCGCACTAAGCGGCGGCTTCATGGAAGTGCGCCAGGATGAAGTGAACATTCTTGCAGAATCTGCCGAGCTGCCATCAGATATCGACGTCACGCGTGCGCGGGCTGCAAAAGAACGGGCCGAGCGGCGTTTAGAAGAAGCGAAAAGAGATAATATAGATTTCCACCGGGCCGAGCTCGCCTTAAAACGAGCCGTAAACCGGCTGGAAGTTGCCCAGAACTAATTACGATTCCGTCTGTATTCAGGCGGGATTTTTTTTATTGTTCCAGCGGCAATTTAATGGATCCTTATTCTGATGGTAACCTGCTGGGATAAAGTCGTGATCACGTCGCCCCATACGTTCGCAATTCCAGGCAGAAGCTGCTTTTCGTTGTTTGAGGGGTGGTGGGTGTGGTGGGTAGAATGATGAATTCGGATGGTGAAACGATGAATTAACGTCAATATGCGATCATTAAAATCAGTTAAGCCTTCCCATTTGAGAGTAAACGCGACTAATGATAGTAAATCCCCCTGAAAAATGAGTTAATCTCTGATGTTGATGAGTAAAATGCTCTTAATGTGGAGTAAATCAAAAGTCTCCCTTGAAATAGAATATCTACTATATGTTGACCACTATTTTTCGTTTCCGTTTCTCTGGATACAGCCTCTTTATGGGGGCGCCTTCCGGGTGGGACGGCCTCAACTGATCTTTCCTTCTCTCGGTAGGGTGGGACGGTTCTTATAATTGCTGCTTCGGTTCTGTTAATTCGGAAAAAAGTTCTTTTAATTCAGCCCCCGGTCTTCTTAAACCGGCGGATAGTTCTGTTTATTTCGTGTAGTTCTGTTAATTGAAGCACAGGTTCTGTTATTTCGGCGTGAAGTTTTATTAATTCAGCCCCCGCTCCTCTATCCCACCCAACTCAACAATGAAAGCCAGCGGCGCGCATTTATAACTACACCAGCCGAGGGCAGAGCTTTTCGAACTAATTTCTTTTGGAAATTATGAGAGGAACAAAAGTCTTAAGACCTGAAAAAGATGCGGATACCTTCCTCATTCTTGTATATTTTTTCTATAAAATAGGCAGATTGACACATACCATTTTTCTATTAATTCCTATAACCTGTAAATATACAGAATATTTTTACCTCATATTATGACCACATCAACAATTTCCTTATTCAATGTGTAACTTTTCGAAGGCGGCAGCGACTGTAATAATGAAAGACCTGAAGTACATAGGCGAGGTTGACCCTTTTTAAGTAAGGAAAATGAGTTTGCAAAAAGAGGCAGAAGATGAAATCCTTGTATTACACATTTTTTAACATTTTCGTAAAAAGAAGATTATTTTTATCTGTTTTTGTGAATAATAAGAAATAAGAAGTTTTTTTGCCGCTGATTATCTTTGTAGTGAAAAAAGGGAAAAAAGGACGTAATCTCAAAAATCATACGAAAGAACTACCATTTTCCGTAGATTTGTGCTAATTAGAGGTAGCTTTGGCTTTGGATTTTAGTTAAGATTATGGTTGTGCTTAAAATCGAGTATTTTCACAGTAGAGAAAGAGCAGAAACGTACGGAGGGGTAGCATGATGGATTCCATTGGTCAGCAGTCACTATTTAACATCATGATCAGTCTCATGGTCTTAGTGGTCGTCTGGTGGTGTGTACAATCCTTTCGCTTCGACGTTTTTGTTAAAGATCCTGAAGGTATCAAAGCAAAGGCGCTGATGGTGTTAACAACGCTTGCACTTACGCATCTCGTTACCGGATTTCTGCTGAACTACTTGAACTGGTCTACATCGCTCCGCTATTTATTTTAGCGGCAAGCACGGAAGGTACATGTGGGTCCGCCTGAAGGGACCTGATTATGTACGGTGCTTTACCAATACAAAACGTTCGCTGTAACAAATGACGCTTTTTAAAAATCTTAGACAAAATACGAAATCGACTTTTACGATTACCAGCTGCGCAGGCATCTGGACACGGAGGGGAATATATTGGAAAAAATTATTGTTCGCGGAGGCCGTCCGCTCAGCGGAAGCGTGCGCATTGAAGGCGCAAAAAACGCTGTATTACCGGTCATTACCGCATCTATTCTAGCAAGTAAAGGAACGAGTAACATTTACGACGTACCGCCTCTGGCTGATGTTTACACCATCAGCGAAGTTCTTCGCAATCTTTTCGCCGATGTGGAGTACGATGGAACGAACCATCTTAAAATTAATGCGGAAAAGCCGCTCGCAACAGAAGCACCATTTGAATTTGTCCGCAAAATGCGCGCTTCTTTCCTCGTTATGGGGCCGCTTCTGGCACGCGTGGGTCATGCGCGGATCGCGCTTCCGGGCGGATGTGCCATCGGTTCCCGTCCCATTGATCAGCACTTAAAAGGCTTTGAAGCGATGGGCGCGACAGTAGAGATCGGCAACGGGTACATTGAAGCTAAAGTCGACGGACGCCTTCAGGGAGGCAAAGTTTATCTCGACTTCCCAAGTGTCGGCGCCACTGAAAACATCATGATGGCAGCCTCGATGGCAGAAGGCAGAACCGTAATAGAAAACGCTGCGGAAGAGCCGGAAATTGTCTGCCTCGCTACGTACTTGAACGCGATGGGCGCCAAAGTCCGCGGAGCAGGCACAGGCACGATCCGTATTGACGGAGTGGAAGAACTGACCGCAGCGGATCATACCATTATTCCAGACCGCGTCGAAGCAGGTACATTTATGGCTGCGGCTGCTATCACCGGCGGAAATGTTCTTATTGAAAATGTCCTTCCCGAACACCTGCGTCCGGTTATCGCAAAAATGACGGAAATGGGTATTCATATTGAAGAAGAAGGCACAGGACTCCGTGTCATCGGGCCGGAGAAGATGAAAGCTGTCGATATTAAAACGATGCCTCATCCAGGTTTCCCAACCGATATGCAGTCGCAGATGATGGCCCTTATGCTGATTGCTGAAGGAAACAGCGTCATTACAGAAACCGTCTTTGAAAACCGGTTTATGCACGTAGAAGAATTCCGCCGCATGAACGCGGATATTAAAATTGAAGGAAGAACCTCGATAGTCAACGGACCGGTTAAGCTCCAGGGAGCAGAAGTAGCATCGACCGACCTTCGTGCAGGAGCCGCTCTTGTACTGACAGGACTCGTAGCAGATGGGTACACCCGCGTTACTGAACTTAAACACATTGACCGCGGCTACGTAGACTTCACCGAAAAACTGCTCGCACTCGGAGCAAATATCGAACGTGTAAACGAAGAAGAGCAGGATGAACCATCAACAGCAAAAGAAAAAACGTATAACTCTAATTTTGCATAAACGGCTTCATGCTATTATTCAAACCTCCTGTCCATTCCGGGCAGGGGGTTTTATTATTCCCCGGGAAATTACCCCTTCAAAACCACGGTCATGAACGTTTTTTATTCGAAGAGAAATAACATATTTTATTGTATAGCCAGAAAAAGAGTGAAACAAACAGAACAATTCTTATAAAATAAAATTGGATCGTTGGATTATTGAAGAACTGAATTTAGAGTACTTGCTTCTGTTATTTAACAAAAGACTACAATTTTGGTGCTCCTCTGACTTACGTGAGATCTTGGTACATTCCTCTAATATCTTTATACAGACGCTCGATGATCCTAATCGCTGAAGGTACCGTTGATAGCAGCAGAAAATTTTTTCTATAATAACAATAAAAACGAAGCGGAAACCGGCGGACGCCAGTGGAAGAAGGAGGTCGGAAGATCCCGCAGGACGCAAGTCCGAGGAAGCTGGAGATTTCCTCCACGGCAGGTCAGTGGAAGCGGAGTTTTCCTCCTAATACTAAAAGAATAGTAACTACACTAACAAATAAAAAAGCGTCTCGACAGTTTAGGGTGCCGGGACGCCTTAAAACAGGCTGGTGCGTATCGCTGCCACGATCGATGAAAGAAGGAATGTTACATCCGCTTTTGCAGTTTAGCCGCAATATCGTAAAAATCTTCCGGACTGTATCCCGGAGCGAATTCTTCCGGCTTCGCTTCGAAATCCGGTTTCTCGCCGCCTTCCGGCATGCCGATTTCCACTTCGAGCGGTTTGCCGTCGTCAGGGTGATTACCGACCCAGATTTTATCTATATCACGGTAATCTTCCGGACTGAAAGTGAAAAGCTTTCGATGAAGCCCGAGACGCTCAAACTTTTCTGCTTCTTCATATTTACTGTTGTCGAGATCGGGAATCGGCATCATTTTTTTCACATCAACGCCGGTAATTTCCTCGAGGGCTTTGGCATAGGCAAGCGTATGGACACCACCGCGCACGAGCAGGTAGCCGATCATCTCCCGGGCTACCGGGTGGCTTGTCATTTGATAAACGCGCATTTTGTGTGTGCGTGCCCCGCATTCGAGGAAAAAGTTGTGAAGTAAATCCAGGACGAGGTTCCCGCTATTGAAGACGTAATCACCCTGCCAAGGCTGCCCCATCGAATTGCCGGGCATAGACGTCTGGGCGTTGACAATGAAGTGATGCAGGTTCGGGGCATCCAGTCCGGGAGCGAGAGGAGCTTTTGGGTCATCGCTTGAAGAAGTAGCCCCTTCCATTAATGAATTGATGGTGGCTGAAACAAGCTCGACATGACCAAGTTCTTCCCCCGTAATGCTCGCAATCAGATCATAAAATGGCTTCAGCTTCTTTTTCTGACGAAAATTAAAGGATTGATTCATGTAGTTCATCAGCGTCGACATCTCACCAAAACGACCGCCCATCAGCTCCTGAACCGCGGCTGCAGCAGCAGGATCTGCTTTGTCCGGCATCGGCAGATCAATCTGCAGCTTGTCAAAACGTTGGAACATTTCTTTCACTCCTTCTTTTAATTTTGTCGGGGGAGACGTAGAACAACTACCCCTTCCAGCAAAAAGAAAACAGATTATTCAGAAAATGGTTCTTTTGACAGACAGGTTCATAGGAATAAAATAACAGCCGATGACATCAGCTTCTGCATGTAGAAAATCAACAAATTTTCACAGACAGCCGTCGAGTTTTGTACTAAACGACTTCCTTTTTGTTTGAAATTTATGATAAAATATAGCGATAAAGGAATCTCGTAATAGTATGTTTATGGAACGAATATGCGGGTATCGAAAATAGAGCAGTATATTACCGCCTGCTCTTCCGTAAAAAGGCCTGCTTCAGCAGAACCTCATCTATGTAGAAGCTCCGCGTTTACAAATAAAACAGCACATCAAAAATGCCTATAAAAATGCCTATTTTATTTTCACACAAATATAAATTAAGGCGGGGGAGCTGAGGTAGATGTTTGGACGGGATATCGGAATTGATCTCGGAACGGCGAACGTACTTATCCATGTGAAAGGGCGAGGCATCGTGTTAAATGAACCGTCCGTCGCAGCGGTCGATATGAAAAGCGGGAAAATAGTCGCCATCGGTCAGGAAGCCTTCGATATGGCCGGCCGTACCCCCGACAATATTACCGCCGTCCGGCCCCTGAAAGATGGAGTCATAGCAGATTTTGATAAAACCGAAAAAATGCTGAAACATTTTCTCGATAAAATAAACGTAAAAAGCATGTTCGGCAAACCGCGGGTGCTTATCTGCTGTCCTGCCCAGACAGGAACGGTGGAAAAAAAGGCCATCCGGGAAGCCGTTGAAAAAATCGGAGCGAAAGAAATCTACCTGGAAGAAGAACCAAAAGTGGCAGCGATCGGAGCGGGAATTGATATAAATCAGCCCGTTGGCAGCATGATTATTGATATCGGCGGCGGCACGACCGATATAGCCGTCATATCGATGGGCACAATCGTTGCTTCCGAAACGGTCAAAAAAGCCGGCGATCATTTAAGCAGCGCCATCGCCTATTATATAAAAAGAAAGCATCAGCTCTTAGTCGGTGAACGGACAGCGGAACTGATAAAAATGAATATCGGCAGCGTCTGTCCCGAAGGCCGGGACGAAACAATGAACGTCCGCGGAAGAGATACGGTCAACGGGCTGCCGCGTACCGTCACGATTACTTCCGCTGAGATAAGCGGAGCGCTCCTGGAAACGATGCGGCATATTATTTCATCCGCCACTTCTGTTCTCGAACGCACGCCGCCGGAGCTTTCCGCAGACATCATTGACCGGGGAATCATTATTACAGGAGGCGGGGCCTGCCTTCACGGGGTGGATACCCTCCTGTCGGGAGAACTGAATGTGCCTGTTTTCATAGCCGAAGACCCTTTGAGCTGTGTCGTGAACGGGACGGGGAAAATGCTGGAGCAGCTGGACCAGCTGGTGAAAGTAAAACAGAGATAACGTTGACATAACGTCATGAGGAGAAGCGAACCGTATGAATAATAAAGAAACAAAAATGCCTGCGGAGCAGCCGCAGACAAAAGAACAACAGCATACAAGAAGCACGAAACAGCCGAAGCAGAAAAAGGAGAAGCACTGGTTCTGGAAGCGGACCCGCCTCGTGCCGATCTGGTTCCGCGTCCTATCTACGCTTGTACTGATTATGATAGCCATGGCAGTAGGCGCCATGGTCGGCTACTCTATTGTCGGCGAGGGAGATAATGCTTTTGAAGTGTTTGATCCGACCACGTGGACTCATATTTTCGAAATTATTTACGGTGGTTAGGTGACAATACCCGTTTGACGGCCACGCATAAGTGGACTGGAAAAACCTCCATGACATCACTTGTCATAGAGGTTTTTTGTCATTTTTGAGTAAAGCAGAAAACGATCTGCCGCAGCCAGAATCCTTCTGCTGAAAGTGATTGAGTCTATAAGGAAAACATCGTACACTTGTATCCAGGTGCTGATTTTACTTTACAATGCTGAAAGGATGTTTGAACCATGCTCTCCATCGAAGAAATTAAAGACATCATTCCCCACCGTTACCCTTTTCTGCTCGTCGATCGTATTCTCGAAGTGGAAGAAGGCAGGCGCGCAGCCGGTTACAAAAATGTTTCCGCAAACGAAGAATTTTTCAACGGACACTTCCCGGATTATCCTGTCATGCCCGGGGTGCTGATCATTGAAGCGCTGGCTCAGGTAGGAGCAGTAGCGATTTTAAAAAAAGAAGAAAACAAAGGAAAGCTCGCCTTTTTCGCAGGTATCGACAGCTGCCGCTTTAAAGGGCAGGTAAAACCGGGCGACCAGCTTCATCTCGAAGTGGAGATCACCCGTCTCCGCGGCCCGGTCGGCAAAGGAAAAGCCACTGCGAAAGTAGATGACAAAATCGTTGCCGAAGCGGAGCTGATGTTTGCACTCGGTGACAAAGAAGAGTAGCAGTATAAAAACCACCTGAAAAGCGCCATGACGATCCGTCGTCACGGCGTTTTTTGTTTTGCAAAGGGCGGAATGGAGTATTTTAACAAGCATCAGAGCATCCAAACTCAGAAGTTGCTCGATTTTCTTCAGAAAAAGCAGGCGACCGCCGGCTTTTGAGAGTAATTTTCAAAACCACCATTTTGGAGGCTGATTAGGGAAGTCTGACTCGATAAGGGCAGCGGGGGCCGCACAGAGAGGTCGGTTCTGTTGAAGGAGCGGCTGGTTCAGTTAAAGTTACGTATCGGTTCTCTTTATTCAGACGAAAGTTTTGTTAATTCAGCTGATTGTTCTTTTAATCTCTTCCAGTTCTTTTAATTCCTCCTCAAGTTCTTTTAATCTTCGCCGCAGTTCTCTTAATTCGCGGGTATGCCGCCGAAGCCGTCCCTCCAGAAAGGAAATTCGGCGGGTTTTTCGTGATCGTGAAATCTGTAAACAATGTGGAATGAATGTGAAACATTATCAAAATAGCATGAATAAGGTTTTACATGTTTGCAAAAGTGAAAGAGAAGAATAGAACATTCGCTGGACTACCAGGGAATGAGCATAAAGAAAGACAACTATATTATGGAGGGATTTATAATGAAGAAAAAAATGATGGTAACAGCACTTTCCAGTATGTTTGTACTCGGTTCACTCGCAGCTTGCGGCGGTGAAGGCGGTAACGACACTACTGATGTAGAAAATGATCCAGCTGCAAACGAAGAAATGGACGGCGGCATGGAAAACGATCCAGCTGAAGGTAACGAATAATAAGCCTGTCATAACGGATTCAACAATACAGTTGGAAAAAAGCGTGGATGAAGACTGTTAGTCGGACACGAAGCAAGAAGATGCCGGTATAGCAAAGTCGATTTGTTATACACCGCCCCACGCAAAGTTATCAGCTTGAAGGGAGACGTTGTTTTGAAAAGAAAACTAATGATACCGCTGTTTTCAGGATTGTTTGCAGCTACTATGCTTACAGCCTGCGGCAACGATGAGTTAGAGAGTGACTTTGAAAACGCTCCTGACATGGAAAATAACTTTAGTGAGGGAGAAGGCAATAACGGAATATAATAATTTCCCCCCTCTAAGCTTCCTCTTCCCCCTGGAGGAAGCTTCTTTTTTATGTCTTCAGACCGGTAAAAACAAGCATGGGAGCTGAACCCCCATGCTTGTTTCTGTCTGACTAGTTTTCTTTGTATCTTTTTTCTTTCGTATCCACGGCCGCTTCGGAAGGCTTCTTTGGACGAAGACGGGGGCCGGCTCCGAAAAGGATCCACGAAGCCGGTACTTTCATCATGAAAAAATAGGTCACGGCCCAGGAAACAGCCAGAACAAGAGCAAAACCAAGCCCGAAAACGGACAAAAACAGCAGGGTGGTATCTCCGCTCAAGGCATAATTTTCCCAGACCATCAGCAGAAACGGATGGTACAGGTAGACCCCGAAAGAAACGATCCCCAGCTGGGTAAGCGCCCGAATAACAAAAGGAGACGCTGTCCGCTGAATGTAAAACGCCACCTGAAACAAAATAACAGCCGAAGTTAGTGTCTGCACATTCCACAGCAGTTCAAAAAGCCGGGTATCAAAAACTGTATCGTAAAGGCGCAGCTGGTGCCATACATAAATGTGCAGCAAGGTCGCTGTTCCCCAGGCCGTCCATATCAACACCCAGGCAAGTGTTTCGAATTTATTTTTCAAATGAGCGCCTGTAAGCCAGTCTCTAATAGAATGAAAGTAAATACCGATATAAGCTCCTGTAAAGAAATAAGCCAGATAGGAGAGAGACCAGGAGCCTTTATTAGGCACTTGAAAATAAAGGTTGTTCAACAGCACGAAAGTCCACTGCAGAACGAGGCCGACCCAGATCAAATGAGGCGTCAGCCAGCGGTATCTCTTAAATACATAAAGCAAAAGCGGAAACAGCAGATAAAATTGAATGCTTATAAACACAAAGTACAAATGAGGGTGGGCTTTCCCTGTAAGGAGCTGCACGGTGAATTCCCCTGCAAAAACAGAGAAAGCAGGGTCCGTGTTATAGACCACTACTTTAAACCAGTAGTACCCGAGAGAAACAAGGGTGTAAGGTACAAGAATATATAAAAGTCTTTTTTTATAAAAGCCCTTGATTAAATGGCTGTCGATGGGGCGTCTGTAGTAATTATAGAAAATGACAAACGCACTGAGCAGAATGAAAGTCGGCGTCCCAAAGCGGAACAGGGTATTAAAAGAATTATATACGGTGAAGGAAAGGGAGCCGGTCTCCATCGTTTCCACAACGCCGCGGCTTGTCGCATGAACGAAAAGAACCGCGATAATAGCCAGTGCACGGATAATATAGATTTCGTTTAATCTGTCGTTACGCATTGACTGCTTCTGACCCCCCTCCAATGAATCGGTAAACTTATTTTAACAGAGGATCATGGAAAATCCTTTAATCAACTGATTATCATCGCAGAAAGATCAGAATCACGCAGAGGAGAAAGCTTCTGGAGCCGCGTGGATGAAAAGGAGCCCCATCCCGCCCCGGTTTTAAAAAAGCGGAATGAAAGCTTAACAGGGGCTCTTTTCCTCCTCCTTTCATTCACTACACAAATTTCTCGAAAAAATTTAGGGAGAATGGTTCAGGTATGTTTACTACCAGAGGAGGACGGGAAGGCGTACAACGTGGCCTTATCATTAAAAGGCTGAAGAAGATGACCTGATTGGCGATTTTCTTCGTAATGGGATAGGAGAAATGTGTTCTTAAGTATAGGGGTAAGGTTACTATATCGCTGTAGATTTTTTACAGACATCAGCCGATATTTAACAGGAAAACAGGACTAATTATTAGTAACCACTACCAAAATCAGCTTTATTTCACACACTTTCCCATAACTTTAACGCAAAATAACGTTAGAATGCATTGAATCGTCTAACAGTTTGCAATTAATGCGAAATAGGTTGTTTTCTGGGCATTCAGCAGGTATGATTGCCTCAGTTCCTCATCAGAGGATCTTAAAAAATTATGAACTTAATTCTGGAGGAATGAACCAATGAAAAAGAAACTAACACTATCAGTACTATCAAGCGTATTCGCAGTAGGCATGCTAGCAGCTTGCGGCGGCGGAGAAGATACTGAAAACGCACCGGCTGAAAACAATACTACGAACGAAGAAGCACCAGCTGAAGAAGAAGATCCAGCAGCTGAGAACAACACAGAAGAAGACCCAGCGGCTGAAGACAACGCTGAGATGAACGAAGAAGATCCAGCGGCTGAAGACGACGCTGAAATGAACGAAGAAGATCCAGCAGCAGAAGACAACGCTGAGATGAACGAAGAAGATCCAGCGGCTGAAGACAATGCTGAGATGAACGAAGAAGATCCAGCGGCAGAAGACAACGCTGAGATGAACGAAGAAGATCCAGCAGCAGAAGACGACGCTGAAATGAACGAAGAAGATCCAGCAGCGGAAGATAACACTGAAATGGACAACGAAGAAGACACTGAATAATTCACTCTTCACTTTCACATCGAAAGCTCCGGAATTTTCCGGAGCTTTTTTTGTGCCTGATTTTCATATTATAGACTGCCCGGCAGAAAAATGCCGGGCAGTTTGTTCAGGGCAGCGGCATTTAAATCAGGCGAAGGACTTTAAACAACATCCGGCTGAGCTCCCGCACGAAAAAAAAGAGCATCCTTTTTTATTCCTAAAGTTACATGCATCCTTATAGTAAACGGAAATCATCGAGAAAATTCACGTAGTAACAGGGAGATTTTGTTTTAATCAACGGCACTTTCCCAGGCCCGCGCACGTGCTTTCTATAAAGGCGGTGCAAGTTAAAAAATGCAAGCGGATTTTAGCGGCCGAAGTAAAAAGATATAACGAACGCATACTGATATGAAGAACGCCGGAAAACCTGATTTAAAAGCATTTTTCTATCCGTGCGGCGTTATGATCGTAATGACATTCAAGCGGGTAAGTCTTCTGTTTACCGCCCTCTCCTTCCATTTTACTCCTCCTTATGAAGAAGCCCCTGTTTAAAGTCTGGGGCTCTTACGTACACGTCGTAAAAATAAGCAGGATCAGACGAAAAATCTAATTTTAACGAGCCTGTCTATATCCAGGGAGGTTGTCTTGTCCTCTTTTTACCTGCAGAACAGAATGTAACAGAAAAACAGCAAAACAAACTCACTTGTAAGATCCCGGAGTTATAACGGAGACACTCATGCAAAAGTCGTGCACCATGATGGTTGAAAATGGTCTTCTATAAAAATGGAACTTCCCAATCTATATAGGGGAAATCAATGAGGGTTAAAAAGGAGCTGTCTTTATTAGAAGACAAATGATGCTCTGTCCTTTTCACCGTAAGCTGCCGTGGAGATGGGGGAGGCTCCGGGGAAATGACCCGTCCGGCCACCGGGAGGAAGGGGTTAGCTGAGAACGGTCCCTCCGGAAAGCGGCTGTTTAAGGAAACGGAAACGAAAAAATGCTGAGGAAGTGCCCTGGGCCAGGTTATCTGCTTTACTTATATAGAAGGAACCCTTCGCGTCATCTTTTTTTACATATTGATAAGAGCGGTCCTGATTTATGTAACGGAACCTGATATCCGCATAACGTTATGAAAGAAAAAGAAAGGCGCAGTTGTCCACTATTTTGAAAAAACGATTCATGTGATGAAACGCTATGCTTGTGTGCGCCTGCAAATGAAGTTGGCAAAGACTGTATCAGTTGAAAATTTTTCCTGTATAAGCAAAAAAAACAGCTAATATAACGGTAGTATTAAAGAAATAATATTCTCTGTAATGGATTAGTAACATTTCTAAAAATTCTAAATAAAGAAAAACATTATTGACCTAAAGTTTGTAACCGTTGCGGCTCTAAGGTTCAATAGAGTAATTGCAGCAATGGAGAATATTTGGAAAAGATAAATTTAAAATAAATTTCCTGGAGAGAACGCTGATATAACAGGATTATATGACGCATGTCGCACGCGTAAACATATTGTAATCCCAGTGTTACATTGTTTCGGATCCATCTGTGCTAGAATTCAATTTGTGGTTAAGAGACAGACGACGTCTTCGGACAAGACGTTACACAAAATTTGAAAATTACAGGAGTGAATAGGGCATGCAAAAGTGGTGGGTTTTAATTGTAGCAGCATTTATGTTTTTCTCTGTAACAACTGTTGATACAGAGACAGCAGAAGCATCAGGGCAAGGAGTCGTATCAGAAGCAATGAAACATCAGGGAACACCTTATCAGTGGGGCGGAAAAACACCATCTGGTTTTGACTGTTCAGGATTTGTAGCTTACGCATTTGCACAGGAAGGTATTGATCTTCCATTCGGCACAGCAAACCAGGTAAATGAAGGCAGCCGCGTTTCCCGATCTAATCTGCAAGCAGGGGACATCGTATTTTTCTCAGGTACATACCGATCAGGTGTGAGTCACAACGGGATTTATATCGGCAATAACCAATTCGTACACACATCTGCATCACAAGGTGTTACAGTATCATCCATGAACAATTCTTACTGGGCTCCGAAGTATCACTCTGCACGACGTGTAGCAGACAGTTCTTCTTCAGAAGCTGTAGCATCTACAGCGGACGTATCAAGCTCTAGTTCCGATAAAGCAACAGTTGTTAATGCAAACAACTTAAACGTACGCAGCGGTCCATCTCTATCTAACTCCCGCATCGATACAATTTCCGGCGGTACAACAGTAGACGTGGAAGAAGAGTACAACTACTGGGCAAAAGTTTCTGATGGATCTACAGAAGGTTATGTATCTCTTCGTTTTCTTGACATGGACAACGACGGAAGCACATCCACAGCAAACGTAAGCAGCGTAAGCAGTTCCGGCCAGCAGGCGGAAATCATTAACACTTCAAATGTAAATGTACGTTCCGGCGGTTCCATGTCGGACTCCGTTACAGGAAGCATTTCCGGTGGATCTACCGTTGAAGTTCAGGAAGAATTCAACTACTGGGCAAAAGTTTCTGACGGATCTACAGAAGGTTTCGTATCTCTACGTTTCCTCGATATGAAATAATAGCAAATAAATAAAAAAGGTGTGCCCCCGGGCGCGCCTTTTTTTTGGGTTTCAGGAAGCTGGCTTGAAGCTCAAACTCCGGAAGCTGCCCTCCATCATGGCATGGTGCAGTGATTTTGCATAAGGGTCTCTGCTGATTTAAAGGGGATTTCCTCCATGGCACGGAGAAAGGCGGGTTAAGCGGTGTTTCATTATAAAAAAGTGCGGCTGGGAAAAGAGCAGGAATTGGCGGGAAAACAGGGAGTAGTGGCAGAATTAGCGGGAGAAATGGTGGGAATATTAGGAGATGAGGCAGAATAAAACGAGGCTGTGGCAGAATTACAAGAGGAAACGGCAGAATTAACCTTCCCAAGCCTTCCGCATCGGCCTTCCGAATGGAAATTCCTGAAAAAACCTTTCCAAAAACACAATAAGTAAGGGAAATCGTCCAAAAGACGCAGAAACACGGTCCGTGTTTAACTCAAAACGGACGTATGATGGTATAAAAATTAGGGCAGAAATCTCCCGAAAAAAGCAGCTCAAACATGGAAACAGCGATGCGCACCTTGGGACGGAGGCGGGCATCGCTCGTTATCCATCTGCCGCTGTATGTCTGATACTGCGGCAATATATCAAAAATGATAGGGGGGAGAGATGAAAGTGGTGGTTTCAACTCCTAGTGAATGTGTTCCCCTCCCTGAAAAAATTCAAACCTGAAAAAATAAAAAATCCGCGCTGTATTCACTGCGGTGAACTTTTACCCACGTTGTATTACAGATTATTACAGTAAATGTGCCATCTGACATATCGCTTAAAAATCCCTGTGTGGTAAGCTAAATGTGGTTGAGAAACCAAACAGGCGCTATTAACATTCCCCAACTCATTTTATTTCAAACATATCGTTTCCGGTGAATTTATTCACTATAATGAACGATACGCTAAATGATCCCGCTCTGTGCCTGTATTATCTATAGAAATCACAAGTAAAGGAGGCGCTTATGAAAAAGAATTTAATTTGGATACTGTCCCTTGTTTTGCTCCTTACATTTTTCGCCGCGCCGGCTTCTGCAAGTACTTCCTTCTCCGATACGAATGCGAGTGAGGTACAGAAACTTGCTCAAGATGGCATAGTCAAAGGAAAGTCCCCTGGAGTATTTTCTCCGCGGTCCACACTCACACGTGCCGAAGCAGCTACAATGATTGCTCGAGCGATCAATGCTGATGGCAAAAACGGAAAATCTTCGTTTGATGATGCGAGAGGTCATTGGGCTGAAGGAGAAATAGCTGAAATGGAACGCCGGGGTATTATTAATGGCTACGGGGATCAGACATTCAGACCGAACGCCGATATTTCCCGGCAGGAAATGACTACCGTCCTGTCACGAGCTTTCACCTACAACCCTATTAAAGGGTCTTTCTTTACAGACGTTAAGCCTGATAGTTTTTATTATAAATTCATCCGTGAACTTGGCGATGCACAAATTGTAAATGGGTATCAGGATGGTACATACAGACCAAAAGAAACCATTACACGTATCGACTTCTCTTATATGGTGGCACGTACCCTTTATTCAGAATTCAGTGCCACAGTTGACTCAGTTGCTCTCGGTAATGCAAAATCTACCGGCGTTGTAACGAGTTCTGGAAACTTAAACGTCCGGCCTTCTCCTTCGACGGAATACAGCGCACTTGGAAGTATTCCACGGGGTACAACAGTCAGTATTCATGAGCGCGAAGGAAATTGGGCACTCGTTTCTACAAAGGATATCCGCGGCTATGTTTCCCTTTCTTTCATTGATGAAGATGGAGAAAAGGAAGAAGAAGTCGATAACAGCGGACCTGGAAAAGTGATCGCTGAAGGAAAAGTTGTTAACGCAAATAATTTAAATGTACGTACAGGTCCCGGCACTTCCAATGACCGTGTCGGTACGATCCCTAACGGTACAACTGTAAATGTGCACGAACTGCTGAGCGGATGGGCTAAAGTATCAACCGATTCCGTCACAGGTTATGTCTCTCTTTATTATCTGCAGATCATTGACCCGGAAGCAGCAAGCAGTCTTCAGGGGAAAACGGTTGTTATTGACGCCGGACACGGAGGAAATGATCCAGGGGCTGTAGCGAACGGTCTTCAGGAAAAAGAAATTAACCTGGACGTCAGTCTCCGTCTGGAAACAAGATTAAAAGCGGCGGGCGCTAACGTTGTGATGACAAGAAGGTCCGACTGGTATCCTTCTTTAGCGGAAAGAGTTCGTGTTGCCAACAATGCAAAAGCAGACATTTTTATCAGTGTTCATGCAAATGCAGCCGGCGCTACTTCAGCGAGCGGCACAGAAACTTTCTTTGACGCTGCTTACTGGGGCGGAGACAGCAAAAAGCTGGCAGAAAACCTCCAGACAGAAATGATTGATAAATTAAAAACCCGCGACCGCGGTGTGAAGCAGCAGGGCTTTTACGTCATCCGGAATACGACGATGCCTTCTGTACTGGTAGAGCTTGGATTTATGACAAACAAAGCAGAAGCAGACCGTATGAAAACAAACTCTTTCAGAAATGCAGCAGCGGACGCATTATATGAAGGAACGGTAAACTATTTCAAATAAATCCACTACAGAGAAGCTGCCCAAAACGGGCAGCTTCTTTTTTCACGTATAAACAAATAAATTCTTTCAAAACAACTTTCCGCTCATTTGTAAATACGGGTACTATTCTGCGCTTTCCGGTGAAGGCGTTCGGACGGAGACCGCCGTCCGGAACGTAATCCTCAGCGGAAGGAAGCTGATCCCCTTGTACAAAAATGCGGGTAACCGATCCTGTTTCAAAAACACAGGCCAAAAGATAAGTAAAAAAGTACCATTTATACCGTTAGTTTGAAAGATCTAAATATAGGCCCCTATTCTCATGAAAAGAGGGTATAATAAACAAAAGAGAATATAAAGGCGGGATCATCCATCATGACAAACCGAACAGCTTTCTTCATCGTAATAGGTATTTTAGTCACCCTACTACCAGGAATGTTTTTTTCATCTGCTTCTGCTGCTGAACAGGAATACTTAGTTACGTTTGAAGAAGTTGTTGACGAAAGTGTAATTCATAATGCCGGCGGAGACATTAAGAAAGTATATGAGAACGCCGGTGTAGCGCTCGTATCGTTAACGGATGATTCAGCCGGTAAACTCAGCAAAAACAGGGACGTCACAAATATCGAGGCCGATCCCCCCGTCTTCCTGAGTGAGACGGACGAATTAGAAGACTACCAATTCCCGGTGTGGGGATTTAACAAGATCCAGCTGCAGCACGCAAATCGCGCCGGTCTGACCGGGAAAGGCGTAAAAGTAGCCGTCATTGATACCGGCATCTCTACCTCCCACGAAGATCTGAATGTAAAAGAAGGCTACAACTTTCTTAATTACAGTTCCAATTACGAAGACGATCACGGCCACGGCTCGCACGTAGCAGGCATTCTAGCGGGAAGTGCTCCTCTTCAGTCCGACGGCATGCGCGGCGTGGCGCCGGGGGTAGACCTGTACGCTGCCAAAGTAATGGACGACC